>NZ_LMDO01000023.1:13870-357726 GCF_001425105.1 Pseudomonas sp. Root401 | reverse complement strand
TAATGAAATGGCTACCCCCGCCGCCCCCTGCGATTGCCCACTAAGCTTTCGCAGGGGGCCTATCGGAGACCATTGCCATGAACAAAGTAGCTATTGCCGCCATCGACCTGGGAAAACACTCTTTTCACCTGCATGCGCAGGATGATCATGGTCATGAGCTTTACCACAAAAAATTCAACCGAGTCGCGCTCATCCAACACTTGGCGAAGCTTGAACCTTGCACTGTAGTGATGGAAGCCTGCGGTGGAGCGCATTTCATGGCGCAAGAGGTGGCCAAGCTAGACCATACGCCCAAGCTCATAGCCCCTCATCTCGTACGCCCTTACCTGAAAAGCAACAAGAACGACTTCGCTGATGCCGAGGCCATCTGTGAGGCGGCGACTCGCCCGAGCATGCGTTTTGTGCCCTACAAGACCCAATCTCGGCAGGCGCTGGCGCTGCTCAACTCAACCCGTGACTCGTTCATCAAGGACCGCACCGCGACTGCCAATCGGATTCACGCAGCCCTTCTGGAGTTCGGTATCAGCCTGGACCGGGGGTTTAAACACATCAGAAGTCTTCCCGTACTGCTGGAGTCGAGCTCATTTCCGGCCCTCACCCAAAAAATGCTGACCAAGCAGTATGAGCATTTTATGTATTTGGATAAGCAGGTCACGACGCTGGATAAGGAAGTGGATTGCCAGGCCGCTGAAGATGATCTGGCGAAGCGTTTGATGACGATGCCCGGTATGGGCCCGATCACCTCCACCGTCCTGGCTGCTGAAATAGGCGATGGCAAGCAGTTCAAATGCGGTCGATGCTACGCGGCCTCGATCGGGGTGGTCCCCAAACAACATTCCACAGGCGGCAATACGACACTTCTAGGCATCAGCAAGCGCGGTGATCGAAACCAGAGGCGCCTGTTCGTCCAATGTGCCCGGACTTACATGATTCATCTGGACAAACAAACAGGCTGGCTAGCTGACTGGGTCCGGCAGCTATTGGCCCGCCACCACAGCAACCACGTGGCCTGCGCGCTGGCCAATAAAATGGCGAGAATCGCCTGGGCGATTGCGGCAAACCATACAGAATTTGATGCAAGGCCAAGCGCGACGAACGCCTGACCCTGCTGTCACCCGAGCACCACCCACCTGGTTTTGCGATGCTGGATAACAGATGACGTGAACGGCCACCCGGCCTGACGACAACCCTGGGCTCCCACACGGCTGTAAGGCCGCTCCCCTAATAAGGATCGTCGGGCATCGAATTCTCATCGAGGCGCGGGGCCTATACCCCACTCAGACGCCGGATAGATGAAAGCAAGCCAAACACGCATCAAGAACAGTATTGCAGAAAAGGGGGTAACCATAGATGTGGGAGCGAGCCTGCTCGCGAAGAGGCCAGCAMRTTCAACATCCATGTGACTGAACCACCGCAATCGCGAGCARGCTCGCTCCCACAGGAGATCTATGTCGCANGGGGCCTATACCCCACTCAGACGCCGGATAGATGAAAGCAAGCCAAACACGCATCAAGAACAGTATTGCAGAAAAGGGGGTAACCATAGATGTGGGAGCAAGGCTTGCCGGCGATGGCGGCAGCCCATCCGACATCAATGCAAACTGACCCACCGTCTTCGCGAGCAGGCTCGCTCCCACAAAAAATCCGCCAGTCGCCCCAAGTCTGGGCATCTCCCTGGTCTCTCCAAAATGAAGCTTTCATGACAAAAGTTCGGTAGCACATCGCCATTCCCGTCATGCCTGTGTGACGTGTTCAAGGGGGCCTGCAAGGTCGTTTTGGAGCCGGGGCGCGAAGCCGGGAGTGAGGCGATGGGGACTATGGAACGTTATTCGAAAGTGGGCATGCAGGAGCTTGACCAGCGGCTGTCGAAGATCGTCGAGGCGGCGCGCAAGCAGCCGGTCTCGGTGTATCGCTACGGCGCGCCGTGGGTCTGGATCGTTTCCCAGGATGACTGGCAAGGCGCGCTCAAGGAAGTGTCAAGCTACATTCCGCAAGGCCATTCACTGGTCTTGCTGCGTCCGCAGATCGACGACCTGCTGGATGACCATCGCGATGTGCTGCAGGGCCTCAATGCCGGTGCCCAGATGCTGATCGCACCGCAAACCGCCATGCATATCCTCCTGCTGCAACTGCTCTATTCGGTGCCCAGCGAGCAGCAACTCTACGAACAACTCAATTACAACCTGCTGTTCCGCTGGTTCGTCGGCCTGGACCTGAACCAGAAGGTCTGGAGCTTCAACGTCCTGAGCAAAGACCTCGCCACACTGCTGGGCGACGCGCGGGCGGTGCGGCTCATCCAGAAAATCATCGGTGAAGTGTTCTGTGGCGCCTTGCTGCAAATGCCGGAGTTCTCCTTGAACTTCGCGCTGCTGCACACCTGGCTGGCCCGGCACGCCACGACATCGACCGCAAGCAATTGAGCCGTATTTTGAATTCAGGGGGTGGTGTGGAGCATTTCTTCAAATCGCGGCCGGCGCTGTGGGGCTGGTTGCTGCTGGCGGTCGGGGGGCCGTCGGCATTCGCCGCAGAAGGAGGGCAGGAGGCCGAAGCGGCGCCGGCTCGCCTGGTGGACGTGAACGAGTATTTCGTGCGGGGCAACACCGTGCTCGACGCCCGGGCCATCGAGGAAGCGGTGTACCCGTTCCTCGGTCCGCAAAAGGCCTTGAGCGACATCGAAGGCGCCCGGGAGGCCTTGCAAAAGGTCTATCAGGCCCGGGGTTATCAATCGGTGTTCGTTGAGTTGCCAGAGCAGAAAGTCGAAGACGGCATCGTCTATCTCCAAGTCAGCGAGACCAAGATCGGCCGGGTCCGGGTGGTGGGGGCCAAGCATTATTCCCCTGTCGAAATCCGTGATGACGTGCCGGCGCTCAAGGAAGGCGAGGTGCCCGATTTCGCCCAGGTCCAGGCAGAACTGGCACTGCTGAACAAAACCCCGGGGCGCCAGGTCATGCCGCTGGTGCGCGAAGGCCAGCGCCCCGGGACGATGGACGTGGATTTGCAGGTCGAAGACCGAGACCCCTGGCAAGCCAGCCTGGGGCTGAACAACGACTACAGTGCCGACACCGAAAAGCTGCGCACGGTCGCCAGCCTGGGCTACAACAACCTCTGGCAACTGGGCCACAGCGTTTCGCTGACCTTCTTCACCGCGCCCCAGGACACCGAAAACGCCAAGGTCTGGTCGGGCTCCTATACCGCGCCGCTGAACGAACGCTGGAGTGTGCAGTTCTCGGGTTACCAATCCGACAGCAACGTAGCGACGGTTGGCGGCAGCAACGTGTTGGGTAAAGGTCATTCCTACGGGGTGTCGGCGATCTACAGTCTGCCGTCCAGCGGGGCGTGGGCCAACAGCTTTTCGGTCGGGGTGGATTTCAAGGATTTCGAAGAAGAGCTCAACCTCGGTGGCGCCAGCGACAAGGCACCGCTCAAGTACGCGCCGTTCACCTTTGCCTACAACGGCTTTCGCTACACCGAACACAGCCAGTTGGGCCTCGGCCTGAGCCTGGTGGCGGGTACTCGTAGCCTGCTGGGTTACGGCAGCTCCGACGAAGAATTCGACTACAAGCGCTATCGCGCCAGCCCCAGCTTCGCCGTGCTCAAGGGTGACGGCAATTACACCTTCACCTTCGGCAATGATTGGCAGACCGCCTCCAAGGCGGCCTTCCAACTCGCCTCCGGGCCGCTGGTTTCCAACGAACAATTCTCTGCCGGTGGTGCCACCTCGGTACGTGGCTACCTGGCCGCCGAGCGCACCAGTGATGATGGCTACCTGCTGTCCCAGGAGCTGCGCACCCCGTCCCTGGCGAAGTTTCTCGGCAGTTATGTCCAGGAGTGGCGCTTCTATGCCTTCGCCGAAGGCGCGCAGTTGTACCTGCGCGACGAACTGCCCGACCAGGAGGCCGACTACAGCCTCGCCAGCGTCGGCCTCGGCACCCGCGCCAGCCTGAGCAAATGGTTATCCGGCAGCCTCGACTGGGGCTATCCGCTGCTCGAAGGGCCGAACACCTCGAAACAGGAATCGCGCCTGCATTTCAACCTGCAAGCGACGTTTTGAACCCAGGAGTCATGTCCATGCAACGCTTATTGTTATCCCTGTTTATCTGCCTGGGGCTGGTGCTTCCGGCGACCGCCAACGCCTGGTGGCAGGACGATTGGCACTACCGCAAACAGATTTCGGTGGACACCACGCCCCAGGGCGCCGCCATCGCCCAGGCCTTGGGCCGCACCGCGCTGCTGGTGCGCCTGCACACCGGCAACTTCACTTTCGACGGCGTCAAGGACGACGGCTCGGACCTGCGTTTCGTCAGTGCCGACGACAAGACCGTGCTCAATCACCAGATCGAAAGCTTCGACCCGCTGATGGGCATGGCGTTGATCTGGGTCGATGTGCCGAGCGTGGAGGGCGGCCAGCGTCAGGACGTGTGGATGTATTACGGCAACCAGAAGGCACCGGCCACGGGCAGCGGCCAGTTGACCTTCGACCCGGACTACACCGCGTTGTACCACTTTGACGGCGCCACCGGCGTACCGCCCCGGGACACCACGGCCTACGGCAACAATGCCCAGGGCGCGGCCGGCGCGAGCATCGACGGCGTGATCGGGCGTGCCTTGCAGTTCAACGGCCAGCCGCTGTTGTTGCCGGCCAGCCCTTCGTTGCAACACAGTGCCGGTGCGGCGTTCACCTTCAGCACCTGGCTGCGCCAGGACCAGGCCAGTGGCGAGCAAGTCATCCTTGCTCGTCGCGAAGCCGCCACCAGCCTGTTGGTTGGCGTCAACCAGGGTGTGCCGTTCGTAGCGATCAATGACCAGCGTGCGGTCTCGACCCAGCCGCTGAACCCTGGCCAGTGGCAACACCTGGCCTTGACCGCCTCGGGCGATCGGGTCGTGCTGTACGTCAACGGGCGTGAAACCGCGAGCCTGGCGGTGGCGATGCCCGCGTTCAATTCGCCGATAGCCCTGGGGGCCGACCTTTCCGAAGGTGCCTTCGCGCCATTTGGCGGGGCCATGGACGAAGCGCGCCTGTCCAAGGTCGCCCGTCCGGCGCCGCTGTTGTTGGCTGACGCCAATGCCCAGGGCGCCGAGTCGAAACTGCTGGCCTACGGGGTCGATGAAGAGCAGTCCGGCTTCGGTTTCGGCAGCCTGGGCTTCCTGCTCAAGGCCGTGCCGATGGACGCTTGGGTGATCATCGGGGTACTGGTGCTGATGATGTTCCAGTCGTGGATCATCATGATCCGCAAGAACCGCATGGTCAGCCGTCTCAGCGCGGCCAACGAAGCCTTCCGTGAACAGTTCGCCCAGATCGGCACACGCCTGGAAATGTTCGCCGACGACCAGGGCCTCGGCCAGCGCCTGCAACACTCGTCGCTGTGGCGTTTGTACCTGGTGGCCGTCAAGGAGATCCGCACCCGCCGCGAGCAGGGCGCTGACACTTCGTCGGTGTCGGCGGCCACCATCGAAGCGATCCGCTGTTCCATGGACGGCGTGCGCACCCGGGAAAACCAAGCACTGAGTTCGAAGCTCTCGACCCTGTCCAACGCCATCGCCGGCGGTCCGTACATCGGCCTGCTCGGCACCGTGCTGGGGATCATGGTGGTGTTCCTCGGCACGGCCATGGCCGGTGACGTGAACATCAACGCCATCGCCCCGGGCATGGCCGCGGCATTGCTCGCCACCGCCATGGGCCTGTTCGTCGCGATCCCGGCGCTGTTTGGCTACAACCGCCTGATCACCCGCAACAAGGAAGTCAGCGCCGACATGCGGGTCTTCGTCGACGAGTTCATCACGCGCCTGGCGGAGATGCACGGTGAAGGCCAGTCCGGTGAAGCGGCGCATCGCCGTAATCATCACGCCCAATCGTCCGTACCGGCCTGAGGAAATCGCCATGGCTAGCGTAAACGCTTCACACGATGACGACGATGACGCGGCGGTTGACAGCATCAACATCACGCCGCTGGTGGATGTGCTCATGGTGGTGCTGGTGATGTTCATCCTCACGGCCACGGCCCAGGTGTCGGGTATCCAGATCAACCTGCCCAAGGCCAGTGCCTCGGTGTCGTTGTCCGAAGCCAAGACCAAGGCGATTTCGGTGAACGACGGCGGGCAGGTCTTCCTTGATGCCTATCCGGTGACCCTGGCCGAGCTGGAAGAGCGCCTGCGCATCGAAAAGGCCCAGAGCCCGGACTTCCCGGTGATCGTGCGCGGCGACGCGACGGTGCAGTACCAGAAAGTCATTGAAGTGCTGGACCTGCTGCGGCGTCTGGAACTGTCCCAGGTCGGTCTGGTGACCGGCAAACCGAGCCAGGGCTGACCATGACCGCCAGACTTCCCATCGATCCGCCCCCGGTGAAGACCTCGCCGTTGCGCCTGCTCAAGTGGGCCGCCGGCCTGGCGCTGGGCGCCGTGGCGGCCTGGCTGCTGTGGCAGTGGGCCAACGACATGAGTGGCGTGCGCCGCGAAGCACCCAAGGTGCCGACCATTATCCCGCTGCCGCCTCCACCCCCACCACCGCCGGAGAAACCCAAGGAGCCGGAACCCCAGGTCGAGGAGAAGGTGGTCGAGCCAGAACCGACCCCCGAGCCTGAAGAGGTCAAGCCCGAGGAAGAGGCGCCGCCGTCGCCAGTCGATGACCTGGCGAACCCGATGCAGATGGACGGCGATGCCCAGTCCGGTAACGACGCCTTCAACATCGGCGCCGGCAAGGGCGGCGGCATGGCCGGGGCAGGGGGCGGGCGCCTCGGCAATGGCACTTACAGCCAGTTCCTGGCGTTCACCTTTCAGCGCTTGCTGCGAGAAAACCCCGACTTGCGCAGCCTGGCGTTCTCGCTGCAGGCCGATGTCTGGCTCAGTGCCGTGGGCGAAATCACCCGGGTCGAGCTGGTCAAGTCCAGCGGCAACCCGCAAGTGGACGAACAAGTGATTTCCGCCCTGCGTGCCGCGCCCCATTTGAGTGAACGGCCACCGGCCTCCCTGACTTTACCCGTGCGCTTGTCCTTGCAGGGACGGCGGCCGGGTTAACCGACTATTTGAAAGTTTGCCAAAGGAGTTGTGTGCAGATGATTTCCAATGTGAATCGATTATCGTGGGCGATCGGCCTGGTGGTCCTGAGCCTGGCCGGGCACGCGGCCGCCGCCCCGGCGCCCTCGGAAAACGCCACGATCAATCTGATCCGCCTGCTGGTGCAGCAGGGCGTGTTGAAACAGGATCAGGCCGATGGCTTGATCGCCCAGGCAGAACGGGAAGCCGTGCAGGCCCGCCAGGCAGCCACGGCGGTTGCCGCAGCGCCGGCCGGCGCGCCGGGGGACGTGCGGGTGCAATACGTGCCGAACATCGTGCGTGAGCAGATCCGCGACCAGGTCAAGGCTGAAGTCATGGCCACTGCCAAGCAGGAAAACTGGGCCCAGCCCAACACCTTCCCGGATTGGGTCTCGCGCATCAGTTTCGATGGCGACATTCGCCTGCGGGATGAGTCGCGCTATTACTCGGGCACCAACAGCAACGAAATCGTCGACTTCGCCCGGCTCAATGACAAGGGCCCCTACGACGTCAATCCCAACAGCAGCTCCAGCCTGCCGCCGTTGCTCAACACCCGCGAAGACCGCGAGAACCTGTTCCGCCTGCGCGCACGCCTGGGCATGAAGGCCGTGATTGCCCCGCAATGGACCGCGGGCATCCGCATCGGTACCGGCTCGGACAACAATCCGGTGTCCACCACCCAGACCCTCGGTGGCGGTTTTGGCAAGAAAGACATCTGGCTCGACCAGGGTTACCTGACCTGGAAACCCTCGGACGAGTTGACCCTGACCGGCGGGCGTTTCGCCAACCCGTTTTTCTCCACCGATCTGTTGTATTCCGGTGACCTGAACTTCGACGGTGTGGCGGCGAACTTCAACCACAAGCTCAATCAGGACTGGGGCGTGTTCGGTACTGTTGGCGCGTTCCCGGTGGAGTACACCAACGACACCAGCACCAGCAACGGCAGCGACAAGGAGGAGAGCGACAACAAGTGGCTGTACGGTGCGCAACTGGGGGCCAATTGGGCCATCAACGACAGCAACCGGATCAAGGGGGCCATGGCCTATTACCGCTTCGACGACATCGAAGGCCAGCGCTCTTCGTCGTGCCAGCCTTGGGCCGGTGATCCAGGCTGCGACAGCGACAGCGACGGCTCACGCGTGGCGTTCATGCAAAAGGGCAACACCGTGTTCCTGCTGCGCGACATCGCGCCCAATCCTCTCAACCCGTCCACCACGCCACAGCCGCAATACGTCGGCCTGGCCTCGGAATTCAACCTGCTGGACCTGAATCTGGCCTGGGACACCGATCTGCCTGAAGACCTGAAACTGCGCAGCCAGGCCCACTACGTCCACAACCTGGGCTACGACGAAGGCGAGATGCGCAAGCGCTCCGCCGGTCAGTTCGCCAACAATCTGGACAGCGATGGCGAGGTGGAAAGCGGCGCCAACGCCTGGATGCTCCAGTTCACCCTCGGCAACTCGCTGGAGCTCAAGCGCGAAGGCGACTGGAACCTTTTCGCCGGCTACAAGTACATCCAGCCGGATGCCTTGCCGGACGGCTTCAACGATTCGTCATTCCATCTGGGTGGCACCAACGCCAAGGGCTATTTCCTGGGCGGCAACTATGGCCTGGCGAGCAACGTCTTCGCCACCGGTCGCTGGTTGAGTTCCGAAGCGGTGTACGGCGCGCCGTACGACATCGATGTCTTGCAGCTTGAAATCAACACGCGCTTCTAAGCGCAGGGAGGCCTCATGAAAAGGCGAGCCAAATACCCATGTCCGGCTGCGTTGCTGATGCTGGGCCTGCTGCTCAGTGGCGTGGCGCACGGCGAAGGCCTGGAAGAGCGGCTGCGGACACAGCTGCGCAGCACCACCGCCCAGTTGCAAGCCCTGCAAAGCGAGCAGGCCCAGGCCAGCGCCGCTCGTCAGGCTGCCGAGAGCCAGGCCAAGGAAGCCCAGGCGCAGATCAAGCAGTTGACCGCGCAACTGAGCAAGGCCCAGGCCCTGAACGAGCAACTGGCCGGGCACCAGCAAAACCTGCAAAGCCAGGCCCAGGCCCAGGTGGCGGCGAGCAACGAGCAAATCGGCAAATTCAAGAAAGCCTACGAGGAATTATTGACCCTGGCCCGTGGCAAAGAGACCGAGCGCGCCCGCCTGGAGGCGCAATTGACCGAGCGTGACACACAAGTGCAGCAATGTTCGGTCAAGAATCAGCAAATGTACGAAGTCGCCAAGACGTTGCTGCATGCCTACGAAACCATTGATGTGACCGACATCATGAAGATCCGCCAGCCGTTCGCGGCCAAGGCCCGGGTGCGTTTCGAAGAGCTGGCCCAGGGCTTTGGCGATGATCTCTACAAGAATCGTTTCGATGCGCCCCAGGCCTCGATCACTCACTGAACAGAACAAGGAAGAAGCGAGCATGACCTCAATGATTGAATACGTCGGTGCAAAATCCCTGACCGAGTGGTTGCAGGCCGCGGGCTATCGGGTCAACGAAACCGAGCAGAACGGCATCGTGCAACTGCTCAGCGCCAGCCAGGGCATCGGCTTTGCGGTGCGCTTGGGTAATCCTGCGCCGACAGCGGGCCAATACCTGGACTTCACCTTCAGCTGTGCCTTGCGGGTACAGGGCGAGTTACCAACTGGGTTGGTGGAGTTGTGGAACGCCTCGCGCCGCTTTGCCCGGTTGTCGCTGCAGGGTGAGTTCCTGGTGATGGAAATGGACGTGGTGGTCGCGGCAGGCGTGAGCGCCGATCATTTGCGCAGCCACCTGGAACTGTGGGATCGCCTGTTGCAGGAGTTCATTGTCTACCTGCGGGAGTACAGCCAGAACGCGGCGCGTATGCAAACCCCGGCCGAGCCGGTCGAGGCGCCATCGGAGGAGGCCGTCGTATCGTGAAAAAACCGACCTTCGTCATCAGCGCCGCCGCGCTGGGCCTGCTCGCCGTGGCGCTGGTGCTGGGCCTGCGGCCGGGAAGCGATCCGGTCGCCGCGGTACAGGCCGTCAGCGTTGCTACGCCCGACTCGCCGAGCCTGGCGCGCTTGGGCAACCAGCAGGTCAGCCCCGATGAACTCAAGGCGTTGCTGGCCGCACTGGCTCCTGAAGTTCGCCAGCAAATGCGTGGCAATCGGGCTGCGCTGGAAGGCTGGATCCGTGCCCGCCTGGCGGAAAAAGCCGTGTTGGAGCAGGCCGACGCCCAGGGTTGGCGCGAGCGGCCCGAGGTGGAGCGGCAGACGCGGGCGGCGACTGAGCAGATTGTGTTTCGCGACTACTTGCAGTCGGTCAGCCAGGTGCCCGCCGGGTATCCCAGTGAAGACGAGTTGAAGCAGGCTTATGACGCCGGGAAAGCCAACTGGACCGCACCGGCGTTGTACCGCGTCAGCCAGATTTTCCTGGCGGCCACCGAGCCGCAAACCGTAGAGGCGGTGCGCCGGCAAGCGCTGGAGTTGAGCAAGAAAGCCCAGGCCTCGCCCGCTGAATTCGGCGCCCTGGCCAGCCGTTTTTCCCAGGACCGCACCAGTGCCGAGCGCGGCGGTGACAGTGGTTTCCAGCCCTTGCAGCAACTGGTCCCGCCGGTGCGTGAGGCGGTGGCGCGCCTGAAGGTCGGCGCGGTGTCGGACCCGGTGCAGAGCCCGGCGGGGTTCCATGTCATCAAGCTCACCGAACAACAGCCGGCCCGGGAGGCGACCCTGGACGACGTCCGCGAACGCCTGACCCAGGCCCTGCGCGGCCAGCGCCAGGAACAGATCGCCAAGGCCTACCTGGACGGCATGCTCGACACGGCCACGTTGAGCATCGATGGCGCGCAGTTGAGCAAGGTGCTGGAGGAGGGGCTTTAGGCGGGTCTCCCCCGTGGCTAGGGAGCCTGCTCCCGCTGGGCTCTGTAGGAGCTGGCGAAGCCTGCGATCTTTTGATCTTTCGCTCCGGACTCAATTGGCAGTGAAAAGATCGCAGCCTCGCTTCGCTCGTCAGCTCCTACAGACCTGCGGGAGCAATCTCTGGCCACAGCGATTGTGTTATTTGCCCCACGTATTCGTAAACCGACAGGGAGTCACCCATGACCTTCACCGAGCCAGCAGGACGCCAGGCTGTCACCGCATACCGCACGCCGTTGCGTGTCCCCGATCCCTGGCTGACATTGGCCGGCGGTATTGAACCGCAGGTGGCGCAGTGTTTCCTGGTCAGTGCCCGTTGCGGCTGCTTCATGCAAGCGGCCCGTAGTCTAAACGTCAAGGCAACCTGGCTGCGCAAGCAGTTGGCGCAGTTGGAGACGCGGCTGCAACGCTCGCTGTTCAGCTTCCAGGGCAGCACCTTGACCCTCACTCGTGAAGGCCGGCAGTTGCAGGCGCGATTGATCACCCTGGCCCACGAAAGCGCGCCGCCGCTGAACGATCAACCCTTGATTCGCCTCGCCGTGGCCGAGTCGATTCTGCATGACATCCTGGGACGCGACCTGATCTCGTTGCTGCGGCGCAACGCCAGCGTGCGACTGCAGATCATCACCCTGGACAGTGAACTGGCACTGCAAGCCGTCAGCGCCGACCTGGTGCTCTGGTTGAGTGATGCCCAGGTGTCGGTGCCAGGGCCGAGTTTCGCCACGTTGCCCGCGGATCGACTGGCGCGGTTGGACTATGTGCCGCACATCGCCAAGCGCTACTCGCGACCGGCCACGCGCCCGGATTGCCTGGACGATCTGAACGACTACATGCTGGTGCAATGGCAGGCGGACCGACACGTGGATGGCTTCGCCCCGTGGAACGCCCTGATAGAACAGCGCCGGGCCGGTGTGGTGCAGGTGCAATCCTACGAATTGATGCTGGAAATGATTCGCTGCAGCGCCTGCATCGGTCTGTTGCCGCAGTACATGAGCCGTTTCGACCGAGGCCTGGTGGCATTGCCGCAAGTGTTCGGCCTGTCGATGCAGCGGCACTTGTGGATGGCCGTCAATGCCCAGGCCGAAGGCTCGCCAGAGGTGCAGATGCTTCGTGAGCTGATCCATCGCACGCTGGATGAGCGCCGGGATTGGTTTCAGGCATAACCCAAAATAGGAAGTAGGCCCTTTGTGGGAGCGAGCTTGCTCGCGATAGCGGTCGTCCATTCAACATCGATGCCGGTTGAAAGGGCCTCATCGCGAGCAAGCTCGCTCCCACAGGTTCCCCACACAGCCAGGCGCGGCGTATAGTGATCGGCCTCGTCACGTCTCCAGGGAGGAGCCGCATGTCCGAATCATCGATCACCCTCGTACGCTTCACTGAAGCCCACATTGCCGGTGTCACCGCGCTCTACAGCGACCCGGCGGTGACTCGCCAGGTGCTGCAAATGCCTTTCCAGTCCACCGAAGTCTGGCGCAAACGCCTGGCAATGGACGACGAGCGTTCATTGAAACTGGTGGCCCTGCACCAGGGTGAAGTCATCGGCAACCTGGGGCTGGAGCAGTTCTTACGCGTGCGTCGTGCCCATTGCGGTAGCCTCGGCATGGGCGTGGCTGTTGCCTGGCAGGGCAAGGGCGTGGGGTCGATGCTGCTGGCCGCCGCGCTGGACGTCGCGGACAACTGGATGAACCTGCGGCGGGTCGAGTTGACGGTGTACGCCGACAACGAAGCGGCCATCGGGCTGTACCGCAAGTTCGGCTTCGAAACCGAAGGCCTGATGCGCGACTATGCCGTGCGTGACGGTCGCTGGGTGGACACACTGGCGATGGCGCGGTTGCGCTGAAGAGCCCAACGCGCAGGCAAAGAGGGCTTTTACGTACGCCAACGTCTTGAACCTGTCATCATCGCGCTTCGCAGTACTCCCTTAATCGAGGACCGGCCCATGGACGATGTACAGCAATTGGGCGAGATGCTTCGTCACTACGCCGACAGCGAAGCGCACAAGAAACAACTACACCAGGCCCAGGCAACGGTCTGGGCCGAACAGATCAAGGCGTTGTACGGGCAAATCGAGCAATGGCTGGCGCCCGTCATGGCGCTCGGCCTGCTGGAACTGAGCCGAGAGACGTATGTGGCGCACGGGCCGAGCGTCCCGGTAGAGACGTCTGGTTTCAAGACTGAAAAACTGACCTTGACCATTACCGGCAGACCGGTGGAATTCGTGCCGGAGGTGATGGGCGTGGGTGGGCAGATTTCTTTGTCGATCATTGGCCTGGCGGCGACCCGTCACGGCAGTATTTCCCTGGTTTGCCAACCGCCATCGGTGCAATGGCAATGGCGTCGGACCAACGGCTTGAAGGACCCCGACACGTTTGCGTTCGATGCCAACTTCCTCGCACAACAGTTGCAGAGCCTGATACCGCGCGAACGCGGCTGAATCACGCACGCGCTTCTCAGTGCAGGCAAAAACCTGTCCATTGGCTATACCTGTAGTTCCGGCCCCGTCTCGTGTGGCTTACAGGAGTGACAGCATGAAGTTTTCGTCGATGATCGGCACTGTTTGCATTGCCTCGCTCGCCTTGGCGGGTTGCTCCAGCAAAGTCACCCAGCCGGATGAGTACTCCGGGTTCCTGGGTGATTACAGCCGGCTCAAGGAAGAGAAGTCGCCGTCGGGGGCCGAGGTCATGCGTTGGGTCGATCCGAAGATCGACCCGGGCAAGTACACCAGTATTTATATCGAGCCGACGCAGCTTTATCCCAAGCCACAGCCGACCGTGAAGATCCCCCAGGGCACACTGTCTGGCATCACCGCTTATTACGATCAGGCCCTCAAGCGGGAAGCGGGCAAATCCTTGCCCCTGGCGACAGCTCCTGGGCCGGGTGTATTGGTGATGCGGGCGGCCATCACGGCGGTCAGCAGCAAGACCGAAGGCTTGAAACCTTATGAGGTGATCCCGATTGCGCTGGTGGCGGCCGCTGTCAGCACTGCCAGCGGCATTCGCGACCAGGAAACCAACCTGGGCACCGAAGCGGTTTTTCTCGACGGTGGCAACAACGCGGTGGTCGCCCAGGTGGTGCGCAAAGGTACGGGCAAGCCGTTGTCCAACGAGTCCCAAGTCATGAAGCCCGATGACGTCAAAGGGGTCATCGATGGCTGGGCGTCGGATTTGCACCAGTCGTTTCTGAAATTCAAGGCTAAATAGCCTCGAATACCCCTATGAGAACTGCGTAGGAGCATGTAGGAGCCATGTAGGAGCCATGTAGGAGCTGTGGAGCTGTCGAGTGCAACGAGGCTGCGATCTTTCCCAATACACTTGAATCTCAAGCGAAAGATCAAAAGATCAAAAGATCAAAAGATCGCAGGCTTCGCAGCTCCCACACAGGATGGCGACACCATGTCTTTTTATGTCCAGCGGTAGGTCGCGCAAGCATTTCGTGGTTAACTCCGGCCTCACCATTTTCAAACCTGTCAGAAGGAATCCGTTCATGGCTCAAGTCACTCTCAAAGGCAACCCGGTCCAAGTCAACGGCCAGTTGCCACAAGCCGGTTCCAAGGCACCAGCCTTTTCTCTGGTTGCCGGCAATCTGTCGGACGTTTCCCTGAAGGACTTTGCCGGCAAGCGTAAAGTGCTGAACATTTTCCCAAGTGTCGACACGCCGACCTGCGCCACCTCCGTGCGCAAGTTCAATGCCCAGGCCAACGGCCTGACCAACACTGTGGTGCTGTGCATCTCCGCCGACCTGCCGTTTGCCCAGGCGCGTTTCTGCGGCGCCGAAGGCCTGGAAAACGTCCAGAACCTGTCGACCCTGCGCGGTGCCGAGTTCATCCAGGACTACGGCGTGGCAATCGCTGATGGCCCGCTGAAAGGTCTGACCGCCCGTGCGGTGGTGGTGCTGGACGAAAACGACACCGTGCTGCACAGCGAGCTGGTCAAGGAAATCGGTGAAGAGCCAAACTACGACGCTGCGTTGGCCGTTCTGAAATAAGGTATTTATTACAATTGTTAACGGCCTGGCCCTGTCCAGGCCGTTTTCTTTTGTGCTTCAAGGCGTTAGCCGACTATGTGCCAGGTAAGCCCAACGTAAATTGCCGGTAAAGGCGCTTTGCTAAACACCCGCCAGTGCTTATCGTTCAGCCTCCCGTAAAAGAAGTCCACGCGCCCAATGGTTGATCACTCCATGCAATCCTCTGTTTCCCGCAATTCCCGTCGCTGGCTGTTCGGCCTGTTTATCGTATTAGTGGTCGCGGCGCTGGCCTGGAAGTTCTGGCCCAGTGGCTCGGCGCAGAAGCCTGGGGCAGGGGATAAAGCCGCGGCGGGGCACATGGGGCGTTCGGGTGGCATGCGGCCAGGGTTCGGTGGGGCGACGGGGCCGATTCCGGTGCGGGTGGCGCCGGCGGTGACCGGGGATTTCCCGCTGTACTACAAGGCGTTGGGCACGGTCACGGCCCTCAATACCATCAACGTGCGCAGCCGCGTGGGTGGCGAACTGGTCAAGATCGCTTTCGAAGAAGGGCAGATGGTCAAGGCCGGGGACCTGCTGGCCGAGATCGACCCGCGTCCATACCAGAACGCCTTGCTCCAGGCCGAAGGCACGCTGTTGCAGAACCAGGCCCAGTTGAAAAATGCCCAGGTAGACTTTGAGCGGTATCGCGGCCTGTACGCTGAAGACAGTATTGCCAAGCAGACCCTCGACACCGCCGCGGCGCTGGTGGGCCAGTACCAGGGCACGGTCAAGACCAACCAGGCGGCGGTCAACGACGCCAAGCTCAACCTCGAATTCACCAAGATCCGCGCGCCTATCTCCGGGCGGGTCGGCTTGCGGCAACTGGATATCGGCAACCTGGTGGCGGCCAACGACACCACGGCCCTGGCAGTCATCACCCAGACCCAACCCATCAGCGTCGTGTTCACCTTGCCGGAAAACAACCTTGACACGGTGCTCGCCCGTTACCGCAGCGGGGCGAAACTGCCCGTCGAAGCCTGGGACCGGGGCGATGTGAAGCTGCAGGCCAGCGGCGTGCTGCAAAGCCTGGACAACCAGATCGATGTCACCACCGGCACCTTGAAGTTCAAGGCCCGCTACGAGAACCGCGACCAGTCGCTGTTCCCCAACCAGTTCGTCAATGTCCACCTGCTGGCCGACACCCTCAAAGGCGTGACCCTGGCGCCGACGGCGGCCATTCAGTTCGGCACCAATGGCACCTTCGTCTATGCCCTGGATGGCGACAAGAAGGTCACCATCAAAAAGCTGAAGATCGGCGCCAGCGACGGTGCGAACACCGTGGTCACCGAAGGCCTGGTCGCCGGTGACCGGGTGGTGCTCGAAGGCACCGATCGCCTGAAGGAAGGCAGTGAAGTGGAAGTGGTCAGCGACAGCCAGGAAGTGCCCACCACGCCGACCGAGCACCTGCAGGGCAAGTCCGCAGCGGTGCCCGCTGAGCCGGTTGCGGCCGACAAGGCGAAAAAGGGCGGCGCATGAATCTCTCGCGGCTGTTCATCCTTCGCCCGGTCGCCACCACCCTGAGCATGCTGGCGATCATCCTGGCCGGCCTGATCGCCTATCGGCTGCTGCCGGTGTCGGCATTGCCCCAGGTCGATTACCCGACCATCCGCGTGATGACCCTGTACCCGGGCGCCAGTCCCGATGTAATGACCAGCGCGGTGACCGCGCCCCTGGAGCGCCAGTTCGGACAGATGCCGGGCCTGACGCAGATGGCCTCCACCAGTTCCGGTGGTGCATCGGTGCTTACGCTGCGCTTCAACCTCGACATCAACATGGACGTCGCCGAGCAGCAGGTGCAGGCCGCGATCAATGCGGCCACCAACCTGCTGCCCAAGGACCTGCCGGCACCGCCGGTGTACAACAAGGTCAACCCGGCCGACACCCCGGTGCTGACCCTGGCTATCACCTCCAAGACCATGCTGCTGCCCAAGCTCAATGACTTGGTGGACACCCGCATGGCGCAGAAAATCGCCCAGATCAGCGGCGTCGGCATGGTCACCATCGCCGGTGGCCAGCGCCAGGCCGTGCGCATCAAGGTCAATCCCGAGGCCCTGGCGGCCAATGGCCTGAACCTGGCAGACGTGCGCACATTGATCGGCGCTTCCAACGTCAACCAGCCCAAGGGCAACTTCGACGGCCCGACCCGGGTCTCGATGCTCGACGCCAACGACCAGTTGACCTCGCCCAAGGACTACGCCGAACTGATCCTGGCCTACGCCAACGGCGCGCCGTTGCGGCTCAAGGACGTGGCACAGATCGTCGACGGCGCCGAAAACGAACGCCTTGCCGCCTGGGCCAACGAAAACCAGGCCGTGCTGCTGAACATCCAGCGTCAGCCGGGGGCCAACGTCATCGAAGTGGTGGACCGGATCAAGGCCCTGCTGCCGAGCATTACCGATAACTTGCCGGCCGGCCTGGATGTCACCGTGCTGACCGACCGCACCCAGACCATCCGAGCATCGGTCACCGACGTGCAGCATGAATTGCTGATCGCCATCGTGCTGGTGGTCATGGTGACGTTCCTGTTCCTGCGTCGTGTCAGCGCCACCATCATTCCGTCGGTGGCCGTGCCACTGTCGCTGATCGGCACCTTCGGCGTGATGTACCTGGCCGGTTTCTCCATCAACAACCTGACCCTGATGGCCCTGACGATTGCCACCGGTTTCGTGGTGGACGATGCCATCGTCATGCTGGAGAACATCGCTCGTTTCATCGAGGAGGGCGACAGCCCGCTGCAGGCCGCGCTCAAGGGCGCGAAGCAGATCGGCTTCACGCTGATATCCCTGACGCTGTCGCTGATCGCCGTGCTGATTCCGCTGCTGTTCATGGCCGATGTCGTGGGACGGCTGTTTCGCGAGTTCGCCATCACCCTGGCGGTGGCGATCCTGATTTCCCTGGTGGTGTCCCTGACCCTGACGCCGATGATGTGCGCCCGCTTGCTCAAGCGTGAGCCCAAGGAAGCAGAGCAGGGCCGTTTCTACCGCGCCAGCGGCGCCTGGATCGACTGGTTGATCGCCGCCTACGGACGCAAGTTGCAATGGGTGCTCAAACACCAGCCGCTGACCCTGTTGGTGGCGGTGGGTAGCTTGGTACTGACGGTGGTGCTGTACCTGGCCGTGCCCAAGGGGTTCTTTCCGGTGCAGGACACCGGGGTGATCCAGGGCATTTCCGAGGCGCCGCAATCGATCTCCTTTGCCGCCATGAGCGAGCGCCAGCAGCAACTGGCGAAAGTGATCCTGGCGGACCCGGCGGTGGAGAGCCTGTCGTCCTACATCGGCGTGGACGGCGACAATGCCACGCTCAATAGCGGTCGCCTGCTGATCAACCTCAAGCCCCACAGCGAACGGGGTGATAGCGCCAGCGAGATCATCGCCCGCTTGCAGCCGCAACTGGATCGGCTGGTGGGCATTCGCTTGTTCATGCAACCGGTGCAGGACCTGACCATTGAAGACCGGGTCAGCCGGACCCAGTACCAATTCAGCCTGTCGTCGCCGGACGCCGAATTGCTCAGCCTCTGGAGCGGGCGCCTGGTCGAAGCCCTGGCCCAACAGGCGGAGCTGACCGATGTGGCCAGCGACCTGCAGGACAAGGGGTTGCAGGTCTACCTGGTGATCGACCGCGACGCAGCCTCTCGCCTGGGCGTCTCGGTGTCGAACATCACCGATGCGCTCTATGACGCCTTCGGTCAGCGGCAGATCTCCACCATCTACACCCAGGCCAGCCAGTACCGCGTGGTGTTGCAGGCCCAGGCCGGGGAACGGATCGGGCCCCAGGCGCTGGACCAGATTCACGTCAAGACCACCGACGGCGGGCAGGTGCGGCTGTCGAGCCTGGCCCGGGTCGAAGAACGCCAGGCGCAACTGGCGATCGCCCACATTGGCCAGTTCCCGGCGGTGATGATGTCGTTCAACCTGGCGCCGGGCGTGGCCCTGGGGCATGCGGTGGACGTGATCGAAAAGGTCCAGCAGGACATCGGCATGCCGGTGGGCGTGCAGACCGAGTTCCAGGGCGCGGCCCAGGCATTCCAGGCGTCGCTGTCGAGTACCTTGCTGCTGATCCTGGCAGCGGTGGTGACCATGTACATCGTGCTGGGCGTGCTGTACGAAAGCTACATCCACCCGATCACCATTCTTTCCACCTTGCCCTCGGCGGCCATCGGTGCCTTGCTGGCCTTGATCCTCAGTGGCAATGACCTGGGCATGATCGCGATCATCGGCATCATTCTGCTGATCGGTATCGTCAAGAAGAACGCGATCATGATGATCGACTTCGCCCTCGACGCCGAGCGCAACCAGGGCATGGACCCGCAGACAGCGATCTACCAGGCTGCATTGCTGCGCTTCCGCCCGATCCTGATGACCACCCTGGCGGCCTTGTTCGGTGCAATACCGCTGATGTTCGCCACCGGTTCCGGCGCCGAACTGCGCCAGCCCCTGGGCTTGGTGATGGTCGGTGGGTTGTTGGTGAGCCAGGTATTGACGTTGTTCACCACCCCGGTGATCTACCTGTATTTCGATCGACTGGGGCGCCGGTTTGCCAGGCCTGATGGGAAAGAGGTGCGGGTATGACGGCGGTGCAGCGCTTTTCGTGGCGAGGGAGCTTGCTCCCGCTATGTGGGAGCAAAGCTTGCTCGCGAAACAGGCGCCTCGATTCTGCAGGACCGCATCGCCCTCATCGCGGGCAAGCCTTGCTCCCACATGGCGGGGATAAATCCCCTCACTACAAAAGCCCAGCTACTACTCTCGGTTTGTCATATGAAGTCCGGAGCTTGTGCCGATGAACCTGTCCGGTCCATTCATCAAGCGTCCGGTCGCGACCATGCTCCTGAGCTTCGCCATCATGCTGCTCGGTGGTGTGAGCTTCGGCCTGCTGCCGGTTTCGCCGCTGCCGCAAATGGATTTCCCGGTGATCGTGGTCCAGGCCAACCTGCCAGGGGCCAGCCCCGAGGTGATGGCGTCGACGGTGGCTACGCCCCTGGAGCGTTCCTTCGGCGCCATCGCCGGGGTCAACACCATGAGCAGCCGTTCCAGCCAGGGCTCTACCCGCGTCATCCTGCAATTCGACCTGGACCGTGACATCAACGGTGCCGCCCGGGAAGTGCAGGCGGCCATCAATGCGTCGCGCAACCTGTTGCCCAGCGGCATGCGCAGTATGCCGACCTATAAGAAGGTCAACCCGTCCCAGGCGCCGATCATGGTGCTGTCGCTGACCTCGGATGTGTTGAAAAAAGGCCAGCTCTACGACCTGGCTTCGACCATCCTGTCCCAGAGCCTGTCCCAGGTCTCGGGCGTCGGCGAGGTACAGATCGGCGGCAGCTCGTTGCCGGCGGTGCGCATCGAACTGGAGCCACATCTGCTCAACCAGTACGGCGTGGCCCTCGATGACGTGCGCACTGCTGTTGCCGATAGCAACGTGCGCCGGCCCAAGGGGTCGGTGGAAGACGATCAGCGCATGTGGCAGGTCCAGGCCAACGATCAACTGGAGAAGGCCAAGGACTACGAAACGCTGATCATCCGTTACCAGGATGGCTCGGTACTGCGGCTCAAGGACGTGGCGAAAGTCACCGACAGCGTCGAGGATCGCTACAACAGCGGTTTCTTCAATAACGATGCCGCCGTGTTGCTGGTGATCAACCGCCAGGCCGGGGCCAACATCATCGAGACGGTCAACGAGATCAAGGCGCAACTGCCGGCATTGCAGGCCGTGCTCCCGGCCAGCGTCAAACTGAACCTGGCGATGGACCGCTCGCCGGTGATCAAGGCCACCCTGCATGAAGCGGAAATGACCTTGCTGATCGCCGTGGCCCTGGTGGTGCTGGTGGTGTTCCTGTTCCTCGGCAATTTCCGCGCCTCGCTGATTCCGACCTTGGCGGTGCCGGTGTCGCTGGTGGGCACGTTTGCGGTGATGTACCTGTACGGTTTCTCCCTGAACAACCTGTCGTTGATGGCCTTGATCCTCGCGACCGGGCTGGTGGTGGACGATGCCATCGTGGTGCTGGAGAACATCTCCCGGCATATCGACGAAGGCGTCCCTCCTATGACAGCGGCGTATAGGGGGGCCGAAGAGGTGGGCTTTACCCTGTTGTCGATGAACGTCTCGCTGGTGGCGGTGTTCCTGTCGATCCTGTTCATGGGCGGGATCATCGAAAGCCTGTTTCGCGAATTTTCCATCACCCTGGCGGCGTCCATCGTGGTTTCGCTGGTGGTCTCGCTGACCCTCACGCCGATGCTCTGCGCACGTTGGCTCAAGCCTCACGTGCCGGGGCAGGAAAACCGCTTGCAGCGCTGGAGCCTGCGGCTCAATGAGCGCATGGTCCGAGGTTACGCCATCAGCCTGGACTGGGTGCTGCGCCATCGACGCCTGACCTTGTTGAGCCTGCTGGTGACTATCGGCGTGAACGTCGCGTTGTACGTGGTGGTGCCGAAAACCTTCATGCCGCAGCAGGACACCGGCCAGTTGATCGGTTTCGTGCGTGGCGACGACGGGCTGTCGTTCAACGTGATGCAGCCGAAGATGGAAATCTTCCGCCGCGCCGTGCTCAAGGACGAGGCGGTGCAAAGCGTCGCCGGTTTCATCGGTGGCAACAACGGCACCAACAACGCCTTCATGCTGGTGCGCCTCAAGCCGATCAAGGAGCGTAATATTTCTGCGCAAAAGGTCATCGAGCGCCTTCGTAAAGAAATGCCCAAGGTCCCCGGCGCTCAGTTGATGTTGATGGCCGACCAGGACCTGCAGTTCGGTGGCGGTCGCGAGCAGACCACCTCGCAATATTCCTACATCCTGCAAAGCGCCGACCTGGCGTCGCTGCGCACCTGGTACCCCAAGGTCGTGGCGGCCTTCCGGGCCTTGCCGGAACTCACCGCCATCGATGCCCGCGACGGTGGTGGGGCGCAGCAGGTGACGCTGGTGGTGGACCGCGACCAGGCCAAGCGCCTGGGCATCGACATGGACATGGTCACCGCGGTGCTCAACAACGCCTACAGCCAGCGGCAGATATCCACCATCTACGACAGCCTCAACCAGTATCAAGTGGTGATGGAGGTCAATCCCAAGTACGCCCAGGACCCGAGCACCCTCGAGCAGGTCCAGGTGATCACCGCCGATGGCGCGCGCGTACCGCTGTCGGCCATTGCCCACTACGAGAACAGCCTGGAGGATGACCGGGTCAGCCATGAAGGCCAGTTCGCGTCCGAGGGCATTTCCTTCGACATGGCCGAAGGCGTCACGGTGGAGCAGGGCACCGCGGCCATCGAGCGGGCACTTGCCAAGCTTGGGATGCCCGAGGACGTCATCGCGAAAATGGCCGGCACCGCCGATGCGTTCGCCGCCACCCAGAAGAGCCAGCCGTTCATGATCCTCGGGGCGTTGCTGGCGGTGTACCTGGTGTTGGGTGTGCTCTATGAAAGCTACATCCATCCGCTGACCATCCTGTCTACGTTGCCATCGGCCGGGGTCGGCGCGTTGCTGTCGATCTACGCGCTGGGTGGCGAGTTCAGCCTGATCTCGCTGTTGGGACTGTTCCTGCTGATCGGCGTGGTGAAGAAAAACGCCATCCTGATGATCGATCTGGCGCTGCAACTGGAACGTGCCGGGCAGACGCCGCTGGAGTCGATCCGCAGCGCTTGCCTGCTGCGCTTGCGGCCAATCCTGATGACCACGCTGGCGGCGATCCTTGGCGCCTTGCCGCTGCTGCTCGGCGCTGCCGAGGGCTCGGAAATGCGCCGGCCATTGGGCCTGACCATCATCGGTGGGTTGGTGTTCAGCCAGGTACTGACGCTCTACACCACCCCGGTGGTTTACCTTTATCTCGACAAACTGCGCCATCGCTTCAATCGCTGGCGCGGCGTGCGCACTGATGCTGCCCTGGAAACTCCGCTATGACCGACCGTTCGCCTTTCAATCTTGCCGCAACGCTGGCGACCGCCCGTGGCTCGCGGGTGCTGAGCCTGGTGCTGTGCGTGGCGATGCTCAGTGCCTGCGCCGTCGGCCCGGATTATCAACGTCCCCAGGCTGCCGCCCCGGTGCAATACAAGGAGGCCCAGGGCTGGCGCCAGGCCAATCCCAGCGATGCGATGGCCAGGGGCGCCTGGTGGGAGCTGTACGGCGATGCGCAACTCAATGGCCTGGTGAACCAGCTCAATGCGTCCAACCAGACCGTGGCCCAGGCAGACGCCCAGTATCGGCAGGCCCGGGCACTGGTGCGCAATGCCCGTGGCGCATTTTTCCCCACCGTGGACCTGACCGTTGGCAAGACGCGCTCCAGTCAGGGCACCGGCAGCAGCAGTTCGAGCCTGAGCAGTTCGTCCAGCGGCATTCGCGACACCTACAGCGCCCAGGCCGGCGTCAGTTGGGAGGCGGACGTGTGGGGCAAGCTGCGCCGCACCCTGGAAGCCGACGAGGCGAGCGCCCAAGCCAGTTTTGCCGACCTGGCGGCGATGCGCCTGAGCCAGCAATCGGAACTGGTGCAGAACTACTTGCAGTTGCGGGTGATCGATGAACAGAAGCGCCTGTTGCAGACCACCGTCGACAACTATCAGCGCTCCCTGAAAATGACCGAAAACCAGTACCGCGCCGGGGTGTCCGGCAAGGATGCGGTGGCCCAGGCGCAAACCCAGCTCAAGACCACCCAGGGCGACCTGATCGACCTGATCTGGCAACGGGCCCAGTTTGAAAACGCCATCGCCGTGCTGATCGGCCTGCCGCCCGCCGAATTCAATCTGGCCGAGACCCAGGACATCCCGTCATTGCCGCAAATTCCGGTGGCGCTGCCGTCGCAGTTGCTCGAACGCCGACCGGATATCGCCTCGGCAGAACGCTCGGTGATGGCCGCCAACGCCAACATCGGGGTCGCCAAGGCCGCGTACTACCCGGACCTGACCTTGAGCCTCAGTGGCGGCTACAGCAGCAGTACCTACGACAACTGGGTGAGCGTGCCGAACCGCTTCTGGTCGGTAGGGCCACAACTGGCAATGACGCTGTTCGATGGTGGACAGCGTTCGGCAGAGGTCGACCGTACCGTCGCGGCGTATGACCAGACCGTCGCCACCTATCGCCAGACCGTGCTCGACGGCTTGCGCGAGGTGGAAAACTACATGATCCAGCTCAAGGTGCTGGAAGACGAAGCCCGCGTGCGCCAGGAAGCCCTGGACGCCGCCCGGGAATCCCTGCGCCTGACGCAGAACCAGTACAAGGCAGGGTTGATTGCCTACCTCGACGTGGTGACCGTCCAGGCCACGGCCTTGAGCAATGAGCGCAGTGTGCTGAGCCTGCAACAGAGCCGCCTGATCGCCAGCGTGCAGTTGATTGCCGCGTTGGGTGGGGGGTGGGACGGGCAGCTGCAGGCGGACGAGAAGCCCTGATCACTGTGACGGGGTGAGTGGGAGCAAGGCTTGCCCGCGATGAAGGCAATGCGGTCTTTCAAGAATCGAGTTGCCTGTTTCGCGGGCAAGCCTTGCTCCCACAGAGTTCCCCCTTTTCCATAAAGTTTTCCTTGGTCATGTCGGCAGTCAGTCCCGCTTTTGGCCGATGCACTGTCTACGTCCTGTCGCGATGGCTTGTTATAGTTCAAGCCTCTTTTCAGCCGGTAAAGGATCACTGCCATGTCGCAATACCAAGCGTTCAACGTCGAACTTGCAGACAACATTGCCCATGTGCAGATCAATCGCCCGGAAAAGATCAACTCCATGAACGCCGCGTTCTGGAGCGAGATCATCGAGATCTTCCAATGGATCGACGACACCGATGCCGCGCGGGTGGTGGTGCTGAGCGGCGCCGGCAAGCATTTCTCCTCGGGGATAGACCTGATGATGCTGGCGGGCGTGGCCAACGAGTTGGGCAAGGACGTAGGGCGCAATGCACGCCTGCTGCGGCGCAAGATCCTGCAACTGCAAGCCTCGTTCAACGCCGTGGACAACTGCCGCAAACCCGTGCTCGCCGCGATCCAGGGCTACTGCCTGGGCGGGGCCATCGACCTGATTGCCGCCTGCGACATGCGTTACGCGGCCGAGGACGCGCAATTCTCCATCAAGGAGATCGATATCGGCATGGCCGCCGATGTTGGCACATTGCAACGCTTGCCCCGGATCATCGGGGACGGCATGCTGCGTGAACTCGCTTATACGGGGCGCACTTTTGGTGCCGACGAAGCGCGCAGCATCGGCCTGGTCAATCGTGTCTACAGCGACACCGCCAGCCTGCTCGACGGCGTGATGGGCATCGCCCGGGAAATCGCCGCCAAGTCGCCGATTGCCGTGACCGGCACCAAGGAAATGATCAGCTACATGCGCGACCACCGCATCGACGACGGTTTGGAATACGTCGCCACCTGGAACGCCGCCATGTTGCAATCGACCGACCTGCGCGTGGCCATGGCCGCCCATATGAGCAAACAGAAACCTGAATTTCAGGATTGATTGACCATGATTTCACGCTGGACCACCGCAGTACTCGATACCGCTCTTGTTGGCGGCTGGGCCGTCGCCCGCAGCCCTGAGGGCTTTCTGTTCGATGACAACGGCGCGCTGTTTCCCCGCGAGTGGCTCAAGCGCCAAGACCTGTCGATCCTCGCCGAGCACGGCATCGGTCACCTGGATGGCGAGCCGGTCTATCTGCTGGAATTGCACAGCTCGCTGGACATCCCAGGCTGTAACTGGAAAGGCTTGCGGGCGTTCATGCTCGAGGATGACCACACGCTGTACAAAGTGTTGGGCTATGCCGCGCAGATCGGGACCTGGGCCCGGGAGCATCGTTTCTGTGGCAGTTGCGGCAAGCGCATGGGCCAGATTCCGTTGGAACGGGCCATGTATTGCGATGCCTGTGAGCTGCGGCACTATCCGCGGATTTCACCGAGCATGATCGTGTTGATCACTCGCGGCGATGAGGTCCTGCTGGCCCGTTCGCCGCGTTTCGTCCCGGGCGTCTACAGCACCCTGGCGGGGTTTGCCGAGCCTGGCGAGTCGGCCGAGGATTGCCTGGTGCGCGAGGTTCGCGAGGAAGTCAGCATCGAGGTGAAGAACATCCAGTACATGGGCAGCCAGTGCTGGCCGTTTCCCCATTCGATGATGCTCGGTTTCCACGCTGAATATGCCGGTGGCGACATCGTGCCCCAGGAAGATGAAATCGAGGACGCCCAGTGGTTCAACGTCCATGACCTGCCACCGTTGCCGGCCTCGCGCTCCATCGCCCGCTACCTGATCGACCTGTATGTGGCGCAGCGCTTAGGCCACGCTGAACCAGTGCTGCCAGGCTAGGCGCACGGTCAATCCCAGCACCACGGTGATGAACACCGGTCGGATGAACTTCGCGCCGCCGCTTATGGCGGTGCGAGCGCCGAAGAACGCACCGACCATCACCGACACACCCATGCTCAGGCCGATGACCCAGTCCACTTGCCCGGAAAAGATGAACACCGACAGCGCCGCGATGTTGCTGACGAAGTTCATGCTACGGGCCACGCCGCTGGCCTTGACCAGGTCGATGGGGTAGAGCAGCAGGCTGCTCACAGTCCAGAACGCCCCCGTACCCGGCCCGGCCACGCCGTCATAGAAACCCAGGCTGAAGCCTTGGGGCGACTGCCATGTCTTCTTGATCGGTGCGTCGCTGTCCAGCGGTGCCTTGGGCGTGCCGCCGAACAACAGGTACAGGCCACAGGCGAAGACGATCACCGGCAGCATCTTGTTCAGCCACTCGGCAGGCAAGTAATGGGCGACAATGGCGCCGGTCAGGGCCCCGACCAGGGTGCCGACGAGGGCATGAGTCCACTGCCTTGGGTGGAACAGCTTGCGCTTGTAGAAGGTGAAGCTGGCCGTCGCCGAGCCGAAGGTCGAGCTGAGTTTGTTGGTCCCCAGGACCAGATGAGGCGGCAAGCCTGCCGTCAGCAGGGCTGGCGTGGTCAGCAACCCACCGCCACCGGCAATGGCATCGATGAAACCGGCAATGAACGCGACAACAGCAAGGATAGCGAGGGTAGTGAGGTCAACGCTGAGTTCAAAAGGCATGGAATAGGCTTATTTAGCAGGTCGCAGAAGGGCTGCGGGGAGGGCCGGTATGTTACCCATAATGGTGCAGGGCTGCGACAGCCGGTTAGGGCGTTGCACTGTAAGACCCCACAACCCCGCAAATCCCCGTGGCGAGGGCACCTGCTCCCGCTGGGCTGCGCAGCAGTCCAAAAGGCTTCTGATATCTGCCTGGCACACCGAGACCGCTGGACGATTTTTTTTTGAAATCAAGGGGTTGTCAGCCTAGGCAAATGAGTACATAATTGCGCCCATCGAACGCACTGGGACGTAAAAAATCTCAATGTTTTCAAGGAGATAGCGGCACCTGGATGCCCTGTATCCTGATCAGGTTTGTACCGCGGTTGATGTGGCAGCATTGCATCAAACGTTCTGAGGCCGAATAGCAAAATGGTTATGCAGTGGATTGCAAATCCACCTACGCCGGTTCGATTCCGACTTCGGCCTCCACTTTTAAAAAGCTCTGTAGATCTATGATTTACGGAGCTTTTTTATTTACGATGCATTGAAAGCTTTTGTGTTGAAAAGGACATGAGCTACCTTGCTTCGCCGGGGAGGGATGTATATATTCCCCCTCTTGCTGCACCAGCCAGAACGTCGGCCATTGGATTTTGCCGACGTTCCCATGGCTAACCGCGCTACCGCCCGAATGGCGAAACTGGTAGACGCATGGGACTTAAAATCCCCCGCTCGTAAGGGCGTGCCGGTTCGATTCCGGCTTCGGGCACCATCTAAAATCAAGGGTTTGCGAGCGAAAGCTGATGCAAACCCTTGTTCGTTTCCGCTTCTGAAAATTGCTGCAGAAACGAGTCCAAGCCTGCGGGTATTTTCAAGCGCAAGCCTCTACACTCGGCGTCGAGATTAGCAAGGTGAGCGGCCGGGGGTTACGTCCTCCGGCCCTTGCCCAGTACGCTAATCCTTTAACCATGGAGAGGTAACGAGTGAAAACGATCGCAACGATGAGTCTGTTGGCCTTGATGAGCAGCAGCGCTGTATGCGCCGGGGAGACAACCTCCCTTGATGGGAAAACGCTGGCCGTGAACTTTGGCGAGCCGACCGTCAAGCAGGTTCTGCACTATCGGAAAATGTACGATAAGAAGCCCTTTCCCGATGCGGAAATTTATTACTACAGCAACGGTTTGTACAAAATCATCTCTCAGGGAGAAAATCATTACGGTGTCTACGTCTTGCAGGGCCAGCACACCGACGAGACATACACCGTGAAGTTCATCTCCCTGCCTTCCCCGGACTGGGGCAATAAAACGGCGTATCACCAGCTCACCTTTATTCGAGGTGATGCACAAAACGTATTTATCCAGAACGCAATTGTCGACACCGGCGAGGCGATAGCCCAGCAGAACGGGACCTATACGCAGGAAGAAAATACCGTGGTCAATCCGATCAGTACCGCCTGGCAGAAAAAGTGAGCCCGTTGCCCCCAGCGGCTTGATGGCAGCTTTCCTGGCACTTTTATGACTATCTAAATACTTATAAAACAATAGGTTGCATGATATATCTCATGCAATCTATTCGGTATTGGTGTCAGTGCCGGTGCCTCACAACCGCCGCCGAAACGCCTCGAGAATATCCCGCATCCCTTTTTTCATTTGCAACTGGGCAATGGCGTCCAGCGGATGCCAGAGGCAATCGCTGATTTCATTTTGTGGCTTGGCCGCCGTCGAGTCGCTGACCGATGCTTCGAACACATGATGTTCGGTCTGCCCGTCACTGATTCGCATCAAGTAGAGCAGGTTCTCGACGTCCAGGCCGGTTTCCTCTGCCAATTCCCGGATGGCTGCCCCGGCGTGGGTTTCGCCGCGCTCGACGGTACCGCCTGGCAACGCCCAGCGGCTGTTGGCTTTGCGAACCAGGAGGATGTGGCGATTTTCCTCGCAGATGACGGTCGCTCGAATTTTCATGGCCGTTGCTCGATCTGTGACTGTCATTAAAGTGAAATATAACTGCAATATTTGAGCCTGGCATTAGCTGCTTCGTTCAAATGTCGGGTTTTTCAAGGTCTTATCCACTATGACCGCGACGGAGCGGAAAACACTGAGCTTATTTGTGCCTGCCATCGCTTCACTCCATCTCTGCGACCGCTAGCACTAGGTTGTCGACCGGTTATCGCCTCAAATGAATCAGCTTCAAAAAAATGAATCCATGTTGGGTGCATTGGCCGGCCCCGATAGGGGAAGGAAGCGAGAAATGACCACCGTTGAAGACTTCAAGATCAAATCCCAGAGCTCGATACGGCAACATCGGAAATGATGAAGCTCATATGTGTTCATCAAATGAGTGGATCGACTTGGGATGAGGCGGTCCAGCGCCAGCATGAAGCTTATGAGCAGTGGGTCGCTTATCTGAACGAGCGGGGATAGCTGCCAATGCGCGTCCCGTGGATGCAAATTCTTTGAACGGCGCCTCAACGGCTCTGCCTAATCCTTGAACCGACAAGAGGATTAGGCCATGTCTGAATTAGCCAGTTATTTCTGGATCGCTGTTGCGGTGCTTTTGCTGCTCGTCGATTTGTGGGCGATCGTCAGTGTCTTTCGAAGCGACAAGTCGGCCGGCACCAAGGCTGGCTGGGCCCTGCTGCTGATCATTTTGCCAGTGCTGGGCCTGGTCATCTGGGGTGTAGCTGGGCCACGCGGGGTCAAGGAAGGTCCGTCATCGCCGGAGCACAGCAAGGGCTAGCCAGGAAGCGGCTGTGGGAGCCGCCTCACTGGTTTATCCAATTGCCGCCAGTGGTTTCGCAGTCTTCCTGGGCCTGCTGCAACTGCTCGACGCCATAGTAGTACCACGTCAATTTTGCATTATCGGGAAGGGTGGCCGACCCACCGCGCTTGTCCTTGCTGGTTGAGTGCGGGTTGGCCAACGCTTCCTGGGTCGGCTTCGCCTGGCATGTCGCCACGTATCCCTCGGCACAACGCTCGACTTTACGCTTTTGGGTCGTGAGCGTTCCCTTGCTTTCATTGCTGCAAGACCAGTCGAGGGCTTCGGCGGGCATGCCTTTGTATTCGTAGCAGCTGTGGCTTTCGATCACTGGAACGGCTTGGCTCTGGGATCGTGTGATGACGTCGCAGCCTTGGGCCAAGACGGCGGCGGGGCTTGCGCAAACGATCAATAGCAGAATTCTGGCATTCATGAGTTTCTCCCTTTGCGGTTTCTGCACCGGTGCCTATCAATTTCGAGGTGCAAAAAAAGCCCACGTTCCATCAGTTTTCCAACCGGTAGAACTCAGGGAGAAACGGGTCTGGCGCAGCGCGTCAGCGAAACTTTGGCAGAGGGGGTTCAGTAGGCTTGAGCGACGTTAGCGCGCTTTGGATCGACGGAGCGTCCTTATCGATGTCGTTGAGCCGGTCCCGGATGCGCACTGCGGTGGGATGCCCGCCTTGGTGGTCGACCCAGTCGGCGATTTCCTTGCAGGCTGCCGTGAGCCTGGCTTGACGCGATTCGAGCAAGGTGAGCAGGGTGGTGATGGACTCTTTTTCGGACATGTCACACCTCCATTCAGGGGTTGATGAGGCAGCACAAAACCCGCCAGGGGGCGGGCTGCGCCGTGGTTTAAGCGTAGTTGAGTTATTTCAGGTCTGTCGAAGAATCCGGCGTCCGGCTAGACAGCCGGTGCGCCGGAAACAATGCGAGTAGTGTCAGCTGGACTCCTTGACCCAGGACGGCGTGACGCTTGCCCGCCAGCGTACGTCGGTAATACCGTATTTTTCAGCAAGGGGCTTGGAGACCCGCTTGACCTTTTCTCTCCCGAATTTCGGTATGCGCCCGACCCCCGCGTCGCAACTGGCCCAATGCCAAGCCTCGGAGTTATTCATCACTTCCGCGCGAATAATGAATGACTTGGGTTCGCCATGGAGTATGTAGTCAATGATGTAAAGCGATGGCCCGCCCATAAATCCTCCCTAATTAGTCCTATACGGATGGATACAAAGGCATTCGGAAAATTCCATCGAATTTCCAGACGGTCAAATTAATACCGCTCAGGCCCGTGCACCGAGCAACGGCAAAACAGCTGGAACTCACGGCAAGGAACCAAACCCGGTTACCCTTCTCCAAGGTGAGCTTCAACACATTAGGCCAGGGATCAAAGGCGACGCAGTGCGGCATCAACAAAAGGCAAAACATGAAAAACATCGCCAGGGTGCTGTTCATCGCAGCCCTCGCCATCGGTTTGTCAGGCTGCATTGGCGCCCCCATCGAACTGACGCCGCAAACCGAGCAACGCTTGCGCGAACAACCCCCGATCCGTTTCCTGCTGACATTCGATGATGGGCCCAGCGCCTCGTCTATCTGGAACCCTAGCCTGGAGGTGCTCGACGCACTCGCAGACAATCCGGTACAGCCCGGCATCAAGGCGGTGTTTTTCCTGCAGACCCGCTCACCACGCGCCGGTGGCAGTGGTATTGGTCGGTCGGTAATGCGCCGTGAACAGCAGGAAGGCCATGTGCTGGCCTTTCATACGGCGACCTACTGGCACACCAATCACCGGTCGCTGAGTCCTGATGAGCTGGAGCAATCGCTCGGCAATGGTGGGAGCGATATCGCTGCCATTAGCGGTGCGGCACCGATCTTGGTGAGACCGCCATTCTGGAGCTTCGACAAGCGCACCGCGGCCGCCTACCGACAGCACGGCCTGCACATTCTGTTGACCGACCTGAGTGCAAATGACGGCAAAGTATGGGGCATCACGATGAGCCCGCGGCGGCGGATCAACCTGACCCGGCAACTTTCCGAAGTGCGCGAGCGCATCGCAGCCGGGCAACTGCCAGCGGTGGATGGGGTTATTCCGGTGGTGGTGACGTTTCACGACATCAATCGTTATACCGCCCGGCATGCTCGCGAATACCTGCAGATCCTGCTCGACAGTGCCAAGGCTACCGGGGTGAGGACCGACGCCAAGCCGTTCTATGATGACCACCAGGGGCTGGAGCGAGCGGCCTTGGCTCGGACGGTCGATCACAGCACCGAGCCCGTGCATTTGCCGGGGCTGTGGGACTGGTTGTGGGATTCGGATTCCCACTGAGGGCGCCATGAATGCGGCGGGTGTCGCGACGTTCGGTTGGCCGCCCGGCGTAATCAGCGTGTATGGTAGGCCGTGCACCCTTGGTTAAAGTCGGAGGTGACCAATGAGTACTGCGATGCTGACGAAAATGCACATCAACGGTTATGACGTGCTTAGCGTAAACAGCGGCCCGTGGAGGGTCTGTACCCAGGCTGACCGCTTGGGTTCCTTTGCTTCCCGTGAGGAAGCGCTGGCCTATGCCGCCGCGTTGCCGACCCGAAGAGCTCGTAGCGGCCGGCCTGTAAACACGAAATAGGTGGGGGGCGGTACAGCCAACCTCTCGGTGACAGGTAGACCGCTATCGCGAGCAAGCTCCCACAGTTTTTCCGGGTATTCACCAATAATTCCCTGTGGGAGCTTGCTCGCGATGGCCGCGGGGCAGCCTGCGCCCGTCACGCTAATCAGATACGGGCCAATTCCAGCGGGACTTCCAGGGTGAACAGAGCGCCTTGCCCCGGTCCGTCGCTATGGACATAGAGGCGGCCATTCATTTCAACCGCCGCCAGGGCGCAGCTGTGCAAGCCAAACCCATGGCCGTCCTTGCGGGTCGTGAAACCGTGATTGAAGATGCGGGCCAGGTTCTCCGGGGAAATGCCTTCGCCCCGGTCCTTGACGCTCAGGCTCAGTGTCGTTTCGTCGAGGATGCGGATTCCCAGGGTCATTTCCCTTGGGTGCTCACTGATGTGCGACATCGCGAATTTGGCGTTGCTGATCAGGTTGATCAGGATCAGCAGCAACCTGTGCTTGTCCCCCATGATCGCAGGAACGTCTTGATATTCCTTGATGACGGTGACGTGATGCCGACTGAGCGCGCCCGAGTTCATACGTAGTGCATCTTCGAACAGATCGCTGACATTGAGCGGTTCGATCAGCCTGGCGGCCCCTGCATAGGTTTGTTGAGTGGTGACGATTTCCTTGATGTGATCGATGCTCTTGGTCAGCTGCGCCAGCTCATCGATAAGCACTGCCTGTTCCGCGGCGATGGAGTCGACCAGTTCGTTGAAATAACGCGGCAGCAACCGGCCTTTTTCATCAAGGGTGATGAACTGGCCAAGATCCTCGGCGTGTTCATTCATCATTTTGACCGCCTTGGTGAGCCCGATCGTCTTGCTGCTCCTCAGCTTGCGGGTCACGAGCTCGGCTGAAATGTTCACGCTGTTGAGCACATTCCCGACGTTGTGCAACACATTCGTGGCTATTTCGGCCATGCCCGCCATTCGGGCCGCATCCACCAGTTCGCGCTCGGCCTCCATCAGCTCTCGGGTGCGCTCCTGCACGCGTTCCTCGAGCCGTTCATTGGACGTTTGCAGCTGCTGGTTGATCTGGTTGATGACGGCGTAACTGCGAACCAGCCGCACCGCCAGGTAGATCAGCAACAGTGCCATCAGACTGGCGCACACAGCCAGGTAGATATGATATTGACGGTCCGCAGCGGCTGTCCTGCGCTGTGTCTCGTTCAATAGTTCGTTGATGCTGTCCAGTTCCTGGGCCACCGGAATCACGCTGATGCGGTCCAGCAGATCATTGACGATCGGTTGTTCCTGGATAACGGATTTGACGTGCTGGGTCAGGGCAATGAAGAGGGGCCGGCTGGTCGCGGGCAGTTGGTCGACGTATTTTTCCAGATCACTCAATTGGCGCTGCACTTCCTCGGCTTTGTCTGAGGTGACATAAAGTGCGTACTCCAGCGTTGTCAGTGTCAGCTCACGAACATTGGAGGCTTTTGCCAGGCGTTCCGTAGAGCTTTCGGTGCTCATCTCGGCTAGCAAAGTTTGAATACCGTCCTCGACCATCGGCAACGCATCCAGGGCGGTGCGTAGATTGGCGTTGTGTTGTTGGAATTGATCGACCAGTACCGTTTTGTTCTTGACCGCATCCATATAGCCGTTGCGTCTGGATGCCCAAAGAGTCGCCAGGGGGCCAGCATTATTGAGCTGCTCCAACTGCTCCCATCGACTGTTGGCCTCAAGCGGCGGCGCCAGCGACAGGTTATTGTTCACGCCGATCTTTTTCCTGAGGATCTTGACGTTCCAGTTAGCGTCGGCCTGCTTGAGCTGGCGAATGAAGTCGCGGGATTCGAAGTAGGTCGATGAGTCGTACGTGTAGGACTTGATTAAAAAGAATACCAGTGCGGAAAACACGACAAGCGCGACGGCCAATAGGGCAGGCCATTTATATTTTTTGATAATAGTGGTCACGCTATTCTCCTGTTCAGGGCACTTATCGAAGGAGTCGGTGAATTCCCGAGGGGGGAGGGAGGCTCGAGGGGGAAGCCGAAAGGGGGAAAAGGTAAACGCCGTGCGGGTTGGTGTGCCGGTTTGCTGTGGCCTGGGTGCACGTTGAGCTCCCTGCTAACGATGAACATCGGGTTCATGGGAGTGTAGCGCTAACGAGAGGGGCGATGCTGCTGGGGCAGGCGCGGCCGGGCAGGCCGCGCCCGTGGCGTTACTTGATGTCGATGAAGGGCAGGGCACCGTTTGGTAGCACGGTAGTCGGCAAGACGCCATTCCAGCGCTCGGCCTTGGTCAGTTCCACCAGGTTCTGGTTGCTGGCCAGGGCCTGGGCCCGTGCCTTGATGGCTTCGGCTTCGGCTTTGCCGCGCAACTCGGTCGCCAGTGCGTCTGCCTTGGCCTGCGCCACTTGCGAATCGGCCTCCGCCTGGGCCTGAGTCACGCGAATCTGTGCTTGCACCTGCTCGGTGGCGAGCTGTTGTTCGCGGGTCTTGACCTGGACTTCCGCAGCCATGCGCGCTTCGATGGCTTTTTCGTAGGCATCACTGAAGTCAATGTTCTCGACCTGGACGCTGTCGATGATCACGGGGCCGGTAATGGTGGCCTTGATGGCGGTGGAAATATCGTTGACCAGTTGGACGCGGTTCTGCACTGCAGCCACGGCGTTGAACTTGCCGAATACGTTTTCCACCTGGGTAGGCACTTGGCGGCTGATCATCCGGTCGCGGATACCTTCAAGGTCCTTGAACTGGGTATAGACCTTCGCGACATCGGAAGGCGCGATATGCCAGGACACGGACACCTTGAGCTGGGCGGACTGCTGGTCCTTGCTGTAGGCCTGGAGGTCTTCATAAGCCGTCACTTGGCTCTGGACGCTGATCAGTCGCACCGACTCGATAAATGGCGTCTTGAAGGACAGTCCCGGTTCAATGACGCCGACCAGCGCCCCGTTTCGCAGCAGCACGCCACGCTCGGTTTCGTCGATCGTGTACCAACTGCCAAAGAACACGCACAGCAGGACGATGCCCGCGATTGCAGCAACGATGGAGCCGATGGTTTTACTGGTCACTTTTCTTTCCTTGATTGGCTGGGGAGGGTTTGCCATAGCTGTGTCCATTGTTGAAGCTGCAATCGGCATTCTGAATGCCAGACACGAAAAAGCCCTGAATAATCAGGGCTTTTACGTTAGAAGATGGCGGAGGCGATGGGATTCGAACTCATGGACCTGTTACAGTCGACGGTTTTCAAGACCGTTGCCTTAAACCACTCGGCCACACCTCCGTATTGCGTTGCGGGCGCCATAATACCCGAATGAAACACACTGTCAAACTCTCTACGTAGCTTGTTACAGAGCGTCTGTTATGATCCTTGCCACTGAATGTTTCAAAACCGGAGGAGTGTCGCCATGCGCGAACAGGATTACGCAGTGAACAACAGCGTGCAGGCTGAGCAGCTAGAGGTTAGCCGCGTCCTGCGCAACACTTATGGCTTGCTGGCCCTCACACTCGCTTTCAGCGGTGTGATGGCCTACGTCGCACAACAGATGCGGGTGGGTTACCCGAACATCTTCGTCGTGCTGATCGGTTTCTACGGCCTTTTCTTCCTCACCAACAAACTCCGTGATTCGGCCTGGGGCCTGGTGTCCGCTTTCGCCCTGACCGGCTTCATGGGCTTTTTGCTCGGCCCGATCCTCAATCGCTACCTGCAAATGCAGGGCGGCGCCGAAGTGGTCAGCTCGGCCTTCGCAATGACTGCGCTGGTATTTGGTGGCCTGTCGGCCTATGTGTTGATTTCCCGCAAGGACATGAGCTTCCTGGGTGGCTTCATCACCGCAGGTTTCTTCGTGTTGCTGGGGGCGACGCTGGCCAGCTTCTTCTTCCAGATCAGCGGCCTGCAACTGGCGATCAGCGCCGGCTTCGTGCTGTTCTCGTCGGTCTGCATTCTGTACCAGACCAGCGCTATCATCCACGGCGGCGAGCGTAACTACATCATGGCCACCATCAGCCTGTATGTATCGATCTACAACCTGTTCGTCAGCCTGCTGCAGCTGTTCGGCCTGATGGGGCGTGACGACTGATTGCATTCGTGATGGGTGAGAAGCCCGCTTCGGCGTGATGCTGTTCACATACAAACAACGGCGTTTTTTCAGAAATGAAAGGCGCCGTTTTTTTTCGTTTTTAGGTGCATTTTTTTGGAGGGCATATCCGTTTCTGCGGTAACGGCTGCTTAGGGTTCCGCCCTGACGGCGGCTCACTTTTGAAAAGCCCGGGAGCCGGCCCAGTCAAAAGTAAGCAAAACGCTTTTGCCCCACCACTCGATGCCTCGCCTAGGCTCGGCATGCCCTCACTCCGGCCAGCGTGGTTTAACGGGGCTCTCAGATCAAGATCAAGATCCAAAGCAAAGCAAGAGCGGGGCATGGGGCATGTACGGCATCCATGTGACTGAGTCACCGCTATCGCGAGCAGGCTCGCTCCCACATTGGATCTTCGGCAGACACAATATTCGTGTGCTCCCGGTGTTCCTTTGTGGGAGCGAGCTTGCTCGCGATGAGGCCCGCAGCCCCACATCCCTGTAACTGACCCACCGCCTTCGCGAGCAAGCTCGCTCCCACAGGAGAAGTTCCCACAGGAGAAACGCGATCACCAAGAACCAGGTCGGCTGTTAGGCCGCCTCGGCGTGGACGTTGATCTCGGAGCCCCGTTAACCACGATGGCCGAACGCAGGCATTGTGGAGTGGGCATGCTGAGCCTAAGCGAGGCACCGAGTGGTGGGGCATGAGCGCTTTGGTTACTTTCGACTGGGCCGGCTTCCGGGCTTTTCGAAAGTGACCCGCCGTAAGGGCGGAACCATAAGCCGCCGTTACCGCAAAAACGGATATACACACCAAAGCAAGTAAATCCCGAGCCCCCTCAAAAAAAAACGGCACCTCCCCTTGGAGAAAGGGAGGTGCCGCTTTTGGAGCCTGGGTGAACGGTATTGCCACATGAAGTGGACTTAAGAGGCAAACCGCCGCAACCCCACCGGTGGCACAAAGGCTTCCAGCTCCGCCTCCACCGCCTCGATTATTCGTTCAACATCCGGGGCATTCATCACAGTTGCGCAGGGGATACCCGCAATGGCGATCATGGTCTCGCCGCTGGCACGGTCAAACAGCCGGGCAACCATGCTGCCAGGCGCATCCATGCTCGCTTCGAATCCCATGGGATGGAAGTGCCAGCGCATCAACTGGCAAGCGTTGGGGAACGTAACCTTGCTGAAAGATCCTTTATTCATGTGTTGCCCGCCTTCTTCAATCGAGCGCTTCCTTTTGCTCATGTCAGGAAGGAAGAGCCATCATGGCTCTACCAGTGAGAACTAAAAATAGCACCTGAAAATGAAGCTCATGTGGATTTTTTCAGTCCGTTTTGCGATTGGTTCACTTTTTTTGATCTGGATCACGACTTAAGCGGCAATCTCCAGAGTGCCATCACGCTTGGCCGGGGTTGTCCCGAGGCTTGGGCAATGGCTCTGGCACGCGGCTTTTCCAGGCGATGAGCAGGGCCAGGGTCATCATCGCCAAGGCGACGGCGAAGGTCATGTGCAGACCGTTCGTCACGGCCGCAGGGCTGGCGCGGGTGATGTCATTCGTCGTCGTCGCGGCCGCAAACACCGCGCCGAGCACGGAGGCTCCGGTGAAGAACCCCAGGTTGCGCGACAGGTTGAGCAGCCCGGCGATGACGCCTCGCCTCTGGGCAGCTACATCAGCCATGACTGCCGTGTTGTTGGCCGTCTGGAAGAATGCGTAGCCGAGGGTCGTCACCACGATAGCCGTGAGGTAGCCGACGGTGCCAAGGGCAGGGGGAACCAGTGACAGCATCAGGCAGCCGAGGACCATGGTCGCCAGGCCGGCGAGCCGCATGGGCTGCACGCCAAAGCGATCCGCCAGGCGTCCTGCAGGCACTCCGGCCAACGCCGCGACAGATGGGCCTGCGGCCAGCGCCAGCCCCCCGAGGGCCGCCGGCAGTCCGAGGGTGATGGACAAGTAAAAAGGCCCGACCAGAAGCGTCGCCATCATGACCGTCGCGACCAGGGCGCTCGTCGCCAGGCCTGATACCAATGACTTGTCGCGAAAGACTGCCAAGGGAATCAGCGGCGATAAGGCCCGGGACTGGGCCCGAATGAACAGTCCGCCGCCCACGAGCGCGATCAGCAGTAGCGCAAGATTCAATCCGCCAAAGCTTCCGCGTCCGGAGGTCATGGCCAAGGCATAGGCGGCGAGCGTCATTGCCAACAGCAATGTACCGGTCACATCGAAGCGGGCTCCTTCGGGCTTCGGCGGCACTTCACGCACCGGTAGCGAGTACCACGCCAGCCCTAGCGCCAGCAGGCCGAGGGGGATGTTGACCAGGAACAAGGCCGGCCAACCGAACCCGCTGATCAACATGCCGCCAAAGGACGGTCCAAGGGCTGTGCCCACTGCCGACAGCGTTGCCAGCAGCCCCATGGCGCTGCCGGTTTTTTCCTGATCGACCGTTTCGCCAACCAGCGCCAGGGTCAGCGTCATCATGATGGCCGCCCCCAGGCCTTGCAGCGCCCGACCTGCGACCAGCAACCAAAGCGAGGGGGCCAGGCCGCATACCGCCGATGCCAAGGTGAACAGGGCGATACCGGTCAATAGCAACTTGCGCCGGCCTATCAAGTCTCCCAAGCGACCGACACTGACAATCAGCGTGGTGATTGCCAGCAGATAGGCCAGCACCACCCATTGGACCTGCTGGAAAGAGGCTCCGAGCGCCTGGGCCAGCGTCGGCAGCGCCACCGCAGCCACACTGGCGCCAAGGGAGGCCAGCAGCGTCGAGAGCGCAAGACTGGCCAGGGCCCAGCGGGGTGAAAGAAGCCGATGTACGGGCGCGGTTGCCGGCCGGTTTTGTTGCGTGTTGACGGGTCTCATCGTATCACCTGTATCCGTGGCGCTCGAAACGGAGCTGTCAGAACGTTATGCCTGGGCATAACATGGCGGAAGACGCAGCATTTGCACGTTATAGCTGCAGCAAACGCCATCTATTCCAATCGAGATACCGCTATGTCCTCGCCTGACCTCAATCTGCTCGTCACCCTTGACGTGCTGCTCTCGGAAGGCAGCGTGGCCCGGGCCGCCCGGCGCTTGCAGCTCAGTCCGTCGGCAATGAGCCGGGCACTGGCGCGGTTGCGTGAAACCACTGGTGACCCGCTGTTGGTTCGGGCCGGGCGAGGGCTGGTGCCGACACCTCGTGCGCTGGAGTTGCGCGAACAGGTCAGCCACCTGGTGCAGCAGGCCCAGGCGGTGCTGCGGCCAGTGACGACCCCGGATCTTGGCCGCTTGAGCCGCACTTTCACGCTGCGCACCCGCGAAGGGTTCGTGGAAAACTTTGCCATCGACCTGATCGCTCGCCTCCACGAGCAAGCGCCCGGTGTGCGGCTACGCTTTGTGGAAAAGACCGACCGCGACAGCACGGCGCTTCGCGAAGGCACCGTGGACCTGGAGACCGCCGTCGTGGACAAGGACACCAGCCCGGAACTGCGAACCCAGGCGTTGTTCAGCGACCGCTTGATCGGCGTGGTGCGCGCGGGACACCCGCTGAGCCAGGCAACGGTGAGCGCGGCCGGTTATGCCGCAGGTGGGCATGTCGGTGTGTCGATGCGCGGCTTGGATCATGGCCTCATCGACCAGGCCCTGGCGGCTCTGAACCTGTCCCGGGAAATCGTCACCACCGTGCCGGGCTTTTCCTCGGCGCTGGGACTGGCCCGCTCCAGTGACCTGATCGCCAGCGTACCTGAGCGCTACACCGCGAGCCTGCGGGCCGGCCTGCACAGTTTTACGCTGCCGTTTCCCGTGCCTGGATTCACGATTGCCATGCTCTGGCATCCGCGGATGGACGCCGATCCTGTGCATCGTTGGCTTCGGGGTTGTCTGCGGGAAGTATGTGTACGTAAACCTAGAGATTTAGTAGATATTCATTAATAGCATTTCGCTGGCACTTAGTTGGCGAAAGTGCGACGCCGTGCGCAAATTGCTAATTATCGATATTTAATATTTAAATAGAATTTTGTCCGACAATCCGCAACTCGGGTAATTGAACGTAGGCACTAACGAGGCGGAACCCTATTGTTTATGGGTGTTAACGGTGGGGCGTGAAATTGAACGAAAAAAATTGCTAGACGTTTGATTTCCAATTGTGTCAGGTTTCTTACGTCCTCATTGGGCGAGTGATAGGACGATCTCGCCAGAGATTGTCTGTCTGACTAAAACTGTTCCATTGCAAACAAGGAAGTATGTTTATGTCGAAAGTCAAAAGCAGCGCTATTGATTCTGCCGAGCAACTCCTCTGGGCGCCGCAATCATTGGCGGCTGCCAGTAGTGCGTTCAACCAGATCAATAGTTTCAGCCATCAATACGACCGGGGCGGTAACCTGACCGTCAACGGCAAACCGTCGTACTCTGTCGACGAGGCGGCCACTCAGTTGCTGCGCGACGGCGCGGCGTACCAGGACCGGGACGGCAGCGGCAAGATCGAGCTGACCTACACCTTCCTGACTTCCGCCTCTTCCAGCACCATGAACAAGCATGGGATCAGCGGCTTCAGCCAGTTCAGTGCACAGCAGAAAGGCCAGGCGGCCCTGGCCATGCAATCCTGGGCAGACGTGGCCAATGTCACCTTCACCGAAAAAGCCAGCGGCGGCGACGGTCACATGACCTTCGGCAACTACAGCGGCGGCCAGGATGGCGCGGCGGCATTCGCTTATCTGCCGGGGACGGGTGCCGGTTATGACGGGACCTCCTGGTACCTGATCAACAGCAGCTACACCCAGAACAAGAACCCGGACCTGAACAACTACGGTCGCCAGACCCTGACCCACGAAATCGGTCACACCCTCGGCCTGGCCCACCCGGGTGACTACAACGCTGGTGAAGGCAGCCCGACCTACGATGACGCCACTTATGGCCAGGACACCCGTGGCTACAGCCTCATGAGCTACTGGAGTGAAAGCAATACCGACCAGAACTTCAGCAAGGGTGGCGTCGAAGCCTACGCCTCCGGTCCGCTGATGGATGACATCGCGGCCATCCAGAAGCTCTACGGTGCCAACACCACGACTCGTACCGGCGATTCGACCTACGGTTTCAACTCCAACACTGGTCGCGATTTTCTCAGTGCGTCTTCGTCGTCGGACAAAGTGGTGTTTTCGGTATGGGATGCGGGCGGCCGCGACACCCTGGATTTTTCCGGTTTCACCCAGAACCAGAAAATCAACATCAATGATGCCTCGTTCTCCGACGTTGGCGGCATGGTAGGTAACGTCTCCATCGCCAAGGGTGCCATCATCGAAAACGCCATCGGCGGCTCGGGCAGCGATCTGCTGATCGGCAACACGGTGGCCAACGAGCTCAAGGGCGGCGCGGGCAACGATATCCTTTGGGGGGGCGGCGGTGCAGACAAGCTCTGGGGTGGCTCGGGGTCGGACACGTTCGTGTTCGCCGCCAGTTCCGATTCGCGGCCGGGAGCGACGGACCAGATCCTCGATTTCGTCAGCGGCCTGGACAAGATCGACCTGACCGGTATCACCAAGGGCGCGGGCCTGCACTTCGTGAGCGCATTCACGGGTGTGGCGGGCGACGCGGTGTTGTCGACATCGGGTGGCAACAGCCTGCTGTCGGTGGACTTCTCCGGGCACGGCGTGGCTGACTTCCTGGTCAGCACCGTTGGCCAGGCAGCGGTCTCGGATATCGTGGCGTAATGCCAAAACCCCTGTAGGAGCTGTCGAGCGAAGCGAGGCTGCGATCTTTTCGCTTGAGACTCAAGTGGTAGGGGAAAAATCGCAGCCTCGCTTCGCTCGACAGCGCCTACAGGATCCCGGCCAGGATGAAAAAAATGCGTAGAAAATTCATGCCCAGTAGCGTTCAGGCAACCGCCGGGTTGCTCGCTACGCTGATGATGTTTTGTGGAGAAGTCGCCATGGCGCGCAGCCTGTTGTTAGCAGAACCCTCGCAGTTGGCCGGTCAGTGGCAGGCTGTTTTGTCGAGCCCTCAGGACAATGCGCAAACCCAGGCGATGCAGGACAAACCGTCCAACAGTTGCCTGGTCGAACTCAAGGCGGACCAGACCCTGGGCGGGCAAACCGATTGCCTGGGCCACTGGCTGGGGGATGAGCCGGTTCGTTGGTTCACCGAACCCGACGGACTTTCCCTGATTGGCAAACAAGACTCCAGGACTCATTTGGGACTGCGTCAGGGAGGTCATTATCAAATGACGTTGAAGTCCGGTATGCTACTCAGGTTTGAGCGGAATAAATCCCAGAGTGCTCATTAACGAATGAGTATAATTGAGCCTTGATCGAAGTGTACTTGTTCAAGCAGGCGTGCGTTTCGGTGTGGACCGAATCGAAAAAAAGATTGGTAAGTTGAATAACGGCCCGTTCGCTGGCGAAGCCAATAGCAAGGACAATCATGAATAGAGTAAGGAGCGTTGCTGCGGCACCGCTGTTTAAAGCACTGGGCGATTATAAAAATATTCTGATCAGTGTTGGATGTTTTACCGCGTTGATTAATGTCCTGATGCTCGCGCCTTCGATTTATATGCTCCAAGTGTATGACCGCGGGTTGACATCACAGAACGAGACCACACTGGCGATGTTGTCATTGATGGTCGTCGGCTTCTTCGTATTCATCGGGCTGCTGGAAATGGTCCGCAGCTTCGTGGTTATTCGCATCGGCAGTCAGTTGGAGAGACGTTTAAATCTCCAGGTCTACAAGGCCGCGTTCGAGCGCAATCTGCGCCAGGGTGAAGGCAACGCCGGGCAATCCCTGGGCGACCTCACGCATATTCGCCAATTTCTCACCGGGCCGGCGCTGTTCGCTTTCTTCGACGCACCGTGGTTTCCCATCTATCTGCTGGTGATCTACCTGTTCAACGTGTGGCTCGGCGTGTTTGCCTCCGTCGGCACGCTGCTGCTGATCGGCCTGGCCTGCCTGAACGAGGCCATGACCAAAAGAGCCTTGGGGCAGGCCAGCGTCTACTCGCAACAATCCAGTCAACTGGCTACCAGTCATTTGCACAACGCCGAGACGATCCAGGCCATGGGCATGCTCGGCGCGCTGCGCAGTCGCTGGTTCTCCGTGCACTCACGGTTTCTCGGCCTGCAGAACCAGGCCAGCGACACCGGCGCGGTAATCAGTTCCTTGAGCAAGACCCTGCGCCTGTGCCTGCAATCGCTGGTGTTGGGCTTGGGCGCACTGCTGGTGATCAAGGGCGAGATGACCGCCGGGATGATGATTGCCGGCTCGATCCTGATGGGACGGGTATTGGGTCCGATCGACCAGTTGATCGCCGTGTGGAAGCAGTGGAGCGGCGCCAAGCTTGCTTATCGGCGTCTCGACGCGTTGTTGCAGGCGTTTGCGCCCCAGGATGACGGCATGACGCTGCCGGCGCCCAAGGGCCAGGTGAGCTTCGAACAAGTGAGCGCGGGACCACCAGGACAACGCAACGCGACGCTGCAGCAGCTCAGCTTCAGCTTGGCTGCCGGGGAAGTGCTGGGTGTGCTGGGGGCGTCCGGTTCCGGCAAGTCCACCCTGGCCCGAGTCCTGGTGGGTGTGTGGCCGACCTTCGCGGGCACGGTGCGCCTCGACGGCGCCGACATTCATCGTTGGAATCGCGAACAACTCGGCCCGCACATCGGCTATCTGCCCCAGGACATCGAGCTGTTCAGCGGCAGCATTGCCGAGAACATCGCCCGGTTTCGCCAAGCCGATCCGCAAAAAATCGTCGCCGCCGCGCAGCAGGCCGGGGTCCATGAGCTGATCCTGCGCCTGCCCGAGGGCTATGACACGGTGCTGGGGGAGGACGGCGGTGGTTTATCCGGCGGGCAGAAACAACGGGTTGCGCTGGCCCGGGCGATGTATGACCGGCCGAGCCTGGTGGTGCTCGACGAACCCAATTCCAACCTCGACACGGTTGGCGAAGCGGCGCTCGCCAGTGCCATCGCGCAGATGAAGGCCCAGGGTACCAGCGTCGTGCTGATCACTCATCGTTCATCGGCACTGGCCCAGGCTGACAAGTTGCTGGTGCTCGAGGCAGGCCGGCTACAAGTCTTCGGCCCAAGCCAGCAAGTGTTGCGGGCGCTTTCCGGCCAGCCGGGCTCACAGGACAACGCGTCGCGCAGCTCACCGCCGAACAGTCCCCAGGTGACCCCCAACGGGCTGAGCATGAGTCGCCAGTACCAGGCCGCCAGCAAACCCGGTGGCGCATGAGCAAGGAACTCGACATGAATCTCGAACATTCTCAGGACGTTGAGTACCCGGAGCGCGACGCCCGTTTCTTTACGCGCATGGGCTGGATACTGGCGCTCGTTGGCGCGGGCAGTTTTTTCACCTGGGCCAGCCTGGCACCGCTGGACCAGGGCATCCCGGTGCAAGGTACCGTGGTGGTTTCAGGCAAGCGCAAGGCGGTGCAGTCGATGAGCAGCGGCGTGGTCAGCCGGATTCTGGTGCGCGAAGGCGAAGTGGTGAAGCAGGGCCAGCCGCTGTTCCGCCTGGACCAGACACAGGCCGCCGCCGATGTGCAATCGCTGCAGGCGCAGTACCGGATGACCTGGGCGAGCCTGGCGCGTTGGCAAAGCGAGCGGGACAACCTGTTGCAGGTGAGTTTCCCGGCTGAGCTGAGTCGCGATCCCGACCCACGCCTGGCCCTGGTGCTTGAAGGCCAGCGGCAACTGTTCAGCAGCCGCCGCGAAGCCTTCGCCCGGGAGCAGGCGGCGTTGCGCGCCAGCATCGAGGGTGCCACGGCGCAATTGGCGGGCATGCGTCGGGCCCGCGGCGACTTGACCGCCCAGGCCGAATCCCTGCGCCTGCAACTGGGCAACCTGCAGCCCTTGGCGGATAACGGCTACATCCCGCGCAACCGCCTGCTGGACTATCAACGCCAGCTGTCGCAAGTGCAGCAGGAACTGGCGCAGAACAGTGGCGAAAGCGGGCGAGTGGAGCAGGGGATCGTCGAGTCGCGCTTGAAGCTGCAGCAGCACAACGAGGAATACCAGAAAGAGGTGCGCAGCCAATTGGCCGACGCCCAGCTCAAGAGCGAAACCCTGCAAGAGCAACTGAAATCCGCCGGCTTCGAGCTGCGACACAGCGAAATCCTCGCCACCGCCGATGGCATCGCCGTCAACCTGGGGGTACACACCGAGGGCGCGGTGGTGCGCCAGGGCGATACCTTGCTGGAAATCGTCCCCCAGGGCACGCGGTTGGAAGTGGAAGGGCATTTGCCGGTGCACCTGATCGACAAGGTCGGCCCGCATTTGCCGGTGGACATCCTGTTTACCGCCTTCAACCAGAACCGCACGCCAAGGGTGCCGGGGGAAGTCAGTTTGATTTCCGCCGACCAGATGATCGATGAGAAGACCGGTGCGCCGTATTACGTCCTGCGCAGCAGCGTCAGCGACGTGGCGATGGACAAGCTCAACGGCCTGGTGATCAAGCCCGGCATGCCGGCCGAGATGTTCGTGCGCACGGGCGAACGCTCGTTGCTCAACTACCTGTTCAAACCGCTGCTCGACCGAGCCGGCTCTGCGTTGACCGAAGAATAAGGATGCCCGGCGGTATGAAGCGTTTCTATTGGGTGGCCGTGCTGGCCGTTTCCGTGGGCAACAACGCCTGGGCCATGGGGCCCTTCGAGTTCTACGAGCGGGCCCTGCGCAATGACCCGGTCTACCTGGGCGCGATCAAGGAGCGCGATGCGGGCCTGGAAAACCGCGCCATTGGCCGCGCCGGGCTGTTGCCGCAGCTGGGCTACAGCTACAACAAGGGGCGCAACCAGTCCAAGGTCACGTACCTCAACGATAGCGGCGCCAGCCAGCATGACGATCGCAACTACAGCAGCTACGGCTCCAGCCTGACGCTGCAACAACCGCTGCTCGACTACGAGGCTTATGCGGCTTACCGAAAAGGCGTGGCCCAGGCGCTGTTCGCCGACGAAAATTTTCGTGGCAAGAGCCAGGAGTTGTTGGTGCGGGTGCTGAGTTATTACACCCAGGCGCTGTTCGCCCAGGACCAGATCGACATTGCCCTGGCCAAGAAAAAGGCGTTCGAGCAGCAATTCCACCAGAACGAGCATCTGTTTCGCCAGGGCGAAGGTACGCGCACCGACATCCTCGAGGCGCAGGCGCGCTATGAATTGGCAATCGCCGAAGAGATCGAGGCGCGCGATGAGCAGGACGCCGCCTTGCGTGAGCTGGGCTCGCTGATTGGCGTCCCGGCCCTGGATATCGGCGACCTGGCCCCGTTGCACGACACCTTCCAGACCTTTGCCTTGCAGCCGGCCAGTTTCGACACCTGGCACGAGCTGGCGGTGAGCAATAACCCCAGCCTGGCGTCCCAGCGTCAAGCCGTGGACGTGGCGCGTTTCGAGGTGGAGCGCAACCGCGCCGGACACCTGCCCAAGGTCAGCGCCTACGCGACGATGCGCCAGAACGAATCGGAAAGTGGCAATACCTATAACCAGCGCTACGACACCAACACCATCGGCCTGGAAGTCAGTGTGCCGCTGTACGCCGGTGGCGGGGTCTCGGCGTCGACCCGCCAGGCCAGCCGCAATATGGAACAGGCCGAATACGAGCTGGATGCCAAGACCCGCGAGACGCTGATCGAATTGCGCCGCCAGTTCAGCGCCTGCGTGTCCGGGGTGAACAAACTGCGCGCTTATCAGAAGGCCCTGAGCTCCGCTGAAGCGTTGGTGGTCTCGACCCGGCAAAGCATCCTTGGCGGCGAGCGGGTCAACCTCGATGCACTCAATGCCGAGCAACAGCTCTACACCACCCGCCGCGACCTGGCCCAGGCCCGTTACGACTACCTCATGGCCTGGACCAAGCTGCATTACTACGCCGGCACCCTCGGCCCGCAGGACCTGGCGAAGGTGGATGAGGCGTTTGTGTCCCGGGCGCCAATTCAATGATCGGCGCGTTGCCTTTGTGGCGAGGGGATTTGCAAGCCTTGCTCCCACAGATAAATCCCCTCGCCACAGAAGGTATTTTCAGCAATTCATAAAACGCGTTACTAAGGATGGTTCGTGATGAAAGTCGATAACAAAAAACAGCCCGGACAGACGGGCCGAGTGTTTCTGCTCAAGGCCCTCAGCCACGCCGTGCTCTGCGCCCTGGCGACCTTGGGGACGGCCCAGGCGGCGCCTTATGTCGAGAGCGGCAGGGCGGGCAACCCGGACAGTTGGCGCAGCAGTGAATTCAACGCCGAATGGGGGCTGGGGGCAATCAACGCGCAGCAGGCCTACGCCGCCGGGTATACCGGCAAGGGCGTCAAGCTGGGGATCTTCGACCAGCCGGTCTATGCGGCGCACCCGGAGTTCTCCGGCACCGGCAAAGTCGTGACCCTGGTCACCAGCGGCATCCGTGAGTACACCGACCCCTACATTCCGGTGAAGGCCGGTGATGCGTTCCGCTACGACGGCTCACCCACCGTCGGCTCCGATGGCAAGCTGGGTTCCCACGGCACCCATGTCGGCGGAATCGCTGCCGGCAGTCGCGATGGCAGCCCGATGCACGGCGTGGCGTACGACGCGCAGATCATCAGCGCCGACAACGGTGACCCGGGCCCCGAGGATGGCATCATCCTGGGCAACGATGGCGCGGTGTACAAGGCGGGTTGGGACGCGTTGATCGCCAGCGGCGCACGCATCATCAACAACAGTTGGGGCATCGGCATCACCGATCGTTTCGACCAGGGCGGCCGCGATCCGGCGTTCCCGCACTTCACCGTGCAGGACGCGCAACTGCAATTCGACCAGATCAAGCCGCTGCTGGGCACCAAGCCCGGCGGCGCCTACGAGGGCGCTATCGCCGCGGCTCGCAGCGGGATCGTGACGATCTTCGCCGCCGGCAACGACTACAACCTCAATAACCCCGATGCCATCGCGGGCCTGGCGTATTTTGTGCCGGAGATTGCGCCGAACTGGCTCACCGTGGCGGCGCTGCAAGTCAACCCCGACACCGCCAGCGCCGATCCGTACACCATCAGCACCTTCTCGTCGCGCTGCGGCTACACCGCCAGTTTCTGCGTGTCGGCACCGGGCACCCGGGTCTACAGCGCCGTGATCGGCGGCACCAGTGCCGACGACCTGACCGTCGGCTACGCCAACAAGAGCGGCACCTCCATGGCCGCGCCCCATGTTGCCGGCAGCGTGACGGTGTTGATGGAGCGTTTCCCGTACATGACCGGTGCCCAGGTCGCCAGTGTTCTGCGCACCACCGCCACCGACATGGGGGCGCCGGGTGTCGATGCATTGTATGGCTGGGGCATGATCAACCTGGGCAAGGCCATCGACGGTCCAGCGATGCTGGTGACCGAACAGGACATCCCCGAGGAATTTCGCATCGAGGGCGCCTATGGCTCCGGTCAGTTCGTGGCGGACCTGCCGGGTATTGGCGCGATCATCGATGCCGGCAAATCCACGGAGCGGGTGTGCAGTGGCATCCAATGTGGCCTGGACGTTTGGCGTAACGACATCGCCGGCCACGGTGGGCTGACCAAGGAGGGCATCGGCACCCTGGTGCTCACCGGCGCAAACACCTACAGCGGGCCAACCCTGGTCAATCAAGGACGACTGGCAATCAATGGCTCGCTGGTCTCGGCCGTTACCGTCAATGACGGCGGCATCCTCGGCGGCAACGGGCGCATCGCCAGCCTCACCGCCAACCGCGGCGGCAGCGTGGCACCCGGTAACTCCATCGGCACCTTGCAAGTGGCCGGCGATGTGACGTTCCAGCCCGGCTCGAACTACGCGGTGGAAGTCTCGCCGACCTCCAGCGACCTGATCGTGGCCGGCGGCAAGGCCTCCATTGACGGGGCGACGGTGTCGTTGTCCCTGGAAAACAGTCCGACGCTGCTGACGGCCGGCGACGTGAAGAGCCTGCTGGGCAGGCAGTTCAATATCCTGCAGGCCGCCGATGGTATTGACGGGCGCTTCGCTGAAGTCTTGCCCAACTATGCGTTTCTGGGGGGCGACCTGGCGTACAGCGCCAGCGGCATTCAACTGGCGGTCGAGCGTAACGATGCGTCATTTGCCAGCCTCGGCCTGACGCCTAACCAGCGTTCCGTCGCCTCGGCCGCCGAACAACTGGGCGCGGGCAACGGGCTCTACGAAGCCTTGCTCCTTTCGCCCAGCGCCGCCGTGGCGCAACAGGCATTCCAGCAACTGTCTGGTGAAATCCATCCGGCCATTGGCACGCTGCTGATCAACGACAGCCGGCAATTGCGCGACGCCGTGGGGGATCGCCTGCGCCAGGGCGCACTGTACGACGCCGGTACGCCGACCGATGCCAGCGGCAATGCCTGGTTCAAGGTGCTGGGAGCTTGGGGGCAAAGCGATGGCGGACATGATCACGCCGGTACGACCAGCTCCATCGGCGGGCTGCTGGCCGGTGTCGACGGCCTGATCAGCGACCAGACGCGACTGGGCTTCGTCACTGGCTACAGCGACAGTTCGTTGAGCATGGGCGACGGCACCCATTCCTCGGCCAAGGCCGACAGCTATCACCTGGGCGTCTACCTGGGGCATGAAATCGACGCGCTGCGCCTGACCGTCGGCGGTGCCCACAGCTGGCATCGCATCGACGTCAAGCGGGACCTGCAATGGGGCGACGTCAGCGGCCGGGAGAAAACCAAGCGCGATGCCCGGACCACCCAATTCTTCACCGAAGCGGCGTATCGCCTCGACTTGCAACCGGTTGCCCTGGAGCCGTTTGCCAACCTGGCCTATGTGCACTTGGACAGCGACAGTTTCCATGAGAAAGGCGACAACGCAGCCCTGCACGCTGGCGACGACCGTCGCGATGCCGTGCTCTCGACCCTGGGCGTGCGGGCCAGCCATACCCTGGCCCTGTCGGATCAACAGCAACTGCAGCTGTCCGGCTCCCTCGGCTGGCAGCACAACCTGAGCAGTACCACGTCCGAACAGGACCTGGCATTTGCCGGCAGCAGCAACACTTTCGCGGTGCAGAGCGTGTCCATGGACCGCAACGCCGCCGTGATCGGTGCCCGTGCCGGCCTCGCGGTCGCCAAGGATGTGCGGGTCAATCTCGATTACAACGGCCTGATCGGCTCCCGGGATAAAACCCACGGCGTGGGCCTGACGCTGGATTGGCAGTTCTGATCAAAAGGAGGAACTCAACACGCACTTCTGCGGCGCATAGCAGCTGTGTATCAGCTGTGTATCAGCTGTGCAGGAGCTGTGTAGGAGCTGTGTAGGAGCTGTCGAGTGCAACGAGGCTGCGATCTTTCCCCATTCACTTGAGTCTCAAGCGAAAGATCAAAAGATCAAAAGATCGCAGCCTTCGGCAGCTCCTACAGGGCGCAGCCCACCCGGTTTTAGCATTCCAACAACAAAAAGAGAGCAACAACCATGGGTATCTACGACTACAAGAACCTCGGCACTACCGAATCCAAGGCACTGGTCAGCGACGCAATGGCGATCATGCTGTATTCCTACCACAACCTCGACAACGGCTTTGCCGCCGGTTACCAGCACAACGGCTTCGGTGCCGGCCTGCCGGCGACCCTGGTGACCGCGCTGCTGGGCAGCACCGATTCCCAAGGGGTGATTCCCGGCGTGCCGTGGAACCCTGACTCGGAAAAACTGGCCTTGGAGGCAGTCCAGAAGGCCGGTTGGACGCCCATCAGCGCCGCGCAACTGGGTTACGCCGGCAAGGTGGATGGCCGCGGGACGTTTTTCGGTGAAAAGGCCGGCTATACCACCGCGCAGGTAGAGATCCTCGGCAAGTACGACGCCGAGGGTCACTTGCAGGAAATCGGCGTGTCGTTTCGCGGCACCAGCGGCCCTCGGGAAAACCTGATTGGCGATTCCATCGGCGACGTGATCAACGACCTGATGGCCGCGCTGGGGCCCAAGGACTATGCGAAAAACTACGCCGGTGAAGCCTTTGGCAACCTGCTGGGGGACGTCGCGAAGTTCGCCCAGGCCCATGGCCTGACGGGCAACGACGTGCTGGTCAGTGGCCACAGCCTGGGCGGGCTGGCGGTCAACAGCCTGGCGGATTTGAGCGCCAGTCAATGGTCAGGGTTCTACGCCGATGCCAACTACATCGCCTACGCCTCGCCAACCCAGAGCAGTACCGACAAGGTCTTGAACATCGGTTACGAGAACGATCCGGTGTTCCGCGCCCTGGACGGCTCGACGTTCAACCTCGCGTCGGTAGGTGTACACGATGGGCAACAGGAATCGGCCACTAACAATATCGTCAGCTTCAACGACCACTACGCTTCGACGGCATGGAACGTGTTGCCGTTTTCCATTCTCAACATCCCCACCTGGATTTCCCACCTGCCTACCGGCTATGGCGACGGCATGGGCCGGATCATGGGCTCGGTGTTCTACGACCTCACCGAAAAAGACTCCACTATCATCGTCGCGAACCTGTCTGACCCTGCGCGCGCCAATACCTGGGTGCAAGACCTCAACCGCAATGCTGAAACCCACACCGGCAGCACGTTCATCATCGGCAGCGACAGCAATGACCTGATCCAGGGCGGCCGGGGCAACGACTACCTGGAAGGCCGCGCCGGCAATGACACCTTTCGCGATGGCGGTGGCTACAACGTGATCCTGGGCGGGCAGGGCAGCAACAGCCTGCAATTGCAGCAGTCGGTGAAGGATTTCAGTTTCGCCCATGACGGGGCCGGGACGCTGTATATGCGCGACGCTCATGGCGCGATCAGCATCACCCGCGACATCGGCACGTTGGTCAGTAAGGAGTCCGGGTTGTTCTGGGGGCTGCTCAAGGATGAGGTGAGCCACAGCGTCACTGCCAATGGCCTGGTGGCCGGCGCCAACCTGACGGCGTATGCCTCCTCGATCAAGGGCAGCACGGCCAACGACACCCTGGTGGCGGGAGCGAAGGGTGACTGGCTGTTCGGCCAGGACGGCAACGATGTGCTGGTGGGCGGCGCGGGTAACGACACCTTCGTCGGTGGTGCGGGCAATGACCAGATGCAAGCGGGAGGCGGCACTGACACCTTTCTCTTCAACGGCGCCTTCGGCCACGACCGGATCAGCGGTTACGATGCGGGGGACAAGCTGGTGTTCCTCGGCGTGCCGGGCGCCGGGGAAGGTCATGACTACAGCCAGTACCTGTCACAAGTGGGCAATGACACACTGCTCAAGGTCGGCGACAGTTCCGTGACCCTGGTGGGCGTTGGTCTGGGTCAGGTGGGGGGCGAAGGGATCGTGTTCGCCTGATATCGCCATCGCGAGCAGGCTCGCTCCCACAATGGATCTCGGGTGTATGCAGTATTTGTATTCACCACCGAACCTTGTGGGAGCGAGCTTGCTCGCGATTGGGCCGGCACATCCAACCCCGCTGCTACTGACTCACCACTATCGCGAGCAAGCTCGCTCCCACAGTGGGTCACAGGTGTGTACTGGATTGGTGTTCACCACCGAGCCTTTGTGGGAGCGAGCCTGCTCGCGATGGCGGTGCGGCAGGCGAATCACTGGTAATCAGTCTTCCTTGCGAATGGTTGCCACATCATCGGCGCGCACCCGGACTTTCCTGCCGGAAATATCCTCGAACTCGTAGAAACCGTCAGCGGTGCGGGTATTGGGGGTGTCCTTGGTCAAATACTGGGTACCGTTCTGCAAGGTCACCACGGTTGGCGACGCGCAGCCAGCCAGAGCCAGAAATGCCACGGCGACCATGGGCAGGCCCAGAAACCTGATGTTCATAACCATAACCTCTCAATCAAAAGGACACGGAGCAGTTGATTCGACCGCGCCATCACATTAGCTAACCGCCATTGGTCTCGCTTGTCGTAGGAAAGTTCATCGCTGGCTGAAGGATTTCACCTTAAATATAGGAGACCGTTCATCTTTTGCTGTTGCCTGGCTGGTTTACAGCTGTTATCTGTATGCATAACCAGTATCCGATATCCTTGGCGTTCTTTCCGTGGCAGTCCGTTCCCTCGACGATCCGTTTTACTACCTGAACAACTTCCAGCAGGTGCTCGCTTGGTTGACGCAGCGTTATGCCGATGTGCTCAGCACCGACGAGCAGCGCTTCATCGAGCACTTCGCCGCGCTGCCGCGTGGCGCCCAAGGCTTGCTGGTGCGGATGGTGATGCGCAAGGGGCTTCGGTTCCGCCATAGCAAGCTGCATTACCCGGAAATTGGCGACATCGGCGCCGCCGTTGCGCCACTGCTGGCGCTGGGTTGGGTCGATGAACAGGCCCCCATCGGGCTCGTCGAGCTGTTCGAGGTGCTGCTCAAGCCGGAAATCCTCCTGTGCCTGGGCCATCTGATCGAACAGCCGAAGGCGAAAAAGACCGAATGGCTCCAGGCCTTGGACGAACGCCTCAACCCGCCCCAGCCGTTCGATGTCTGGTGCCCGCAGCTGGACGACCGGCTGTACAGCCTGACGATCATGAGTCTGTGCGACCGGCTGCGGTTGATGTTTTTCGGCAACCTTTACCAGGATTGGTCGGAATTCGTCCTGGCGGACCTGGGTATCTTCACCTACGAAACCGTAGAGTTCAGCGCCGAGTCACGGGGCTTGCGCAGCCGCGAGGACGTCGATGCCTGCCTGTTCCTGCACGACTGCCAGCAGCGCTTCGAAGCTGGCGAGCCCCTGGAAGAGATCGTCGCCCAGGTCAACGAGCTGTCTCTGGACAACCCGTGGCTGGAGCGGCGCCGGGGCAAGTTGTTGTTCCAGATTGGCCAGCACGGCGAACGTATCGGCGACTTCGCCTTGGCCTTGGGGATCTATCGCGATTGCGCTTACCCGGGCGCGCGGTTGCGGATGGTCCGGGTGCTGGAGCGCATCGGCGAATACGCCCTGGCCCTTGAACAGGGCGAGGCGGCGATGCAGGCACCGCAAAGTGCCGCTGAAACCCAGGCCTTGCTGCGGATCGTGCCCCGTCTTCGACGCAAGTTGGGCGGGCCACCGGTGCCACGGAGCCTGGCCCGGGAAGTGGAGCGCCTGGAGCTGCAACTGCCGCGCGTCGATCCGACCTTGTCGGTGGAGTACCACGTCCAGGCCCACCTGCACGACGACACCGCGCCAGTGCATTACGTCGAGAACAGCCTGATCAATTCGCTGTTCGGCCTGCTGTGCTGGCCAGCGATCTTCGCGCCGTTGCCGGGCGCGTTTTTCCACCCGTTCCAACGCGGGCCGGTGGACCTGCTCAACGAAGATTTCCATGCCCGTCGCGCCGAGCTGTTTGCGGCCTGCCTGGCAGAGTTGGACGATGGCCGCTATCGGCAGACCATCGGCCGTCGCTATGCCGAAAAGTGGGGCGTGCAGTCACCTTTCGTATTCTGGAGCGCGCTGTCCGAGCCCTTGCTGGAGCAAGCCCTCGATTGCCTGCCGGCCACGCATCTCAAGCACTGGTTTGACCGTCTGCTGCTGGACATCAAGGCCAACCGCGCCGGCATGCCGGACCTGATCCAGTTCTGGCCGCAGCGCAAGACCTACCGCATGATCGAAGTCAAAGGCCCCGGTGATCGCCTGCAAGACAACCAACTGCGCTGGCTGGAGTTCTGCCATGAACACCAGATGCCCGTTGCCGTTTGTTATGTGCAATGGGCAGAGTCAGCCATCGCGAGCGAGCTCGCTCCCACAGGGAATGAGTCACCACAGATCAAATGTGGGAGCGAGCTTGCTCGCGATGGGGCCCCATGACCCCGGCACCCAGCTACAGCATCGCCGTACGGGCGCTGTGTGAGTTCACCGCCAAGGTGGGCGACCTTGACCTGCGTTTTACCCCCTCGCCGACAGCCTTGGAAGGCATCGCCGGCCATCGCACCGTCGCCTCGCGGCGCAACGAGGGTTATCAGGCCGAGGTGGCCCTCGACGGTCATTACCAGACACTGAAAGTCAAAGGCCGGGCCGACGGCTACGATCCGGCCCGCCAGTGCCTTGAAGAAGTGAAAACCTACCGCGGCGACCTGAGCAAACAACCGGCCAACCATCGCCAATTGCATTGGGCCCAGGCGAAAATCTATGGCTGGCTGATGTGCCAGAAACTGCAGTTGCCGCACATCGACGTGGCCCTGGTGTATTTCGACATCGTCAGCGAAAAGGAAACCTGCATCACTCAACGTTTCGAAGCGGCGCAGTTGCAAGCCTTCTTCGAAGCGCAATGCGCGTTGTTCCTGGCCTGGGCCGAACAGGAAATGGCCCATCGACAGACGCGCAACCTCGGCGCGCAATCGCTGGTATTTCCCCATGCGGGTTTCAGACCGGGGCAACGGCACCTGGCCGAATCAGTGTTCAAAGCGGTCAGTACCGGCCGCTGCCTGATGGCCCAGGCGCCCACGGGCATCGGCAAGACCGTCGGTACCTTATTCCCAATGCTCAAGGCTTTGACGCCGCAGCAACTGGACAAGGTGTACTTCCTCACGGCGAAAACCCCGGGGCGCAAGCTGGCCCTGGATGCGGCGCGCGTGATCACCCGCAGCGCGCCGTCGATGCCATTGCGGGTGCTGGAAATGATCGCCCGGGACAAGGCTTGCGAACACCCGGACAAAGCCTGCCATGGCGAATCCTGCCCGCTGGCCCGTGGTTTCTACGACCGCTTGCCGGGTGCCCGGGCAGCGGCGAGCCAGGTCACGTTGCTCGACCAGGCGGCGTTGCGCGAGATTGCGCTGGCCCATGAGGTCTGCCCGTATTACCTCAGCCAGGAAATGGCCCGCTGGGCCGACGTGGTGGTGGCCGACTACAACTATTACTTCGACTTCAGCGCGTTGCTCTTCGGCCTGGCCCAGGCCAACGGCTGGACTGTCGCGACCTTGGTGGATGAAGCCCATAACCTGGTGGAGCGCGGGCGGCAGATGTACAGCGCGACCCTCGATCAGGCCACGTTGAGCAGCGTACGCAAAACCGCCCCCGAACCGCTGAAGAAATCCCTGGACAGGGTCAATCGCCAGTGGAACGCCTTGCATACGCCCCAGATAGCGGCCTATCAGGCCTATGAAAAACTGCCGGAAAAACTGCTCCAGGCCCTGGCCACCTGCACGACGGCTATCGGCGATTACCTCAACGATAACCCCCAGGGCCTGGACAGTGGATTGCAGACGTTTTACTTCGACGCGTTGCAGTTTGGCCGGGTGGCGGAAGCCTTCGACAAGCACTTCCTGTTCGACATCCACAAGCGCGAACTCGGTCGTCAGCGCAGCCTGTCGACACTGTGCCTGCGCAACGTGGTGCCGGCCGCGTTCCTGCGGCCCAGGCTGACGGCGGCCCGCAGCACGGTGCTGTTTTCCGCGACCCTGAGCCCCCGGCACTACTACGCAGATTTGTTGGGGACGCCGGGCGACACGGTATGGATCGACGTGGAATCGCCGTTCAAGGCCGAACAACTGGACGTGCAGGTTGTCAGCCGCATTTCCACCCGTTTTGCCCATCGCCAGGCGTCCCTGGAACCCATTGCCGCGTTGATGGCCCGCCAGTTCAGCGAGCGCCCGGGCAACTACCTGGCTTTTTTCAGCAGCTTCGATTACTTGCAGCAAGTGGCTGGGCTGTTTGCCGAGCGGTACCCGCAAATTGCGCTCTGGACGCAATCACGCGGCATGGGCGAAGCCCCCCGGCAGGCGTTTCTCGAGCGGTTCATGGAGCACAGCCAAGGCATTGGCTTTGCGGTGCTGGGCGGTGCGTTCGGCGAGGGCATCGATTTACCGGGTTCACGCCTGATCGGCGCGTTCATCGCCACCTTGGGGCTGGCGCAGTTCAACCCGGTCAATGAGCAGATAAAACAACGCATGGCCGCGATCTTCGGCGATGGCTACGACTACACGTACCTGTATCCCGGCCTGCAAAAAGTCGTGCAGGCCGCCGGCCGCGTCATCCGCACCCAGCAGGATCGCGGGGTGGTGGTGCTGATCGATGACCGGTTTGGCGAGGCCAGGGTGCAGCACTTATTGCCGCGTTGGTGGTCTGTCACTCAGGAAACACACCCCGCCACTGGGGAATCCATCAGGGCTGGGTTTGGTTGATCATTCCCACGCTCCTGCGTGGGAATGTCGCCAGGGACGCTCCGCGTTCCGCTTCTTAAAACATCGGCTGACACCTTGCCAGCGCTCAATAATTTTTCCTGGCGCCAGACTTGTTCCATACTCCGCAAAAGTCCACACGGATGCCCCGGCCAGATGCTTGAGAACGCCCCCAAGACCCCACTCATGAACGAGGAACAGCGCTTTCGCCTGCTCATCGACGCTGTGGTTGACTACGCCATCTACATGACCGACCCATCGGGCATCATCACCAGCTGGAATTCCGGCGCCAGGCGTTTCAAGGGCTACGAGGAATCCGAGATCCTGGGCCAGCATTTCTCCCGTTTCTACACCGATCAGGATCGCGCCGCCGGCCTGCCGCAACGGGCGCTGGACACGGCCCTGCATGAGGGGCGCTTTGAAGGCGAGGGCTGGCGGGTACGCAAGGACGGCACGCTGTTCTGGTCCCATGTGGTGATCGATCCGATCATCGACAGCCAGAGCGGTACCTTGCTTGGTTTCGCCAAGATCACCCGCGACCTGACCGATCGCAAGATGGCCGAGGAAACCCTCAAGCAGAGCGAGCAGCAGTTCCGCCTGCTGGTGCAAAGCGTCACCGATTACGCCATCTACATGCTCGACCCGCAAGGCCAGGTCACCAACTGGAACCTGGGGGCGCAGCGGATCAAGGGTTATCTACCGGCCGAAGCCATCGGCCAGCATTTCTCGATGTTCTACACCCCCGAAGATCGCGATACCGGCGAACCGCAGCGCGCGTTGAGCATCGCCGCCAGCGAAGGGCGTTTCGAGAAAAAGGGCTGGCGCATGCGCAAGGACGGCACGCGCTTCATGGCTCACGTGGTGATCGATGCGATCCGCAGCGACACCGGCATGCTGTTGGGCTTTGCCAAGATCACCCGCGACATTACCGATGTCACCCAGGCCCAGCAGGCCCTCGAACAGGCCCGCGAGGCGCTGTTCCAATCCCAGAAACTGCAAGCCATCGGCCAGCTTACCGGCGGCATCGCCCATGATTTCAACAACCTGTTGACGGTCATCCTTGGCAACCTGGAGATCGTGCGCAAGCGCATGCCCAACGAGCCGAAACTTACTCAATTGCTGGACAACGCGACCCAGGGCGCGCTGCGCGGGGTTTCGCTGACCCAACGCATGCTGGCGTTTGCCCGCCGGCAAAAACTGACCTACGAATCGGTCGAGCTGTCGACCCTGGTGCAGGGTATCAGTGGCCTGCTGCAAAGCTCCCTGGGCCCGTCGATACACGTCCAGACCCGTTTCGCCGAGGCACTGTCGCCGGTGTTGGCCGATGTCAACCAACTGGAACTGGCGATTCTCAACCTGGCGACCAACGCCCGGGACGCCATGCCCCATGGCGGCCAACTCATGATTACCGCCGATGAGCGGCAAGGGTGTGATGCGACCCCGGACAAGCCGATGGCCCCCGGGCGCTACATTTGCCTGGCGATTACCGATGAAGGCGAGGGCATGGATGAAGCCACGCTGGCCTCGGCCGTGGACCCGTTCTTCACCACCAAGGGTGTCGGCAAGGGCACTGGCCTGGGGTTGTCCATGGTGCATGGCCTGGCGGAGCAGTTGGGGGGACGCCTGACGCTCAGCAGCCAGAAAGGTGTCGGTACCACCGCGCAGTTGTGGCTACCGGTGGCGAACAACCCGGCACCGGGCAAAGCGTCGATCCAGGAAGCAACACAGCCGGTCGACGAGTTGAAAGTGCTGGTGGTCGATGATGACAGCCTGGTGCTGACCAGCACGCGCCTGTTGATCGAAGACCTCGGGCACCGGGTCCTTTGCGCAGCCTCGGGCGCCCAGGCGCTGGAGTTGCATGAGCGCAACCCGGACATCGACCTGGTGATCACCGACATGGCCATGCCGCAGATGGACGGTGCGCAGCTGGCGAAACTGTTGCGCGACCGCCAACCGACCCTGCCCATCATCCTGGCCACCGGTTATGCCGAACGCCTGGAAGGTTTCGCCACGCAATTGCCTCGGTTGATCAAGCCGTTCAAGCAGATTGACCTGGTGCAGATCATTGGGCAGACAATGAAGTAGTCAGCAGCGCAACATCCGCCTCCTGTGGCGAGGGCGCTGCGTAGAAGCTGTGTAGGAGCTGTGTAGGAGCTGTCGAGTGCAACGAGGCTGCGATCTTTCCCCAGACACTTGAGCCTCAAGCGAAAGATCAAAAGATCAAAAGATCAAAAAATCGCAGCCTTCTGCAGCTCCTACAGTACAAGAGCAGTCGCTTATTCAGTGTTCTTCTTGAACCCACGCAAATTCATCGCACACAGGCAAAACTGCAACACGATCAATGCATACGCGTGGGTATGAAGCCCCCAGATCACCCACAGAATATTGCTGGCAATAAAACAACTGAATCCCGCCACCCGGCGTCGCGGTTGGCGTGAGCCGATCAACCAGGCGGCCAGCACCGTGACGAGCATCGCTGGCCATTGCACCCATCCAAGATAATCCACACAAGCGTCCTCTTGCCCTTACGAACTAGAGACCCTGGCGGTTGGGAAGCGTTTCCTTGGACATTGGATGCACCTGCGGTCCATTGGCTTGAACTTGCCGTGTGCCGGGTTCTTCTAATGAGTCCGAATCATCACTGAGGCTCAGCCTGCGCAATGCCCAGAATACTCACCGGGCCCACCCCGGAAGAAGAACTGACGGAACACAACGCCAAACTGTTCGGCTCGCCCAAGGAACGACTGGATTTCTATCGCCGGGAAATCCAGTACGAAACCAGCATCCTGGCCAACCGAACCGATGCTTACCTCGCCGCCCAATCCTTCCTGGTGATCGCCTTTGCTTCGTGCATGGCCAACCTGAACCCGGAGTGGGGCAAGTTGTTCACGCTGATCGTGCCGCCATTTCTGGCCTTGCTGGGCTTCTTGAGCTCGCTCAATGCCTGGCCGGGCATCAAGGCGGCCTACGAAATCATCGATCACTGGCATTTCAAACAGAGCGAGTTATTACGCGCCGAACCCTTGATGGGCCTGGCCTACGACGAGTCACCGCTGTTCAGCGAGCGGGAGTCGACGCACAAAGGCTACCGCAAGTCGCTGCTGTTCTCGGTGCGTACACCATGGATCTTCGCCACCTTCTGGGTGTTGTTGGGGGTGTATTCGGTCTATATCCAGATGGGCGATCCTGGCGGTTGAGACACACTTGCCTCAGCCCGAATGCTTGTGGCGTTCATACCACGCCAGGGTCGGTTGGGTCGTGACACCATGGACCAGAATGCTCAACGCCACCACCGACAGGGTGAGGTTGATGCACAGTTGCGCCACCTCCGGCTGCAGGTCATGGTTCAAGGCGAAAAACAGATAAAACAGACTACCGATCCCGCGGATGCCAAACCAGCCAATCAGCAGCCGTTGCGGTCCGTCGAGCAATCGCCCCCAGGGTAACGCCAGCACACTCAACGGGCGGATGACGGCAAACAGCAGGGCACCGATCGCCAAGGCCCGCCAGTCCCAATGGTTGGCCAGCACGATGCCGAGCAGGGTAACCAGGAATACCTCCATCGATCGCTCCACCAGGCTGCCGAATGCGAGCATGTCGCTCATCATGACCCCGGCAGCCAATTGACCATCGTCCAGCGACTCGGTATCGCCCAGGACAGCCTGCTGGGGATCGACGGTTTCGTGGCCCACCACCGGTTGCACCAGATGCTCTGCCGGCGGCGCCGCTTCATCGGTGGACTTGACCTCGGCCTGACGCAGCCCCAGGCCGGCGGCGAACACTGAGAGAAAGCCGTAGCCCTGGATCCATTCGGCCACGACGTAAGCCAGGGCAATCAGCGCCAGGGCCAGGTAGTCATTGGGCGACAGCGTGCTGTCGGCATTCTTGATGCGCATCGACAAGGTCAGCTTGCCAATCCCGCGTCCCATCCAATAGCCGACCAGCAAACCCGCGGGCACCGCCCAGAGGACGTCACTCAGCAGCCATTCACCGAGAAAACCGCTGCCGTCTTCGCGCAGCATCAACAGGCCGAGGATCACGAAGGGAAACGCCGTCCCGTCGTTCAGTCCCGCTTCGCCCGACAGGCCGAAACGCACCCGGTCGTCATCCCGCGCGTCGTTGACCTGCACCAGCGCCGCCAGCACCGGATCGGTAGGTGCCAACATCGCGCCGATCAGCATCGACACGCCCCAACTCAGCCCGAACAGATAATGCAATGCCAGGCACAGGCCGGCGATGCACAGGATCATCACCGGCCCGGCCAGCCCAAAGGCCACGCGCCAGGCACGGTTGTTGAGGGGCAGACGCAACTTGAGGCCGCTGACGAACAACGAAAACACCACCGCGACCTCCGTGAGGTGCTCCATCCAGACCGACGAGTCGCTGATGTCCAGCTTCAGCACGTCCAATCCCATCGGCCCGATGGCGACGCCCAGCACCAGGCACATCGCCGAGGTGGTGACCGGCATCCAGCGCAGATAGGAGGAGGTCAGGGCCAGGGTCAGCAACACCGCACCGAGCACCGCTACCCATACTGTGAAAGTCATCGTTGCTCCTTGGATAGCAAAGGGGGTCAGTCGCAACACCCTGTACGACCGCCAAGCACAATTCTGTGGCGAGGGGATTTAGCGAAACGTCGCACCGCCCCGCTGTGGGAGCAAAGCTTGCTCGCGATGCAGGCGCCTCGGTTCCAGAGAGACCGCGTTGTTTTTATCGCGGGCAAGCCTTGCTCCCACAGATAAATCTCCTCGCCACAAGGGTGTTCACTTGCTGGTATTGGCGCACTTGTCCTCATTCGAGGGCTGGAGCGAAACGAGGGTTCCCCTCGTGAACGGACGCCCCCGTTTATCCGCCTGCCTTTCAACCCAACGGAATTTTTCGCCGTTGTCGGTGCTCTGCAACAGAAGAGACGTGTTGATTCAGCGTCCGCCGAGAACCCAAGAGGCCCTTATGACTGCGCTGACACCCCTTCAATCCCGGCCGGCTACCGTGCACCCCGTTACGCCTGACGGGCACGTGCGCCAATACTATGAACGACTGTTCCAGGGCCCCGACGACGCCGACAAGCAAGCCGTCGCCCAAGCGTTCCTCCAGGAATGTATCGCAAAGGCTGCGGCGCTCCCCCAGGAGATGCCCGATGACCCCATGGCGCTGCAGGCCTGGGTCGAGCGGCACAGCGTCGGCGTGGCCCGGCAATACGCTGACTACCTGGAGCGGCGCAAAAATGGCGGCGCGCGCGAGTTCTTCAGCGGCAAGGCCCACGCCCTGTACTTCCTGCAGGCGGTGGCACCGACCAAACGGGTGGACGGTGCCTGGCTGTATGGCGTGGTCAAGCACTGGCACGACCACCGTTTCGAAGGGCTGCTGTGCACCTACCTGGAAGAACTGGGGGACGGTCATCCCGCGCAGAACCATGTGGTGCTCTATCGCAAGTTGCTTGCCGAACACGACCTGTCGGATGCCCCGGACATCGACGACGACCTTTATCTGCAAGGCGCTGTGCAACTGGCCTTGGGTTACGCCGGCGACGAATACCTGCCAGAGGTCATCGGCTACAACCTGGGCTATGAGCAATTGCCCTTGCATCTGTTGATCAGCGCCTATGAGCTGAGCGAACTGGACATTGATCCGTACTATTTCACCCTTCATGTCACCATCGACAACGCCAGCACCGGCCACGCCCATAAGGCCGTGCAAGCGCTGCTGCAACTGATGCCGATGGAAGCCGATCGTGAAGCCTTCTGGCACCGGGTCACGTTGGGCTATCGCCTCAACGACCTGGGGCAGGGCAGCCGGGACATCATCGGCTCGTTCGACCTGGATCGCGAAGTGCTGGACATGCTTGAACGCAAACGCCCGTTCGGCCAGCACATGCATTCCGATTACTGCAAGTTCGAAGGCAAGACCGTCAACCAGTGGCTTTCGGCCCCAGGCCAGTTGGAAGGGTTCTTGGCGGCAATGCAGAACAAAGGCTGGATCAAACGCCATGAAGACCCGCAAAACAGCCGCTTCTGGACGCTGATCAACGGGGCTGGCGCAGCCATGTTCGGGGTCTTCAGCCCCTACGAAAAACAGCTGCTGCACGATTGGATAGCCGGTGACTGGCTGGACGAGGGCACAAGGTCCGGCGCCCGGCGCGGTCCGGTTGCGGCTTGCGAGCCAACGACGCCGATGGATGATCCCGATGTACAAAGCTTGCAACAGGCACTGCAGGGCCGGGCGCCCAACGAGCAGATGCAGGTCCTGATGCCCTGGCTCTGTGCCCGGCGTCATAGCCATCCGGCGGGGCTGTTGGCGACTCGCCGTTTCATCGAACTCAAATCCGCACTTCGCTAGGGAGCCCTGCATGAATGAGGAAGAACGCCTGTCCGAGACGGACCTTGCGCTGCTGCAACTGGGCCGACGCCTGCAAGCCGACGGCTACCGCTTCATTACCCCGACGCCGTTGACCCACGAGCGGGTCAACCAACGGCCCGGCAATGAACGCGCCAAGACCTTGCGGGACGTGTTCGGCTGGTCACGGCCGTTTGCCCCGGGGCTGATCAGCACCGACGAACAGCGGCAACTGCAAGACGCCCAGGTGCTGGAAGCACACGACGGCCTGTTGCGTAGCCGCGTACGCTGGTCGAGCCTGGATGGCTTGCTGTTCGCTCATTCGCAGTTCCCCACCCAGGCGACCGATGCGGTGTTTTTCGGCCCTGACAGCTACCGCTTTGCCCAACTGATCCATACTCATCTGCAACAGAACTTCACGGCGGTGCATCGCGCCGTGGACATTGGTTGTGGTGCTGGCGTCGGTGCGATCGTGATTGCCCGCGCCCGGCGTGAAGCGCAAGTGCTGGCGGTGGACATCAACCCGCAAGCCTTGCGCCTGAGTGCTGTGAACGCCGCGCTGGCCGAGGTGGGCAATGTCGAGGTCGCTCGTAGCGACGTGCTGCAGGACGTGCCAGGCAACTTCGACCTGATCGTCGCCAACCCGCCGTACATGGCCGATCCATCCGAACGCGCCTATCGCCATGGCGGCGGTGCACTGGGCGCCGGGTTGTCGTTGCGCATCGTCGAACAGGCCTTGCCCCGGCTCACACCGGGCGGCTCGCTGGTGCTCTACACCGGCGTGGCGATGGTGGATGGGCGCGCCCCGTTCCTGGAAGCGCTGGGCCAGTGGCGTGACTCGGCGGATTTCGGCTGGACCTACAAGGAATTGGACCCGGACGTGTTTGGTGAGGAATTGCTGACGCCGGGTTATCAGGACGTGGAAAGGATCGCCGTGGTGGCGTTGGTTGTAACCCGCATTGGCGCAGGTATTGGCGGGGTTATCGGAGGGATTATCGATGAACAGGCGCATGAAATTCGGCATTGAAGAGGAGTATTTCATCACCGATCTGCAAACCCGTCACATGCCAGGCGAGCCACCCGCGGAGGCTGTCGCCGCGTGCCAGGCCGAGCTGGGCAAGCATTTCGCCCATGAAATGTTCCTGTGCCAAGTCGAGATGGCATCGCCCATCTTTCGCAGCCTGCCCGAGGCCGCCGACTACCTGAGCCAGGTGCGTACGGGCTTGAACCAGCGGTTGGCACCGTATGGCCTGGGCCTGCTCAGCGCCGGTTCACACCCGATGACGACCCAAGTGCTACAGCCGACCGACGAGCTGCATTTCCAGCAATTGTTCGATGATTACCAGCGGGTGGCGCGGCGCAGCGTGCTGTCGGGCCTGCATGTCCATGTGGAAGTTCCGGCCACCCAGGATCGGGTGCGGGTCATGAATGAGATCCTGCCCTGGTTGCCGATGTTCTTGGCCCTGAGCGCTTCATCGCCGTTCTGGAACGGCGGCTACAGTGGCTTCAGCAGCTATCGACAAGTGGCCTGCGATGAATGGCCACGCATGGGCGTGCCGGAGTTTTTCGAAGACGAGTCGGCGTTCGCCAGCTACGTCGACATGCTCATGCGTACCGGGTCCATTCGCCAACCCAGCGATTGCTGGTGGGTGATACGGCCTTCCTCACGTTACCCCACGCTGGAACTGCGCATTTGTGATGCCTGTCCTCGGGTCGACGACGTTCTCTGTCTGGTCTCGCTGTTTCGCCTGATGGTGGCCCATGCCGTGGCGCAGCGCCGGCCTGGTGCCCACTACAGCCAGATGTCCCAGTGGGTCCTCAAGGAGAATCGCTGGCGGGCCAAGCGGCACGGGATTCTCGCAGAGTTTATCGTCGAGGGGCAGGAACAGCCGATGCTGATCGGTGAATGGCTGACCCTGGCCGAACAAACCTTCGGTGAGACCGCAGCAGAGCTGGGTGTCCAGGACGTGTTCAAGCAAGTGCGCCGCATGGTGCAGGAAGGCACCAGCGCCGACCGGCAAATCGTCCTCTTCGAACAGGGGCTGCTGCTGGGCGATTCCGTCGAACAGGCCTTGAGCCGCGTGGTCGATCAATTGCTCGCGGAAACCGCCGGGCTGCCGGTCGCCGATCTGGCGTTGCAACAGGTGGCAGGTGGGCCATGAGCCGCAAGACCCTGGATGACTACAACCGCATGCGTGACTTCGCCGCCACCCCGGAGCCGGCGGCGAAGCGCTCGCGCAAATCGGCGAAGACTGCCCATGCCTTGCAGTTCTGTATTCAAAAACACGACGCCTCGCGGCTGCATTACGACTTTCGGCTGGAGCTGGACGGTGCGCTCAAGAGCTGGGCGGTGCCCAAAGGTCCCTCCCTGGATCCGAAAGCCAAGCGCCTGGCGGTGCATGTCGAAGACCATCCACTGGATTACGCCACGTTCGAAGGCAACATCCCCGAGGGTCATTACGGCGCCGGTGACGTTATCGTCTGGGACCGGGGCGTCTGGATTCCCCAGGATGATCCCCATGAGGCCTATGAAAAAGGCCGGCTCAAGTTCGAGCTGCAAGGCGAAAAGCTCAGCGGCCTGTGGAACCTGGTGCGCACCCACATGCCCGGCAAGCAGGAGCAGTGGTTCCTGATCAAGCATCAGGACCAGGCCGCCCGTCCCGAGAGTGAATACGACGTGGTCCAGGCCGAACCGAACAGCGTGCTCAGCGATCGCAGCCTCGTGCCCAAGCGCCGCGGCAAGGCTGCTGCAGCCAAAGCGGTGAAACAACCGGAAAAGGCCGCGCAGGCGAAATCGCCAAGACGCGCCGCGAAAACCACCCTCAGCGGCGCGGTCGCCGGACCGTTGCCGGAAACCCTCAAGCCGGAACTGGCAACGCTGGTGGAAAGCGCGCCCGACGGCGAGTGGCTCTATGAAATCAAGTTCGACGGTTACCGGGTCATGGCGCGCATCGAAAACGCCGACGTAAGGCTGCTGACCCGCAACGGCCATGATTGGACCCACAAATTGCCAAGACAGGCCGAAGCCTTGGCCGCGCTGGGCCTGGAGTCGGCCTGGCTCGACGGCGAGATGGTGGTTGCCAACGACCAGGGTGTGCCGGACTTCCAGGCCTTGCAGAATGCCTTCGAGGCCGGCAGCAGCGGCAAGATCGCCTATTACCTGTTCGACATGCCGTACCTCAACGGCATGGATTTGCGCAAAGTGCCGGTGCAAGAGCGCCGGGCCGCACTGGCCGCGGTGCTGGAGCCCAACGAAAGCCCCTTGCTGCGGTTTTCCGATGCCTTTGAGGAAACTCCCGAAGCGCTGCTCAACAGCGCCTGCCAGATGCAGATGGAAGGGTTGATCGGCAAGCGCATCGGCAGTGCTTATGTGTCCAGGCGTAGCAACGACTGGATCAAGCTCAAGTGCAAGAATCGCCAGGAGTTCGTGGTGGTGGGCTTCAGCGATCCCAAGGGCGCTCGCAGCGCCTTCGGTGCCTTGCTGCTGGGGCTGCATGACGCTGACAGCGGCCAGTTACGCTATGCTGGCAAGGTCGGCACCGGGTTCAACGAAACCACCCTTAAAAGCATCTACCAGCAACTGCTGCCCCTGAAAACCAAAAAGGCCGCCGTGGTCAATCCGCCCAGCGGTTACGAAGCCAAGGGCGTGCACTGGCTCGAGCCGACGCTGTTGGCCGAAGTGGCCTTTGCCGAAATGACTAAGGACGGCTCCGTGCGCCATGCGGTCTTCCATGGCTTGCGCAATGACAAGCCGGCCAAGGAGATTACCCAGGAGCTGGCCAAGCCCATGAAAAAAACCGCTGCGACAAAAAAAACCAAAGCCAAGGATGAACCTGGCACGACACCAGCCAAAACCAAGAGCAAGGCCAAGGCACCGGCTTTGGACGGCAAGGTCCGCATCACCCATCCGGAGCGGGTCATTGATGCCAGCAGCGGCACCACCAAGCTGCAACTGGCCGAGTACTACGCCAGCGTTGCCGAATTCATCCTGCCGGAACTGGCGGATCGCCCGGTGGCCTTGGTCAGGGCGCCGGATGGCATCGCCGGGGAACTGTTCTTCCAGAAGAACGCCGAGCGCCTGGCGATTCCCGGTATCACCAGTCTGGACAAGGAGCTGACCGGGCAGCCGGTGATGATCATCAATAACGCTGAGGCGCTGATCGGCGCGGTGCAGATGAGCACGGTGGAGCTGCACACCTGGAATGCCACCTCGGTCGATCTGGACAAGCCTGACCGTTTCGTCCTCGACCTTGACCCGGACCCGGCGTTGCCCTGGAAAAGCATGGTCGAGGCGACGCAGCTCACGTTATCGGTGCTCGATGAGCTGGGGCTCAAGGCGTTTCTCAAGACCAGCGGTGGCAAGGGCATCCATGTGGTGGTGCCGCTGACGCGCAAGCTGGGTTGGGACGAGGTCAAGGGGTTCAGCCATGCGATTGTCAGTCACATGGCCAAGCTGCTGCCGGACCGTTTTTCGGCGGTGTCCGGGCCGAAGAATCGGGTAGGGCGGATTTTCATCGATTACCTGCGCAATGGTTTGGGTGCTACCACCATCTGTGCCTACGCCGCTCGGACCCGGGAAGGGTTGCCGGTTTCGGTGCCTGTTTTTCGTGAGGAGGTGGCCGAGCTCAAGGGGGCGAATTTGTGGAATGTACATAACGTTCATGAGCGTCTGGCGGAAGTTGGGCATGAGCCTTGGGCTGGGATTAAGCGAACTCGGCAGAGTATTACGGCTGAGATGCGTAGGCGTATTGGTATGAGGGAGACGGATAAGTAGTGTGTTTTACAGGGGGTGTGGATCCATTGCTGCGGTAACGGCTACTTATGGTTCCGCTTAACGGGGTGCCGAGATCAACGTCCACCGCGAGGCGGCCTGACAGCCGACCTGGTTCTTGGTGGAGACCGCGTTTTTCCTGTGGGAGCGAGCTTGCTCGCGATGGGCACTGCAACGCCGCCGTCATTGGCGGCTGCAGTATCACCTTCAGCCCACCGGCAGTCGCAGATATTCCGGCTGCAGGTAGTTGAACCACAGCAGGATCATTTCCACCAGGATTGTCACCAGGACCAGCAAGCCGACGCCCCAGACACTCGCCGAGTAGAGCAGGCCCTTTTCTTTCCTGAGGCTCATGAACTTGGGCAATCCGACGAATAGCAGGAATGTCGAGTAGGCCGAGGCCAGCAACAAGACGGCCACCGCCAGCCAGCGATTCGGGTAGAGCCCGAAAATCCCGGCCAGGAAGTACGGCGTCGCGGTGTAGGCGGCGAAGCCGATGCATTGGTTGACCGTCGGACGGACGTCGAAGGAGCGGGACATCCAGCGAATGAACAGTCCCATCAGCGCAACGCCGACCACGCTGGTCAGGTACAGCAGCACGCACAACTGAAACGCGCTGGCGCGGCTGAGCCGTACCGTTTCGTTTTCGGCCAGGCTCCAACCGATCCAGGTGGTGCCGATGAACAGGCACACCGCGGGAATCAGGGCCAGCAACAGCAAATGAGCCAGGTAATGGCGCGGATGAGCCTGTTCCTGCTCGCGAATGTCTGTCCAGGCGAAATCAGGGTGCGTGAACAGTTTGACGAAAGGTGCAGACATGACGACCTCCTGATCGGGATGGCCTCTGCATGAGGCCCTTATAGGTTTGGGGTACAGCAAAAGACCGTGGTTTCATTTATTTGCTGGCGCAGGACGACGAGGCGATAAAGGGAATGAATTACATCGGCAAGAGTCAACCCATCAGCATCCCTGAAGGACCCTTTGCCATGACTGCAGCCCAAATCCTGGTTGATTATCTACGTGAGCATGACCTGCGCCTGACCACCGCCGAGTCCTGTACCGCCGGGCAGATCGTCACGTTGCTCGCCGAGGTGCCGGGCAGTGGTTCACTGATCGAAAGCGGCTATGTGGTGTATTCCCCTGAAGCCAAGCAGCGCTTGCTGGGTGTCAGTCCACGCACCATCGACACCTTCAATCTGACCAGTCGTGAAGTGGCCGAGGAGATGGCCCTTGGCGCCTTGCGCGACGCCAATGCCAATGTCGCAGTGGCGACCACCGGACTGCTCGGACCAGATGACAAGGACGGTATACCCGCCGGCACCGTGTGTTTTGCCTGGGCGTTCGATCTGAACGGCCAGCGAGCGCTGTTCAGCCGCTGCGAACGGTTCTTTGGCAGTCGCGGCCAGGTGCAATTGTGGGCAGCGCAGTACGCGTTGCAGCAATTGCCGGCCTTTCACCAACGTGCCGTGGCCGGTGAGCGTCGATAGGGATAGATCATGACCGATCGATACGAGCAGGACGACCACCGCAGCCGCCAGTTCCCGGTGCGCGAAGACATGGCCTTCCAGCACAAGGTCTGGCGCTTCGAGCGAGTGGGTTGGTACGTGTTGGTGCTGCTGGTGATCCTGACCTTGCTGGGGCTGTTTTCCCGTGGGCCATTGAGCAGCCGGGAGCTGCAAAGTCGCGACGGTAGCCTCGGCGTCGAATACGAGGCCTTCCATCGCAACGGCTCCACCAACGCCATGGTCATTCGTCTCAAGGGTCAACCCAACGCGGTGCTGGAAGTCGAGTTGGGCGGCGACTGGCTGGAAGGTTTCGAGGTGCAAGCGTTGCAACCGGCGCCAATACACTCGGCGGGCGCGGGGCAGGGTATGACACTCCGGGTCCAGGCCGATGAACGGGGGCAGGCCAGCCTGCATCTGTCATTGCTCGGCGAAGGGCTCGGCACTTATCACAGCCGTATCGCCACCTCCGGCGGTGCCACGCTCAGTTTCAATCAGTTCATTTTTCCTTAGGTGACCTATGGATTCGGTGCTGCGGGCAACTGCGATTTACCTGGCATTGCTGGTGTTGTTCAAGATCGCCGGACGTCGGTCGCTGGCGGAACTCACCACCTTCGACTTCGTGTTGTTGATGATCATCGGCGAGGCGACGCAGCAGGCGTTGCTGGGGGATGACTTTTCGCTCACCAACGCGCTGACGGTGATCGTGACGCTGATCGCCATCGATGTGGGATTGTCGCTGCTCAAGCAACGTTCCCAATGGGTGTCACAACTGATCGATGGTGGCCCGACCGTCATCGTCGAGGACGGACGAATCCTCCAGGGCCGGATGCGCCATGCCCGGTTGGTAGAAGCAGACATCATGGAGGCGGCACGCTCGAGCCAGGGTATCGAGACCCTGGAGCAGATCAAGTTCGCGATCATCGAGCGCAACGGGAAGATTTCGGTGATTGCCAAGGAGCAGTCCTGAGTACCGTCGTCGTTCCAACACCGATTGTGCTGATCGTTCCCCCGCTCCGCGTGGGAATGCATCCCGTGACGCTCTGCGTCACACTTCAGAAACGGAACGCGGAGCGTCCCTGGCGGCATTCCCACGCAGGAACGTGGGAACGATCGAAAAAATGTTGCGCCTGGCTCAAAGTATCGGCTTACCCCCGGTAATCCCATAGCGCTCCCCGGAGATGTAGCTGGCTTCGTCCGAGGCCAGCAGCACATAGATCGGCGCCACTTCCACCGGTTGGCCGGGGCGGCCGAGCGGGGTCTGGGAGCCGAAATTCTGTACCTCTTCCTCGGGCATGGTCGCCACGATCAGCGGCGTCCAGATCGGTCCTGGTGCCACGCTGTTCACACGGATGCCCTTGGGGCCGAGCATTTGCGCCAGGCCGCCGGTGAAGTTGGCGATGGCGCCCTTGGTGGTGGCATACGCCAGCAGCGTCGGCTTGGGCATGTCGGAGTTGACCGAACTGGTGTTGATGATCGAGCCACCCGGCTTCATGTGCGGCACGGCGGCCTGGCAGATCCTGAACATCGCCGTGATGTTGATATCGAACGTACGCACCCATTCTTCGTCGGATATTTCTTCAAGACTTTCATGGGTCATCTGGAACGCGGCATTGTTGACCAGGACGTCGATATGCCCGAAGCGGGCGACGGTTTCATCGACGATTTTGTAGCACCGGTCTTTGTTCGCCAGGTCACCGGGCAGCAACAGGCATTGCCGTCCGGCCTGCTCGACCCAGCGCGCGGTTTCCTTGGCGTCTTCATGCTCGTCCAGGTAGGCAATCGCTACGTCCGCGCCTTCACGGGCAAAGGCAATGGCGACGGCGCGACCGATGCCGCTGTCGGCGCCGGTGATCAGGGCGATTTTGTTCGCCAATCGTCCAGAACCGGTGTAGCTCTGTTCGCCGCAGTCCGGGTAGGGGTCCATTTTCCGTTGGCTGCCGGGCACCGGCTGGCTTTGTTTCGGGAAAGGTGGGAAAGGGTATTCGACCATTGTCGTTCTCCATGCTTGGTTGCGATGGAGGGTTGACTGTGGGGTTTCGGGCAGAGTTCGGTCGGATTTTATTGCCAGTCGATGAGCGTGATGCCAGGCGTTTCGTCGGTGAATAGAGCGCTGCGACGAGCGTTGGATGACGCTGTGTTCTTCAATGAACGTACGGGTTTCGATAAGGAGCAGGACCATGTTCAGCCACATACAGATCGGTGCGCGCGACCTGCCGAAAATGGTCGCTTTCTATGATGCCGTCCTCGGCTGCCTGGGGCTGGAACGTATCGAGGGCGAACACGATTCGGGCCCGCCGGGGGAGGGTTGGCAGCGGCCCGGCAAGCATTGGCCGCAGGTATTCGTCCAGTTGCCTTTCAACGGCCTGCCCGCCACCTGGGGCAATGGCATGCAAGTGAGCTTCGCCGCTGACTCCCCGCAAACCGTGCGTGCTGCCTGGGAGCAGGCGATTGCCATGGGCGGCTCCGACGAAGGCCCACCCGGCCCGAGGCCGCAGTATTGCGAAGGTTATTTCGGGGCCTATTGCCGCGATCCGGAAGGGAACAAGCTGTGCTTTGTCCATGCGCCGGATATGCATGAATAAAGCACAGATCCATCATGGCCAGGAGCTTGTGTGGCGAGGGAGCTTGCTCCCGCTCGATTCTGTAAGAGCTGTGTAGGAGCTGTGTAGGAGCTGTCGAGTGCAACGAGGCTGCGATCTTTCAACTGCCCATTGAATCGAGAGCGAAAGATCAAGATCAAAAGATCGCAGGCTTCGCCAGCTCCTACAGGCGCCGAGGGAACAGCGATGGATCAGCCCCTGGCCTTCAGGCTACGCTCCATCCGCGCAATCCCTTCCTCCAGCAGCGCCCGCGGGCAGCCAAAATTCAAGCGCACGAACTGACCGGCATCGTCACCAAAATCCAGGCCGGCACTCAGCCCCACCTTGGCTTCTTTCAGGAAGAAGCCCTGCGGGTCATCCAGCCCCAACCCGGAGCAATCCAGCCAGGCCAGGTAAGTGCCTTGGGGCACGGTCATGGTGATGCCCGGCAGGCGAGAGTTCACCGCTTCGACCAGGTAATCGCGGTTGGCTTGCAGATACACCTTCAAGGCCTCTAGCCACGGGCCGGCTTCGCTATAGGCCGCGCGGGTCGCTTCAAGGCCCAGGGCATTGACGCTGTCGACCATACCGGCCCGGGCGCTGTTGACCCGTTCGCGCAGCTTGGCGTTCTGGATAATGGCGAACGAGGTTTTCAACCCGGCGATATTGAAGGCCTTGCTGGCGGACATCAGGGTGATGGTGCGCTCGGCAATTTCCGGGCTGAGGGACGCGGTCGGAATGTGCACGCGGCCGTCGAAGCACAGTTCGGCATGGATTTCATCGGAGATGATCCAGGCGTCCTGCTCCAGGCAAATGTCTGCCACGGCCTTGAGTTCCTGGCGGTCAAACACCTTGCCCAACGGGTTGTGAGGATTGCTCAGCAACAGCGCGCCACCGCCCTGCAATGCGTCGCGCAATGCCGCCAATGGCGTGTGGAATTCACCGTTGACCGGGTTGAATGGCAATTCCACTTTGTTCAACTGCCAGTGACCCGGGGCGTTGCGCAGCGGCGGGTAGTTGGGCACCTGCACCACGACATTCTGCTGGGGTTCTACCAAGGCATGCAGCGCCATGTTGAAACCCGGTTCGACACCCGGCAGGAACACAATCTGCTGGGGCTCGACGCGCCAGGCGTACTTGCTCCACAGGTCGGCCACGATGGCGGCACGCAGATCGTCCTGGGCCACGCTGTAGCCCAGCATCGGATGTTCCAGGCGCTTGTGCAGCGCGTCGATGATCACGGACGGGGCGGGGAAGTCCATATCAGCGACCCACATCGGCAACACATCGGCCGGGTAGCGGCTCCATTTGGTACTGCCGGTGCCGTGGCGCTCCACTACCGTGTCGAAATCGAAAGTCATGGGGGTTCCATCAGTCAGTCATGAGATGGCGAACATCATAAAGCAAAGGCCAGTGAGAAAAGCTTGGTGGCGTAGTGCCACCAACTGATGATAATCAGTTACAGTTCACTGTCGAAACGCCGCCAAGACGTGAACGGCATTGGTAACGGACCCTCCAAGTCTCTGAAAAGGACGACCCCATGACATCGCCCGTGCGCTTTAACGATCACCACCGTAAAGCCGATCGCATCATGTTGGGGCTGCTTTGGCTCACGTTGTTGTATTCCCTGAGCCTGGCATTCCTGCACTCGACGTTTACCCAGGCGCTGCTGGTCGGGGCGACAACCTGCGTGGCGAGCACCGGGCTTTATCGCGCCTTGGCGGGCACTCGGGCCATGCGTTGCATAATCGCGGTGGCGTTGATGGTCATGGCGGCATTGCACATCAACCAGACCCGGGGTGTGATCGAATTCCACTTCGGGATCTTCGTGCTGCTGGCCGTGTTGACGTTCTACCGTGACTGGCTGCCGATTGTCGTGGCCGCCGCCACCATTGCGGTTCATCACCTCGGTTTTCACTGGCTTCAACACCAGGGTTATCCGGTGTTCGTGATGGATACCCACGGTGGCTGGTCGATGGTCTTTCTCCACGCGTTCTACGTGGTAGTGGAAAGTGTGATCCTCATTTACCTGGCGAACCAGAGCCTGGCCGACGCCACGGAGAACCAGGATGTGCTCGATAAGGTTCTGGTGGCGGCCGCGCAATTGAGCAACGACGCTGGCAGGCAGCACAGCGAGGGCGTCAAGGTCTCGTCAAGCGAGCGTTTCGATCATTTCCTCCAGCAGGTCACCCAACTGGTGGACGGCGTGGTGCGCGACACCCGAAACCTCTCGGACCTGGGCCAGGACCTGTCCCAAGTCGGCCAGACCCTGGAAACCGGCGCCCGCCACCAACTCGACGAAGTGGCACAGATGAGCGGCGCGATCAGCCATATGGTCCAGGCCATGGAGAACATTGCCGGCCATGTCGACCAGACCTTGCAGCGCGCCGGCCAGGCCAACGAGCAGGTCAACCGCGGGCGCAGCACGGTTGACCAGACTCGAGAAGAGATCGTCGAACTGGCCGGGCGCATCAATCTGACCAACGAAACCGTGCAAGTTCTGGCCGAACAGGCGCAGCAGATCGGCCAGGTGCTGGATGTGATCAACGGCATTGCCGAGCAGACCAACCTGCTGGCCCTCAACGCCGCCATCGAAGCCGCTCGGGCCGGCGAGCAGGGTCGTGGTTTCGCGGTGGTGGCCGACGAAGTCCGGACCCTGTCCCAAAAGACCTCGACGTCCACCACGGAAATCCAGCAGATCATCGCCAAGCTACAGCAAGGCAGCCGCCAGGCCGCCGTCGCCATGCAGGACAGCCGCGACGGGGTGGAACGCTGCGTAACCGCCAGCCAACTCGCCTCTCAACTGCTCCACGCCGTGGTGGAAGACATCGCGGTGATCAACCACTTCAACGACCTGATCTCCACTACTACCCAGGAACAATCCAAGGCATCAATGGGCATCAATGAGCGTTTGCAAACTGTCCAGGCCGTGGCTGAGCGCAATGCCGACAACATTGGCATCCTGACTCGCAGCAGCCAGTGCCTGCCACCGTTGGCAGAGCGGTTGGCGGTGTTGGGGCAAGCCTTTCATGGCAAAGCCGGGACGGTCTGAGCGGCAGGATCCGCAGTGACGACCGCCCCTACATACCGGTAGCAAACGCCGGAGGATGTTCGAGGGCCAGCCGTATCTCGCGAAACGCAACTTCATACTGGCAGAGCATGCGCAACGCCCAATCAGCACGCCCCCGAATGCGATTGTCGTCTTCGTGGGGCGGTTCCTGGCCGTTGAGCATCGACTCCACCTGCCGAATGATCAGCTGTTCCGGCAAATACATGATCCGGCAATTCTTGTAGCTCGACGCACGCAGCTCGGCGATGGGATAGGCGCCGCCAAGTCCAGCCGAGACGCCCACCAACAGCGCGGGTTTGTGCCCGAGCTCATTGATTCCCGCATAGAGGAAGAAGTTCTTCAGCGCGGGGCAGGCCATGCCATTCCACTCCGGGCTGATCACGATCAGTGCTGTCGCTTTGGCAAGGATCGATTGGTGGGCACGCCACACCTCATCGCGGTCTTTTTCCGGCCAAAGCGGCAGGCGGCAGGCGGCCAGGTCAATCAAGTCGCTGGCGTCGCACAGGTTGAGATCCGTCAGTCGCTGGCGCAAATAGCGCGCCACTTTCAGCGACTGACTGTCCCCGCGGTTGGAACCCGACAGCACAACGATGTGGCGGCTCATTGCGTCACCTCCGGTTGTGCGCTGGCCTTGGGCGCGGTACGGCGTGAGCGCACGACAGGCCAGAACAATTCCTCTTGCCAACTGATCGGTGACAAATGCTCGATTCCATAGGCTGGCGGGCGTCGGCGCGTGATCTTTGCCGTCCCGAACAGCACATCCCATAGAAACAACAGGTTGCCGAAGTTGCCTTTGTAATGGGTGACACCGTCCTCGGCCGTCAAGCCATGGTGGGCAGAGTGGGTGGACGGGGTGGATATTATCCGCTCCAGAAGCCAGACCACAGGCCGCAAACCACGAACCCCATAAAGCTTGTCATCCCATGCAACGCTGCTGTGCGCCGCGAAAATAACAGTCATCTTGATGATCAGGTAAACGTAGTAGACCGGCGCGAGGCCCAGGTAGATCAGCATGCCGGACAGCCAGATCCCGGGCATGAGCAGGTAATAAAAACTGTTGTTGCGGTAAACGATCCGGACACTCATGTAGGGCGCGGAATGATGGGCGCGATGCAACGCATAGAGGGCGGGAACCCGGTGTGTCAGGCGATGCCACCAGTATTGAGTCATGTCGTCCAGCAACAGGAACAACACGAACCCGGCGGCCCAGGGGATCGCCACCAGCGCGTCTTTCATCTGCGGGGCAACCAGGCTGAGCAACTTGCCGCTCAGCCACATGACGGCGGGGAAGGTGATTGCAACCAGGATCCCGGAGCCGATGACTTCAATCAGTACATCACGCCTGCCGCCCGATGACTGGCGCAAGGCCGAGCAAGCAAGTTCCAGCAAAATGAAGGCGAGGAATATCCCGGCCACGACTGCAGAAGGATTATTGGCGAGCATTGTTGTATTCATGGCACTCTCGATTAAGGCCCCAGCGGGCAATGCCATTTCATTAGAAGCCAGCGAGTCAGCCCTCCCAATGCGCGAAACGGACAGAATCGAGCGAGAAGCGGTCAATCGTTCACCCCAACGCTTTCACCGGGGCAAATTGGGCCAGGTGCTGGAGCGTTTCCTGGACAGTCACGCTGGCGGGAGGCAAAAAGACTACAACCTGATCGAGCTGGATCAGCTCTGGCGCGAAGCGGCGCGCGTCGATCCGGCGATCGGCTTGAAACTGTTTGCGCAATTTACGCCTCAGGACTGGCACGTCCTGGCTTATCTTTGCCTGTACAGCCCTGACGTCTTGTCGGCCATGCAGCTTTGGGCACGCTACGCCGCGCTCGGCTCGGACACGGACACGGTGCGCCTGCTCAATGACGAAAACGGCCTGGGCGTCGAGTTGAGTGTCGATGCACCGGGGGATTTGGCGCGGTACGTCGTCGAGCACTACGGTGTGATGGCCGTTACGCAGTTACGGCGAGGAACGGGACAGGACATACAGCCGATTCTCGCCAGATTCGCCCATTCGCGGCCCTCGTATTACCAACAGTACAGCCAATGGTTTGGAGACCGTATCGAGTTCGACTGCCCGGACAACCGTTTCTATTTCGATGCCCCAAACGCACGCCTGCCGATGCAGACGCGTCATCACGGCATGTTGGAGCTGTTGACCCAGGAACTCGACCGCCGGGTTGCCGCGCACCGCAGTTTCTCCGGCTGGTCGGCCAGGCTGGCCGACGGTGTTCGGCGATCACTGGCCAAAGGCGAAACGCCAACGCTGGTCGATCTGGCGCAAGCACTGCACCAGACGCCGAGAACCTTGCGCAGGCGCCTTGAGGAACAAGGCACGACCTTCAGGCAGTTGCTCGACCAGGTTCGCGCTGAACTGGAGTTGCTCCTGGAAATGCAGGGCGAATCCCTGGCGCAGATCGCTGCTCAGCTGGGTTACAGCGATACGACCGCGTACCTGCATGCACGAAGCAGATGGCGTGCGGTGAAGTAAGGCAATCAGCGAGCCCTCCGGATACGAATGTATCTCTGTGTATCCAAGACCATTGTTGATACGGACGATTTCATTCAAGGCCGTCGCTGACACATGCGCGATACCTGGCCGACGTCAAATGAGCCCACCGAGACAGCCCAAGCCGTCTCACTGGCTCACCCCACGTCGGAGATAACGTCATGAACTGGAAAAACCTCAGCATCGCTTCCCTGTTTGCCGCACTGAGCCTTGGCGCTGTCGCGGCCAATGCCCAAGGCAGCATCAAGCCTCACACCTACATGTATGGCGACCACCTGGATGTCGCCAAGGTGCTTTCGGTCAAGCAAGGCTCGGGCTGCGGGGTCGTGGAGACACGCATGACCTACCTGGACTCGGCCGGCCAGATCCAGGCACTGGACTACAGCGCTATCGCCCAGGACTGCGCTCAGGACAATTGACCCCGGAACCGTGGAAGCGGGCCTGCCCCACGGCATTCTCCCGCCCCTGATACCTAGGTATCGATCGACACCTTCGTGCAATCGTCCCTGGGGTATCGCGGTGTTCTGATCAGGCCTGCGTGAGTCGGATAGATGCAACTGCCCATGGCCAGGTAAGCCGCGGGCAGTGATCCGCTCCGACAACGATCGCCAGGCCCGTGGGCCACTCACTCAAGGAGAGTCATCATGCTTGCAATTTCATCCGTTTGCGCCTGGCACCGTTGCCTGGTTCACACCGCCAGGGGCAGTGCGCTCAGTCTCGCACTGCTCGCTGCGAGCCCGGGGGCCTGGGCGGCCACCGTCGACGTCGCGCCAGCCGGCACGGTTCAATCGTCTCAATCCGAAGCCATCCGTCCATACCGCATCCATGTCGATGACGCGAAGCTGGCCGAACTGCGCAAGCGCATTGCCGACGCCCGTTGGCCAGACAAGGAAACCGTCAATGACGTTTCCCAGGGCGTGCAACTGGCCCAGGCACAGGACTTGGTGAAGTATTGGGGCAACGGTTATGACTGGCGCAAGGCCGAGGCCAGGCTCAATGCATTGCCAGAATTCATCACCACGATCGATGGTGTCGACATCCAGTTCATTCATGTGCGTTCGCGTCATCCCAACGCCATGCCGCTGATCCTTACCCATGGCTGGCCGGGTTCGCAGTTCGAGTTTCTCAAGACCATCGGCCCGCTGACCGATCCGACCGCTTACGGCGGTCGCGCCGAGGACGCTTTCGACGTCGTGATCCCCTCGATTCCCGGCCACGGCTTTTCCGGCAAGCCAACCGAGTTGGGCTGGGGCCCGGACCGCGTGGCCAAGGCCTGGGACGTGTTGATGAAACGCTTGGGCTACAGCCATTACGTGTCCCAGGGCGGTGATCATGGGTCGGTCATCTCCGACGCCCTGGGCCGCCTGGCGCCGCCCGGTTTGCTGGGCATCCATTTGAACATGCCGGCGACCGTGCCGCCGGAGCTGGTGAAGCCGATCAACAGCGGCGAACCGGCACCGGCCGGGTTGAGCGGTCCGGAACGCACTGCCTACAACTCGCTGAGCACCTTCTTCGGCCGCAATGCAGCCTACGGCGCGATGATGGTGACCCGGCCGCAGACCATCGGTTACCTGCTGGCGGATTCGCCCTCGGGTACAGCGGCATGGATGTACGAAAAGTTTGCCGCCTGGACTGACAGCGACGGCAAGCCGGAGCGTGTGCTCAGCCGCGATGAAATGCTCGACGACATCAGCCTGTATTGGCTGACCGACACCGGCGCATCGTCCTCCCGTTTCTATTGGGAGAACAACAACAATAACTTCAGTGCGGTGGCGCAAAAAACCATGGACATCAAGGTCCCGGTGGCGATCACCGTGTTCCCCCACGAAATTTACCAAGCCCCGAAAACCTGGGCCCAGCGAGCCTATCCATCGCTGTCCTACTTCAACGAAGTCAGCAAGGGCGGCCATTTCGCTGCCTGGGAGCAGCCGCAATTGTTCAGCGAAGAGTTGCGCGAGGCATTCCGTCCATTGCGCAGCGCCGCGAAAAACACCGTCGCCCAGACCGCTCATTAAACCTTTCCTGGCGGCTCCGAACCAGGAGCCGCTCACCCGCCATTCGTAAGGGAGACTCACATGGACACGACTCTGAACCACTCATCCGCACCGCGCCGTACTCGTTTGTTCACCCCAGCCATCCTGGTGTTCGCGATGATGCAATTGGGCGCCTTGGGCTTCGCTTCGTCGCAGGCAAACGCCGCCGATGTACCTGCCAGCACCATCGGCGCGATTACACCGGGTAGTCACACCTCGTTCGGCCCGTTGAAGCACGTCAAGGCCGGCCTGCTGGACGTTTCCTATGCCGAGGTCGGTCCCGCCGATGGGCCGGTGGTCATCCTGCTGCATGGTTGGCCCTATGACATTCACAGCTACGCAGATGTGGCGCCAGCGCTGGCAGAGAAGGGCTACCGCGTGCTGATTCCGTACGCCCGCGGTTATGGCGATACACGTTTCCTGTCGGCCAAGACCCTGCGCAACGGCCAGCCTTCTGCATTGGCAAGCGATCTGATTGATTTTATGGACGCACTGAAGATCAAGCAGGCCGTGCTCGGCGGTTACGACTGGGGTGCACGCACCGCCGACATTGTCGCGGCCCTTTGGCCGGAGCGGGTGAAGGCGCTGGTGGCGGTGAGTGGCTACCTGATCGGCAGCCAAGAGGCCGGCAAGACACCGCTGCCACCGGCCGCCGAACTGCAATGGTGGTATCAGTTCTACTTTGCGACAGAGCGTGGCCGCCTCGGCTACGAGAAAAACACCCACGACTTCGCCAAGCTGATCTGGCAGTTGGCGTCACCCAAGTGGAACTTCGATGACGCGACGTATGACCGAAGCGCCGCCGCTTTGCAGAACCCCGATCATGTCGCCGTTTCAATCTTCAACTATCGCTGGCGCCTGGGCCTGGTCAAGGGCGAGGCCAAATACGACGCGCTGGAAAAGAAACTGGCGACGTTCCCGTCAATCAGCGTGCCGACCATCACCCTGGAGGGTGATGCCAATGGCGCTCCTCATCCGCCCGCCGAAGCCTATGCCAAGCGTTTCACTGGCCAATACGAGCATCGCCTGATCGATGGCGGTGTCGGCCACAACTTGCCGCAAGAAGCGCCGCAGGCTTTCGCCCAGGCCGTGATCGATGCTGATCACTTGAAATGATTGGCGAAGGGAGAACCGCGATGAAAATCAAGCGACTGGCGATGGCCGCTGCTACCGCAGGGATCGCGCTGGGCGCTGCCGGTATCGCCCAGGGCGGCGCCGGCAGTGGTGATGCTTCGCCTATCTATGGTGTGAAGCTGCCCGAGGGTTATCGGCAATGGCAGTTGATCGCCCCGGCCCAGGAAGCCGAGCCCCTCAACGAGTTGAGAGCGGTGCTGGGTAATGATCGGGCCATCAAGGCTTATCAAAACTCCACGCTGCCGTTCCCTGACGGCACGGTGCTGGTGAAACTTGCCTGGAAACACGTCCAGTCGCCGGAATTCGAACCCGCGTCCATCCCCGGCGCGGCCACCACGGTGCAGGTCATGGTCAAGGATGCCAACAAGTATGCCTCCACCGGTGGCTGGGGTTTTGGCCGGTTTATCAATGGCAAGCCCGCCGATGAAGCACAACACCAGACCTGCTTCGCCTGTCACCAGGCACGTGTGCAGAACCACGACTTCGTCTTCACCCGATTCGCCCCTTAATTCTGTTATCCAAGGAGTTTTCAATGAAAAAAGTCATTGCCGTACTGGCGTGCAGCGCTGGTCTGTTCATCGGCGCCAACGCGTTTGCACAAACTGAAAAACCCACCGTGGTCCTGGTCCATGGTGCCTTTGCCGATGCATCAAGCTGGAATGGTGTCGCCAGGATTCTCGAGAAAGACGGCTACACAGTGGTGGCGGCGGCCAACCCTCTGCGCAGCGTGAAAAGCGATGGCGCGGCGGTGTCAGCCTTGTTGACCAGCATCAAGTCTCCCGTTGTGCTGGTCGGTCATTCCTACGGGGGCAACGTGATCAGCGAAGCGGCCAATGACCACGCCAACGTCAAGGCACTGGTCTACGTCAGCGCGTTCGCCCCCGAGGCGGGGGAAACCGTCGCCGGACTTGCCGGCAAATTCCCCGGCAGCACCCTCGGCCCAACCCTTGCCGCGCCTGTCCCGCTGACTGATGGCGGCAAGGACTTGTACATCCAGCAAGCCAAGTTCCACGACCAGTTCGCCGCGGATGTTCCCGCCGGACAAGCGGCCCTGATGGCCGCGACTCAACGGCCGGTCACGGAAGCGGCTTTGAACGAGCAGGCCGGGCCGCCCGCCTGGAAGCACATTCCGTCCTGGTACATCTATGGCGACAAGGACAAGAACATCCCGCCGCAGGCCATGGCGTTCATGGCCCAGCGTGCCGAGGCCAAGGCGGTGAAAGTGGTCAAGGGCGCGTCCCATGTGGTGATGGTTTCAAACCCCGAGCCGGTCGCTCGCCTGATTGAAACAGCCGCCGCGGCGAAGTGATGCCCTGGCCTGTGGACATAGACACCCAATGATCGGCGGATCGATCAAGGCAAGCCGCTGCGCCTGTCTTGATCGATTTTTCCTGTCGGTCGTGAATCATCAATTGAAGGGTTGGAAAAATGATTATTACCTCGCAACGTTTTACCGCCAGGATCGCCCTGGTCACCGGTGGCTCTCGCGGCATTGGCGCCGCAGTGGTCCGTCGCCTGGCCAAGGAGGGCGCGGCGGTTGCCTTCACTTATTCGGCATCCAAGGCCAGCGCCGAGGCACTTGTCTCCAGCATCGAGGGCGAAGGTGGCAGGGCATTGGCAATCAAGGCAGACAGTAGAATTGCCGAAGACATCGAGCGCGCCGTGACGACCACGGTGGCGCATTTTGGGGCGTTGAATATTCTGGTGAACAATGCAGGAATCCTGGCGCTTGGCTCGGTCGACGACTTCAGCGTCGAGGCCTTTGATGAGATATACACGGTCAACGTGCGGGCGGCCTACATTGCAGCCAAGGCGTGCTCCAAAGTCATGAACCGCGGAGACCGGATCATTACGGTTGGCAGCGTGGCGGGGGAGCGCACCGGCTTTCCCGGCTCGAGCGCCTATTCCATGAGCAAGTCCGCGCTCATCGGCATGGTCCGCGGCCTGGCCCTGGACTTTGCCCCGCGCGGCATCACTGTCAACAATATTCAGCCGGGGCCGACCGCGACCGATATGAACCCGGCCGACGCGCCCTACCTTGAACACCTGGTGGGTCTGGTTCCCTTGGGGCGCTTGGGGACGGCAGATGAAGTCGCTGGCATGGCTGCCTACCTGGCCAGCGATGACGCTTCATTTGTCACCGGTGCGAGCCTGACGGTCGATGGCGGTTACCTGGCCTGATGGATCGACTTTCAACTGGTCTGCAATGACGCAGGAGTGGCGAGCTCCTGCGTTTGGTATTGGCGTCAGCCCAGGTTTTCAATCGCCAGGGCAACGCCCGATCCATACGCGGGATCGGCCTGGGTGCAGTGACGGATATGGCGCTGCTTGGCCTCGGCCGAGGCCCCCTGGATGGATCGTGCGGTGTTGTCGAACAGGGCTTGCTGCTGCGCCTGGCTCATCAAGCGGAACAGGGCGCCGGGCTGGGAAAAGTAGTCGGTGTCTTCCCGATGGTTCCAGTGCCCGGCGCTGCCTTGCAACGGCAGTGGCGGCTCGCGAAAGTCCGGCTGCTCTGCCCATTGTCCATGGCTGTTGGGTTCATAGCCGATGGTGCTCCCCGCGTTGGCATTGGTGCGCATGGCGCCATCGCGGTGATAGCTGTTGACTGGGCATCGCGGGGCATTCACCGGTATCTGGTGATGATTGACGCCGACTCGATAGCGTTGTGCATCACCGTAGGAGAACAGGCGTGCTTGCAGCATTTTGTCAGGCGAGAAGCTGATGCCTGGCACGACGTTGGCTGGATTGAATGCCGCTTGCTCCACATCGGCGAAATAGTTGTCAGGGTTGCGGTTGAGTTCCAGCACGCCGACTTCCAGCAAGGGGTAATCGCTGTGAGGCCAGACCTTGGTCAAGTCGAACGGATTGATCGGATAAGTCTGTGCCGCTGCTTCGGGCATGACCTGGACGTAGAGCTTCCATTGTGGAAATTGTCCTTGCTCGATACTGGCGTACAGATCCCGCTGGGCGCTTTCACGGTCATCGCCCACCAGGGTGGCTGCCTGCATATCGGTGAGGTTGGCGATGCCCTGTTGGGTCTTCCAGGTGAACTTGACCCAGTAGCGCTCATTCGCCGGGCTGATGAAGCTGAAGGTATGACTGCCGAAGCCGTGCATGTGCCGATAGGATTGCGGCAGGCCTCGGTCACTCATGACAATCGTGACTTGGTGCAGTGCCTCCGGCAGCAGGGTCCAGAAGTCCCAGTTGTTCCTGGCGCTGCGCATATGGGTGCGAGGGTCGCGCTTGACCGCGTGATTGAGGTCGGGAAACTTCAGCGGGTCACGCAAAAAGAATACCGGCGTATTGTTGCCGACCAGGTCCCAATTGCCTTGTTCTGTGTAGAACTTGACGGCAAACCCGCGAATGTCGCGCTCGGCGTCAGCGGCTCCACGCTCGCCGGCCACGGTCGAAAAGCGTACGAAGACGTCCGTGCTTTTGCCGATGGTGGAAAACAGGCTGGCCTTGCAATAAGGGGTGATGTCGTGGGTAACGGTGAAGGTGCCGAATGCTCCCGAACCCTTGGCGTGCATGCGTCGTTCGGGAATGACCTCACGGTCGAAATGCGCCAGTTTTTCCAGCAACCATACGTCCTGCAATAACACCGGCCCTCGCGGGCCTGCAGTCTGTGAATTGTTGTTATCGACCACCGGGGCGCCGGCAGCTGTCGTCAGTTTTTTCATTGTCTGCTCCAAACGGTTATCGGGCGGCGCCGATGGCAGGCCGCCCTGGCCAGGCGGGTTCGTGAGGACTCAGGCCAAGGTGATTTCGACGTGAATGTTGTTGCGCGACAATTTTGAATAGGGGCAGGTGTGGTGCGCTGCGTCCACCAGCGCCTGGACCAAGGCGCGATCGAGGCCGGGGACGCTGATCTTCAGGCGGGCCTGAAGGAAGTAATTGCCCTCTGCCAGGCACAAGTCCACTTGGGCATCGACGGTAACGTTGTCCGGCAGTTTGATTTTCTGGCGCCGTGCGACCAACTGCATCGCACCTTCAAAGCAAGCGGACCAACCTGCGGCGAACAGTTGTTCCGGGTTGGTGCCAGCGCCTGAAGAGCCTGGGCTTGAAAGTTGGATGTCGAGACGGCCGTCGTCGCTGCGAGAATGACCGTCCCGTCCGCCCGTGGTGTGGACGTTGGCGGTATAGAGCACGTTCTGGGGAGAGGTCGACGTGGGCATGGGATTGCTCCTTGATGAGAGTTGGGAAAATTCATCTCATCAAAAAGCCCTCTGCAGGATCCATTGTACGTAGGTGTCAGTTCGAACCGGATGACACGCTGAGGCGGCCATCGCTACGTACACGCGCCGCTACACTGATTGCTTCGGGCAACACCTAAGTATGATAGGCGGGCTATCCGCGTCGGGGCATCCTCATTGAACGGGACCGTGGGACAGGACGGGCATGGACAACCAATTCGAGCAAGTCATCGATCTGCTGCCGGGTGTGGCCTGGACCGCTCTCGCCGACGGCAGCGTCGACTACGTCAACCAATACTGGTGCACGTACACCGGCCGCCGTTGCGAAGACGCGATGGGGGCGGGCTGGCAATTGTCCGTCCATCCCGACGATCGAATCGAGGCGCTCGCGCGCTGGCAGGCCATCCTCAGCAGTGGCGAGCCACAGGACATCGAGGCCCGCCTGCGTCGCGCCGACGGTGTCTATCGCCGGTTCGTCCTGCGTCTGAATCCGCTGGCTAGCACCGCCCAAGCACCGCGCAAATGGTGTGGGTTATGGACCGACTTAGAGGGTTTTGGCGTCGTGGCCCGGCCAGCGGGCAAAGTCGATTCTGAATTGCGTGCGCTGATCGATAGTGTCCCGGCGCTGGTGTCCCTGATGACACCCAGCGGCGAACTGGAATGCGTCAATGTCCATAACCTCCAATACATGGGCACCACCCTGGAAGCGCTCAAGGAATGGGCGACGAGTGAAATCATTCATATCGACGACCGCCCTGGGGTCATCGATAGCTGGGCCCGGGCGATATCGACTGGCGAACCCTATCGCCAAGAGCTGCGCATCCGCCGTGCGGACGGTGCCTATCACTGGTTTGTCGCCAATGGCATGCCGATGCGCGATGAAAGCGGGCGTATCAATCGCTGGTGGATCATCACGCTCGACATCGACGAGCAGAAGCGCGACAAGGCCCTGATCGCCAAGGCGCTGGCTGAAATCAGCGCGTCGGAAGGCCGGTTGCGCAGCATCATCAATGCAGTCCCCGGTTTTGTCTGGAGCGCTACGCCCGATGGCAATGCCAGTTTTCTCAACCAGCGTTGGTGCGACTACACCGGTATTGCCCTGGAGCAGGCGTGCGGGACGGGCTGGATGCCAACCATTCACCCGGATGATGGCGATGCACTGCAGGCTTACTGGCAGACACTGGCCTCTGGCGAGCCGGGTGAGTTCGAGGCCAGGCTGCGGCGTTTTGATGGCATCTTTCGTTGGTTTTTGATCCGGATGGTACCGGAGCGCGACGGGGCGGGACGGGTCGTGCGATGGTATGGCGAGAACACCGACATCGAGGACCGCAAGCGCGCTGAAATGCTCCTGGCGGGAGAAAAACGCCTGCTGGGCATGATCGCAGGCGGAGCACCTCTGAAATTGATACTCGAAGCATTGTGCGAGTTGGCTGAGGCAAGCTTCGATGGCGGAGTCTGCAGTCTGGTGCAATTGGACATGAAACATCCGCCGCAAATGCTGCCGGGCGCCGCACCGCACCTGCCGGCGAGCCTGATGGTGGGTGTCGATGGGAGTCCGATGAATGAGGACCTGTGCCCCGACGCCTGGGTAGCGATCCACAATGAACAGGTGATTTGCAGCGACCTGGGGCGGGAAACCCGCTGGCCAACGTGGTGTTCCAACGCAGTGGCCCAAGGCCTGCGAGCTAGCTGGTCGACCCCCATCAGCTCTATCAACGGCAATGTCACCGGCGTGCTTTCGATCCTGTACCGCAAACCGACAATGCTTGGGGACGATCAGCAGAACCTGATTGCCCAGTTTACTCAAATGGCGAGTATCGCCATTGATCGGGCACGGGGCGAAGCTGCGCTGCGCCAGAGCGAGGCGTTTCTCGCCAGGGCCCAACGGCTCAGCTCGACGGGGACGTTTTCGTGGCGGGTCAGCTCGGACGAAATCACCTGGTCCGAAGAAATCTATCGAATACTGGACCTGGACCCGGGGGTCAAGCCAACCTTCGCCTTCATCTACACCCGCATCCATCCCGACGACGTCAGTACCTACAAGGAGATGATCAGGCGCCAGCGCCAAAAAGGTCAGGATTTTGAACATGAACATCGCCTGTTATTGCCGGATGGGACGACCAAGCATGTGCACCTGGTTGCCCACGCAATGAGGGATGAAGAAGGCGAGCTGGAATACATCGCCGCGTTGCAAGACGTCACTCAGCGGCGCCTTTCCGAAGCGGCGCTTGGTAAGGTCCGTTCGGAGCTGACCCATCTGGCCAGGGTGGCGAGCCTTGGCGCGTTGACCGCGTCGATCGCCCACGAGGTCAATCAGCCGCTGGCGGGTATTGTCACCAACGCCAGCACCTGCCTGCGCATGCTCGGTGCGAAACCACCGAATGTCGACGGCGCCCTGGAAACGGCGCGGCGCACCATTCGCGATGGCAATCGAGCTGCCGATGTGATCAATCGATTGCGCAGCTTGTTCTCGAAAAACAGCATCTCGCTGGAGGACGTGGACATCAACGAAGCGGCGCGTGAGGTGATCGCCCTGCTGCTGGGTGAGCTGCAGCGAAGTGGGGTGGTCTTGCTCCCGGAGTTTGCCGATGGCCTGCCACCGGTCAAGGGTGATCGCGTACAGTTGCAACAGGTCATTCTCAACCTGATCATGAATGCCAAGGAGGCGATGAGCACCATTGTCGATCGCCCGCGGCACCTGCAGGTCACTACTGGCGTGCAAGGCCGTCAGGTTTATCTTGAGGTCAAGGACAACGGCAGCGGCTTTGAGCTTCAGGACGCAGAACGGCTGTTCAATGCGTTCTACACGACCAAGCGCTCGGGTATGGGGATCGGTCTGTCGGTCAGCCATTCGATCATTGAAAAGCATCATGGTCGGCTTTGGGCCCGCGTGAACGATACCGAGCCCGGCGCAACTTTTCGTTTTACGATTCCACACCTGGGCGAGCTTGATCGGAACATGCGCCTCGAGAGCGTCCTCAAGCCGGACAGTGTCGAGGCCGCCGATCACGCCAGAGAGGGTTTTTAATGGACACGCCTTTACTCGTATCGGTAGTTGATGACGATGAGTCCGTGCGCGAAGCCTTGCCGGACTTGCTCAAGGAGTTCGGCTTCGCGGTTCAGGCATTTTCATCGGCGCAGGTGTTCCTGGCGTCCGGATACGTCAACCAGACTCGCTGCCTGATCCTGGATGTCGCCATGCCGGGCATGTCCGGGCCAGACCTGCAAAAAGAACTCGCCTTGCGTCACCTGCCCATCCCGATCATTTTCATTACGGCCGTCGGCGATGCGGCATTGCGCCCGCATCTCATGAGCCTTGGCGCGGTGGAGTGCCTGATGAAGCCCTTCAGCGAGGCGGCGCTGCTCAAGGCCCTCAGCGCCGCGCTGCCGGTCGGTTGATCACCCATACAATCCAAGGAGGTGACCTGTTGAACGCAAACAGTGAATTAGCCCCTGTACACCCAAGCGCGGCGGCGAACAGCGCACCCATCGTGTTTGTCGTGGACGATGATATTTCGGTACGGGAGTCGCTGGAGTTGTTGATCGGCCATGCGCAGTGGCACCCGCAGCTATTTGAGTCGGCTCAGGCTTTCCTGGCCCAGCCGCGTCCCGCGGTGCCCAGTTGCCTGGTGCTTGACATTAACCTGCCGGACCTCAATGGCCTGGATTTGCAGAGCGCCATCGCCGACGACCGCCCCCTGATGCCCATTATTTTCATCACCGGCTACGGCGATGTCCCTCGTTCGGTGCGCGCCATGAAAGCCGGGGCGGTGGAGTTCCTGACCAAGCCCTTTGACGACGAAGTGCTGCTGCGCGCCATCGCAGGCGCCCTGGAGTGCAGCCGTGCCGCCCTGGATCGGGAGAGCCACCTGCGTGAACTCCGTCAGGCCTATGCAACATTGACACCCCGTGAGCAAGAGGTCCTGGCAATGGTCGTGGCTGGGCGCATGAACAAGGTGATCGCGTCGGACCTGGGTATCAGCGAGATCACGGTCAAGGCCCATCGCGGCAAGGTCATGCGCAAGATGAAAGCCCGTTCTCTGGCCGACCTGGTGAAAATGGAGGCTCAACTGATGCTCGTAGCCAACTGAGGCGGTCACGGATGGGCGGCGATTTTCAGTTCTTCGTCGGTGCCGGCTGATCCAGTCCGGCCGTTTCGGCCAATGTTCGTTGCCACAGCTTGTGCAATTGACGCAGGTCCAAGGTGTCGTGGCCTTCGTTCATCCGCTCGTGGCAATCACTTAGAAGCGCCTTGGCCTGCGCCGCATGACCCTGCTCCAACCACACACTGGCAAGGTCCATCGACGCCCTCAATTCCCATGACCGGGCGCCTTGCTGCTGGCTCAGGGTGATCGACTCCTGGAGCGTGCCCAGCGTCTCGACGACATTGTCAGGGGCCAGCGTCTTGAGGATTGAAGCCTTGATCCGCAGCAGCTCGGGCAGGGCGTAGGCATCGCCGCTACGGCGGCAATGTCTGATCGTGGTCTCGACTTGTGCCAGTGCTTTTTCATGTTGGCCGTCCAGGACCAGACCTTCTGCCAAGGACGTCTCGAAGGCCGTGGTCAGCAACTCGTAGCGCATGCCTTGCAGTCGCGCCAGGCTTTCCTCCAGCAACGCAACCGCATTGCCCGGACGCCCGGCGCGTATCGCGATGGCCCCTTGCAAGCCCATGGCCGCCGCGATATAGGGAGCCAGTGCATTGGCCTCGGCAATGTGAGTGAACGTCTCAAGACCCGTGCTGGCCTTTTCCAGGTCGCCGGTCCAGATATAGATCCCAAGCGTCCACACCAGCGCGATGCAATAGGTCACCGAGTGCTCCAGTGCCGCGGCTTCCGCTTCGACCTGTTCGGCCCAGCGCCTGGCCTGGTCGGGAAAACCCAACAGCCAAAGCGTGCGCGCCAAGGCCAGCCCGGTGCGGTTACGGTGGTCAAATCCGTAATGAAGGGTGTTGCTGCGTTCGGACGGCAGGCTGTTGCGCAGTGATCGTTCGAGTTCCTTGCGGGCCAGCTTCTGGTTCCCCAGCAGGTGATGGCAAATGCCCGCCAACGAGGCGGCTACCGCAACGGCTTCGGGTTTGCCGATGAGGTTGCCCACTTCGACGGCCTGTTCGGCCCAGGCCAATGATGAAGGGAAGTCGCCGATTCGTTCGGAAAAGATTTGCAGGCGACCGAGCAGCCTCAGGCAAGACCAGTGGTCACCCAGCGCCTGCGCGATATGCAGCGCCCTGAGCAGGGCCTTTTGTGCCGCTTCGCTGTTACCCAGGGTGAACATCAGCACCAGCCCCAATGCTGCTTGCAGCTCCATTTCGGTGGAGGTGCCGAAATATCCCAGTTCAAGCAATTCGGTCGCGCGGGAGCACCAGGTTCGGCACTCGGCCATCAGCGAAAAATGCAGGAACAGCGGTGCGCTAGCCGCGGCCAGGGGTAGCGCCAATCCTGGATCCCCCTGAGGACCGAAACTCCACTCGAGCGCGTTTCTGATATTGCCCAACTGATTGGCGAGTCTCGCCGAGCCCTCCATGATTTCATCCGGCGTGGTGCCGAGGCGGCCGAGAAGCCCCATGAAATAGGCCGCATGCCTGAATGACAACCCATGGTTTTCCACGGTCGAACGGTTGGCGAGCTTTTCACGCGCATAGGCGCGGGTCATTTCAAGCAGACGGTAAGTGGCTATTGCATCGCTGTGGTCGACGCTGACCAAGCCCTTTGAGGCCAGGTCGTCCAAGGTAGCGGCAGCCGTGACGACGTCGATTTGCCCATCGGCGAGGATCTGTGAGGCGGCTTCCAAGGAAAACGGTCCGACGAAGATCGCCAAGCAATCGAACACGTATTTTTCTTGCTCGCCGAGCAGTGCGTAACTCCAGTCGAGCATGGCCCGGAGCGTCTGGTGGCGTGGCAACGCCGTTCGCCTGCCGGACCAGCCCAGAGAAAACCGTTCACCCAGCAAGGCATGGGTGGCATGCACCCCGTGCGTGGCCACGCGTACAGCCGCGAGCTCGATGGGCAGCGCCATGCCCTCGAGACGACGACAGATATCGGCAATCATCTGTGCATCGCTGGCGTCCAGGTGCAGCGACGCATTCCCCGACGATGCACGCTCGACAAACAGTTTAACGGCCGGGTAGGCCAGCAGTTCATCGGTATTCAGGGCGTGTACCTCGGCCGGAAAATCCAGCGGGTTGAGCCGGTACACCTGTTCGCCAAGGCTGCGCAGCGGTTCGCGACTGGTCGTCAGTAGCCCCACCTGGGGAGCTGCGTCCCTTATCTGCTCGACAATCGCCGAAACAGCATCGATGAGGTGTTCGCAATTATCGATGATCAACACCAGCCGAGCGTCCCGCAAATGGGCCAGCAGTGCGAAAATCGTGTCTTCGGCCTGCACAGCAATACCCAGCGAGGCCGCGAGAGAGGAGGGTACGAGGGCGGCATCCTCTACCTGTGCCAGGTCGACAAACCGCACTCGCTCATTGCACTCGGCGGCAAGCCGATGACCCACCTCGACGGCCAGGCTGGTCTTTCCGACGCCACCGGGACCTACGATGGTGAACAGCTCGGGAGCCTGCAGGCGCTCAACGATCATCTGTATATCGTCGTCCCGGCCGATCAGCCTGGTACGTGCTGGCAAGGTACCGACAGCGCTTGTGAAACGCTTGTTCCCGGTTTGTGTGGCGCGCGCAGGGGGCACAAGGGATGGATTGGGTTGCCGCCGTTCCAGGGAAGCCACAAAAGCGTAGCCAACGCCCACCTGGGTAGCGATATAGCGCGCCCCCGCTTCTCCGTCACCGAGGATCCGGCGTAACCCCGTCATGTGGAAACGCAGGCTGCCTTCCGATACCACACTATCGGGCCAGACCAGCTTGATCAGTTCTCGCTTGGACATCACCCGCCCGGGACGCTCGAGCAATGCAATCAGCAAGTCCAATGCGCGCCCGCCGATGTCGACGGTAGAACCGCTTTGCGTCAGCAGTCGCTTGCCCGGCGTGACGCAGAAGGGACCAAAGGCGAATTGCAGGTCCAAGGATTCGTGCAAATCGTCTGGGGCGATCGCCACAAGGATTGCTCTCAACAAGATAGGAAAGTGTCCGCGATGTAGGACGAATCCTACGCGCAAGTGCGCCCATTCCGCCACTTGGAAGTGCAGAGCCCGGTCGTGCGAGGGAGGTGAAAAGAGAGGAGGGTCAGGCGATGCTGAGACTGACGTCGATATTCCTGCGCGTGGCTTTTGAATACGGGCAATTCTGGTGGGCTGCCTCAATCAGCTGCTGTGCAACATCCATCTCGATACCCGGCAATGACACCGCAAGCCGAGCCTGCAGGAAAAAGCCCTGTTCGCCGTGGACCAAATCGACTTGGGCATCGACAGCTGCAGACGCCGGAAAGCCGATTTTGCGAGCGTTACAGGCGTGGCGCAGGGCACCCAGGAAACAGGCTGACCAGCAAACCGCAAACAGCTGCTCAGGATTGGTGCCGTTCCCGGGTGCACCTGGGGCAGAGAGCTTGAGATCAAGTCGGCCGTCATGGCTGCGTCCAACGCCTTCACGCCCTCCTGTTGTGTGCGTGTGGCTGGTATAGAGCACTTTCTCGATGCTGATCATGCGCATTACCCGAAAAATGAAAACGGCCCAAGGCGCTGATTCAGATAGCGTTCAAGGCTTCATGGCGATCAAGCGCAGAAGTGTCCGCCACAGTGTCTGCGACGCCAATGCCTTTCTGTTTGCGCAAGTAATGAAGCAGCGTGCGCCGAGCGGTTTCGATCAGCCACGCCCGGAACGGAACGTTCGGGTCATAACTGGCGCGTCGTTGATAGAGCGATGCGAAGGCTTGTTGGGCCAAGCCTTCGACTTCTTCCCGCCTGACACGTCCAGCTTGAACCTGGCCTTCATAAAAGGCCATCAGCAGCGGTTTCACCGTTGCCAGAAGCTGCGTCGATGCACCTTTGCCAGATTTGACCAGGTCAATCATCAGCGCTCGCAGTTCGTCGTTCCCAAGACGGTCAACGCTGCACAGGCAGCTATCGCCATAACGTTCGGTCATGCCGGTTCCCTCTGGAGTCAAGGTTCAACTGTTCATGGGCGATGCCTACAGGTGCGCCATGCGTGCAGTTGGGAGACTCAAGAGTGATGCCTTGAACCGTCTAGCACCAGTTATGCGCTGTTAGCGTTTGTTAGTTGAGGCGCTGGCGGGCGTCGGTTCCCGGGTGAATGCCTCCAGCTCCCGCACCAGGCTCTGGGCCGCCAGCATGACTAATTCGGCGCCTTTTTCCGGTGTCGCCTGGGCGGGATCCGACCCCATGCGCCCGTCGGGAAAGCGCAGGCGGAAATCATGAGCCTCGCGTATAGGGCCCGAGTTGGCAATTTGGGGGGTGTAATCAGCCGTTTTGATCGAGTCTGGGTAGGCCCACTGGGTCACAGCGATCTCCGACGGTGTGGCATGGACGCCGTGGCCTGTCGGGAACTGGCGGTTTGCCAGCGCACCGACACCTTCCAAGTCCCACCAGTTGCACAACTTCAAGGCAAATCCCGCCGGGCGTCGTGCGAAACTCGCCTCGGCATACAACTCCGAGAACGCAGCCTCGATCGAGGCGATATTGCCGCCATGACCATTGAGGAAGAAGATTTTCTCGAAGCCATGGGCGGCCAACGAGCGCACCCAGTCGCCGATGGCTGCGATAAAGGTCGAGGGCCTTAGCGTGATGGTCCCGGCAAAACCAATGTGATGTTGGGCCATGCCGATGTTGAAGGTGGGCGCCACCAGAATATCGGCAGCTTTTTGCGCTTCGTTGGCGATGATCTCCGGGCACATCCAGTCGGTACCTAACAGCCCGATGGGGCCATGCTGCTCGTTCGAACCGATGGGAATGACAATGGTGCGACTGCGATTGAGGAACTGCTCGATTTCAGGCCAGGTCGACTTGTATAAAAGCATTTTTTAGCCTCGCTATTACAAACTCCTTTCGGAGCAGGTTAGGGCGTCGTTTGCGCTATGCGGATGGCGAACCACGAGGGCGATCGCGCTCATGGCCAGCCATGTCAATCACAGCATGACGCAGGCGAGGCAGAACATTACACGTACGTATCACAAACGTGCCAACGCTCGCGTCCCGTCACGCCAACTTGAACGGCAACTCACGCAACGGTTTACCCGTCAGGCTCGCCACCGCGTTGGCAAAAGCCGGGGCCAGTGCCGGCAGGCCGGGTTCACCCATCCCCGTAGGAGGTTCGGCGCTGGGCACGATGTGGACGGCAAACGTCGGCATGTCGGTAATGCGCGGGACGCTGAAGTCGGCAAAGTTGGTCTGCTGCACCACGCCGTCTTTCAGGGTGATCGCGCCACCTGGCAGGCACATCGACAAGCCCATCAGCGCCGCGCCTTGGACCTGGGCCTCGACACTGCGTGGGTTGACGGCCAGGTTGCAGTGCACACCGGCCGTCACGTTGTGCAGCACCGGACGACCGTCCTGCACCGAGGCTTCGACGACGTAGGCCACCACCGAGCTGAACGACTCGTGAACCGCCACGCCCCAGGCATGGCCCGCCGGTAACTGGCGCTTGCCATACTCGCTCTTGTCCACGGCCAATTGCAGCGCCTCGCGATGGCGCGGGCTCTGGTCACCAAACAGCTTCATCCGGTAGGCCACTGGATCCTGCTTGGTCGTGCGGGCGATCTCGTCGATCAGCGTTTCCATCACAAACGCCGTATGGGTGGAGCCCACGCTGCGCCACCACAGCACGGGAACATTGAGTTTGGGGTGATGAACCGTCAGCCGCATGGGCAGCGGATACGGATTGCGCAGGCCTTCCGTGGCGGTCGGGTCGATGCCGTTTTTCACCCGCCCGCCAAACACGGTGCCGGTGATGATCGATTGGCCCACCAGGGCGTGGTCCCAGGCGAGCACCTTGCCGCTGTCGTCAAAACCGATGCGCGCACGGTGCAGATGCATGGGGCGATAGTAACCGCCCTTGATGTCGTCCTCCCGGCTCCAAAGGGTGCGGATAGGGGCGTTGACCCCGGCAGTGCGGGCGGCCTTGGCGACCTCGCAAGCCAGCACGGAGAAATCGTTGGTGGGCACGCCGCGCCGGCCAAAACCACCGCCGGCAGTCTGCACGTTCACCTGGATCTGCTCTGGCTTGAGGCCCAACACCTTGGCGGCCGCGGCACCATCACCGCCGGGGAACTGCGTACCGACCCACAGTTGAGCGCTATCCCCGGCTAGCTGCACGGTGCAATTGAGCGGTTCCATCGGGGCATGGGCGAGGTAGGGGAACACGAACTCGGCGTCCAGTTGATGCGGCGCGCTGGCAAGCGGCGTCATGTCTGCATCAAAGTGCAGCGGGCCGGGCTGCTTGGCCAGTTCCCGGTATTGAGCCAATTGTTTCTCACTGTCCACTTTTTCTACAGCGCTCGCATCCCACTCCACCTTCAGCGCATCGCGTGCCAGCTTTGCCTGCCAGTAACTGTCGGCGACCACCGCAACACCTTCGGCACCGCCGTCCAGTGGTATGCGCAACACGGCTTTTACACCTTTCGTGGCACGTGCCGCGCTGTCATCCAGGGAGGCGATTTTGGCGCCGAACACCGGAGGTCGGGCGACGACAGCGGTGAGCTGCCCCGGCAGATGCATGTCGATGCCAAAATCCTGCTGGCCGCTGCTCTTGGCCTTGGCGTCGATGCGTGTCGTGGCCTGCCCGATGATGCGGAAATCCTTGGGATCCTTGAGTGTGATCTGCTCGGGCACCGGCATCGCCATCGCGGCTTCGGCCAGCTCGCCATAGCTCGCTTTACGGCCTGCCGGGCCGAGGACCATGCCGGCCTGGGTGCTCAGGCTCGCCACGTCCACGTTCCAGCGCGCGGCGGCGGCACTCAGGAGCATGGCGCGGGCACGGGCGCCGAGTTCGCGGTACTGGGTATAGCTGTTCTTGATCGAGTTGGAACCGCCGGTGAGGTGGATGCCGAAGGCCGGGTCCATGTAGGCGGCGTCACTGTTGCCGTTGCGACTGCGTACCAGGCTCCAGTCGGCATCGAGCTCTTCGGCAAGAATCATCGGCAAGCCGGTCTGCACGCCCTGGCCGAACTCCAGGCGGTTGATGGTCACCGTGACTTCGCCGCTGGGCGCGATCTGCACGAATGCCGCGGGTTGCTGGGTCGGTTTGAGCGGCGCGGCAGCACCATTGGCCTCCTGCGCCAGGGCCAGGTGAGGAAAAGCGCCGAGCGCCAGACCACCGATGCCGACAATCTTGAGAAAGCTGCGGCGCGGCAACGTAGCGGGGCCGTCAGCCTCGTCACGTTCAAGCAGGTGCTGCAAGGCGCGAGGCTGCTCGTTCGGGAAAATCTCGTTCAACATGGTCTGCTCCGATCAGGCAAGGGCTTTGGCGGCATCAGCCACCGCGGCGCGGATACGGGCGTAGGTGCCACAGCGGCAGATGTTGCCGGCCATGGCCGAGTCGATCTCGGCGGCGGTGGGCTGCTTGCCCTTGGGCTGGGCCTTGAGGAAAGCGGTCGCGCTCATGATCTGGCCGCTCTGGCAGTAGCCACATTGCGCCACGTCATGCTTGACCCACGCTTCGTGCACGGCGCTGCCGACCGGGTCGCTGCCGTTGGTTGCCGCTTCGATGGTGGTGATCTTCTTGCCTTCGGCGGCGGCAATGGGCGTCACGCAGGAACGAATGGCCTGGCCATCCAGGTGAACGGTGCAGGCGCCACACAACGCCGCGCCGCAGCCGAACTTGGTGCCGGTCATGCCCAGCGTGTCGCGCAAGGTCCAAAGAATCGGGGTGCTTGGGTCTACGTCGACCGTGTATTCACGGCCATTGATGTTGAGGGCGCTCATAGGGGTACCAGCTCCGGATGGTTTGGCTCTGGTCAACTATAGAAAGCAATGCCGGGGGGCGATTGCACGATCCGGGCGGATAATTGCCTGATCGTGCGAATCGAATAGGTGCTGAGTGTTGCCACAGCACAGGTGAGATCCCATCAGACAACACCCAACAGACAACAAAGCCAGGAGAGCGTCACGTGTGAGTTCCACTCCCTGGCCCCGAACAATACTGACCGCTTACAGCAATGGAATGCTATAGCTCACGATCAGCCGGTTCTGATCCTGGTCACGAGCAATATCGCTTCGCGACATGCCGTTGCGCCAGCCGAAACCGACGTTCTTCAATGCGCCGCTCTGGATCACATAGTCCAGGGAAATATCACGCTCCCATTCGCTGGCGTCCTGGCCGCTGGCGGTCTGGATGTTATCGCCCTTGAGGTACATCACCGACGCCTTCAAGCCCGGAACGCCAAGCCCCGCGAAGTCATAGGCATATTGGGCGAATGCCGTGCGCTCACCGGCCTGGATGAATGTCTGGATGGTGCGGTCGGTATAGAGATAGAGACTCGCGCCACCTTCGCCTTTACCCACCAGGCCGCCCTGGTTGAGTTGGGCAAAGTTGCTGTCTTCGGACACGCTTTGATAACCGGCGGTAATGGCATGGCCGCCCAACGAGTAAATGAACGCCGCACTCCAGGTATCGTTGTCGATTTCACCGCTGCCGTCCTTGGTATAGCCGCCGAGTTTGTAACCACTGGCGCGACCGGCTGCGCTGCTGTTCTTGCCATCGGACGTGGTCTTGAAATAACGCAGGTCGGTTTTCAACGAACCGTATTCACCCAGTGGTAAAACATGCAGCAAACCGGCGAAGTGCTGCTGGTAATAATCTTCCAGATTGGCGTAGTAATACTGGGCAGTCAGGTCCTTGGTCAGTTTGTAATCGCCACCGGCAAAGGTGAATTTGTTGCTTTCCTGGCTACCGCCCGCCACGGCCAGGCCGGCGCTGTCGCTCGAAGCACGGCCGGTGGCGTGTTCCAGTTGTCCGGCAGTGAAGGTCAGGTTGTCGATTTCATTGCTGGTGACTTGGCCACCCTCGAAGGTTTGCGGCAGCAGGCGGCCATCGTTGGAAACCAGGATCGGCAGCTTCGGCTGCAAAGTGCCGTAACGCAGTTCGGTCTTGGAAACACGCATCTTCGCGGTTGCACCGAGACGCGACCATTGGTCCGCCGCCTTGTCACCATCGTTTGGGAACATCGAGCCGCCAACATGCCGACCCGCGCCGCTGTCGAGCTTCAGGCCCAGCAACCCGATCGCGTCCAGGCCAAACCCTACGGTGCCGTCGGTAAACCCGGATTGATAATTGAGCATGAAGGCCTGGCCCCATTCTTCTGTCTTCGAAGGTGCGGCGGCGCCATCACGGTTATCGTTGTTGAAGTAGAAGTTGCGCAAGTTCAAGTTGGCTTTGCTGTCGCTGATAAAATCAGCCGACGCCAATGGACTCAGGACCAGACTCACACCGCCAGTTAAAACACTCAGTACTTGAAATAGGGCTTTCATCAGGACGGACTCCACCGCGGAATCACTGTTCCGGGCATGTTGGAAAGGCAGCAGTAAGCTCTCGGCCGATCACCTGATTGGCCGATGCGTTAAATGACTCGTTAGAAAATCTTCAATGCATAGAGTGGGGTCGGGGATAAATCTCCAAAGAGTGTCATCAGTGAAAGTCCCTGGGTTATCAGTCGATCAATCCATGAGCGTCATAAAAGGGGTACGGCCCGGGATACTCGCCAAACACGCCGTTATGGGTCACCAACCCCTGTCCATGCCAGTGGTGCAGCAGGTAGCCGGGTGGTTCCAGGTTGAAATGCGCGGGAGCGGTTGGCTGCAGATCCAGGACAATTTGATGGGAGGTGCCGGGACACACGCAGCTCAGGCTGCCACCAAAGCGTTGCTGCATCGGCCGATGCAAATGCCCGCATAGCAGGCGCTCTACCTGCGGATGACGGGCGATGACCTGCTCCAGCGCCGAGGCGTTGATGAACGGTTCGCGGTCCATGTGGCCGATGCCGCTGATAAACGGCGGATGGTGCAGGACCAGCAGCGTTGGCACGTCGGGACAACCGGCCAACTGTTCATCGAGCCAGCTCAATTGGCTGTCCAGCAACCGGCCGCCATGGCCGCCGGGAATGGTGCTGTCCAGGCCGATCAGGCGCAGCGGATGCGCGTCGACCACCCAATCCAACGGAGCCCCAGCCACGCTTGGCAAGTAGTCATGATCGGCAAACGCCGCCCGCAAATGTTCGCGGTTGTCATGGTTACCGGGCACCAGGTAGCAAGGCATGTGCAGGCGCGCCAGTTCGGGGTGCAGTACGGCGTATTCATCAGCGCGACCGAAGTCCACCAGGTCGCCACTGATCACCACGATGTCGGGACGCGGCACCCGGGTATTCAAATGATCAACGGCACGACGCAACGCGGCGAGGGTATCGACGACGCCATAGGTCAGTTTTTCCCCTGCCTTGAGATGCAGGTCGCTGATCTGCGCAATGAGAAACGGATGATTCAAAATATGCCCTCTGAAAACACGAATATCACGATGACAAGGTGAACAGCACCTGCGGCTCGACGGCCAAGGCAACCAGGGCACCGGGGGTATGTATGACGCCGTCGGTGCTGTCCACCAGCAATGGTTGGGCGGCGCCGACGTCCACCAACAGGCGGCTTTGGGCTCCCTGGAAAAACTGGCCCACCAGGCGCCCGCGCAGATGCCCCTCGTTGTCCATCACCCGCAAATGCTCGGGACGGCAATAGACGGTGGCGGGCAACCCGGCACCCAGCCATGGCAACTCTCCGCCATGGACTTTCAAGCCCAGGGGCGTGTGCTTGAGCACTGGAAAAGCGTTGAGGTTGCCGACAAAACTGGCGACGAAAGCGTTGGCCGGTTGCTGGTAGATTTCCCGTGGGCTGGCCAATTGCGCGACGCGCCCGCGCTCCATGACCAGGATCCGATCGCCCAGCGCCATGGCCTCGCCCTGGTCGTGGGTAACGAACACGGCGGTAATACCCAGATGGCGTAGCAACTGATCCAGTTCGCTGCGCAGGCGCTCACGCAACTGCGCGTCCAGTGCCGCCAAGGGTTCATCGAGCAGCAATACCCGGGGCTTGGGCGCCAGGGCACGGGCGAGGGCGACCCGCTGGCGCTGGCCGCCGGACAATTCGTGGATGCTGCGCTTGCCATGATCCTGAAGGCCCACCAATTCCAGCAGCTCGGAGCAGCGCTTGTTCCGTTCGGCAGGCGCCATGCCGCGAATCTTCAAGCCATAGACGATGTTGCCGGCCACATCCAGGTTGGGAAACAACGCATAGTTCTGGAACACCATGCCCACGTCGCGCCGCTCGATGGGCAGGCGGGTAACGTCGGTGTCGCCAAAAAACACCTGCCCCACATCCGGGCGTTCGAGCCCGGCGATCAGCCGCAGGGTGGTGGTTTTACCGCAACCGGACGGGCCGAGGATCGCCAGGGTTTCGCCGGCCTCTATGGTCAGGTCCAGGTCATGCACGGCAACGGTGCCGTCCGAGAACGCCTTGCGGCAACCCGCCAGGCGAATGGTGGTTCCGGTCATCGTTTTTCTCCACGGGAAAGGCGCGCGCTGATGGCCTGCAACGCAATCAGCAGCGGCACGATCATCAGCAGGAATATGAGGGTGTAGGCGCTGGCGACTTCCAGCCTGGCCGAGGCGTAGCTGTCCGCCAGGCCCACCGGCAGCGTCTTGGTCATCGGCGTGTGGAGCATCCAGGTCAGGTTGAACTCGCCCAGCGACAGCGTGACAACCATGAGTACCCCGGCGAGGATCCCAGCCCGGCAGTTGGGCACCACCACACTGAAGAATCGTCGCAGCGGCCCGGCGCCAAGGCTGGCCGCCGCTTCTTCCAGGATGGGCAAGTGCTGGCGTTGCATCACCGCCATCACCGGACGCACCAGGAACGGCAGGGTGAACAGCACATGGCCGACGAGAATGAACAGCCAACTGCTGCGAAACCCACCGAACTGCCCATAGGTGAGCAGCAACGCCAGGGCGCTGGCCAGGCCTGGCATCGCCACCGGTAACACCATCAACTCCTCGAACGCGCGGCTGAAGCGGTTGTTCATCCGTACCAGCGCATAAGCCGCCGGAACACCCACCACGCAGACGCACAGTGCGCAGGCCACGGCCAGTTGCAGGGAGAGCCAGACCGTCGGCGAATAGGCCTGCCAGACTTGCACCAGCCAATCGAACGTCAGGCCGCTGGACACGCCCTGGAAATAATTGCGTGTCAGCCCGGCCAGCAGCGACATCAGCACCGGCACCAACATGAACGCGCAGACCAGCAGGGTGAACAGCAACTGGCCGATAAACAGCGTTGAGCGTCTCACAAGACTGTCCTCGAATTTTTCGCCAGGCGCCTGGCCAATAGCAGCACCGCCCAGGTCAGCGCCCCCAGCACCACCGACAGTGCAGCGGCCACGGCGAAATTGGCGTAGTTGGTGAACACGTTGTAGATCGCCACCGGGGTCACGTTCAGGCGGGTGCCCAAGGTGAAGGCCGTACCGAAGGCGCCCATGGAGGTGGCAAAGCAGATCGCTCCGCACGAGACCAGCGCCGGCGCCAGGCCAGGGACGATGACATCGCAGATCACTCGCCAGTGGCCGGCGCCCAATGAATGGGCGGCTTCTTCCAGGCTGCGATCCAGGCTTTCGCAAGCGGCCATCACCGTGAGGATCACCCGCGGAATCGAGAAGTACAGGTAACCGATACAAAGGCCCATCAGCGAGTAGGCGAAGATCCAGCGCTCACCCGCCAGCTCGAGGCCAAGACTGGCGAACAAGCCTTGGCGCCCAGCCAGCAGAATCACCAGGAAACCGACGACCACACCGGGGAATGCCAGCGGGAAGGTCAACAAGGCAACCAACAGCGAACGCCCGAAGAAGCGCTGGCGACTGAGGAAAACCCCACTGATGCCACCCACCAACAGCGCCGCGAGGGTCGTCGCCAGAGCCAACAGGCAAGTCTGTGCCAGACTGCCCAGGTATTGCGCACTGCCCAGGACCTGCCAATAACCGCTTTCGCCGCCGTCGCGACGTTGCCCGCCCAGCACGATCAGGTGCGCCAGCGGCAACAGCCAGAACGCGAACAGCACCGCTGCCGCAGGCGCCAGGGCCCAGGCCGCGGTCAGCCGCAAACGCGGCACCGTGGCCTGGCCCGACGAGACTCCCCGGGCTTTTATTGCCGAGGCGGTCACTTACTTGACCTCTTTCAGGTAACGCGCGGAAAAGGCTTCCTGCGCCGCCGCCATCTGCTCGTAGTTGACCACGCCGGCCCGGGCATAATCGCTGTCCGGCAGGAACTGCGCGGCGATGTCGGCAGGCATCTTCATTGTCCGCACCGGCCGCAGGTAGGCCTTGGCCCAGAGCGCCTGGCCTTGCTCGGACAGGACGAAATCCAGGACCTTCTCGGCGTTGGCCCGATGAGGCGCGTTGTCGACGATGCTCATCACGTAAGGCACGCTGATGCTGCCTTCCTTGGGAATCACGAAAGCGACGTTGGCCTTGTCCTTGTAGCGCGCCCGGTAGGCGTTGAAATCGTAATCGACCAGGATCGGCAACTCGCCGGACAACACCCGCGCATAAGCGGTCTGCTTGGGCACGATGGGCGAGTTTTTCGCCAGTTTCTGGAAGTAATCGATCGCTGGCGTGAAGTCGTTGAGGTTGCCGCCCATGGCCTGGTTGATCGCTACCGCAGAAACGTAACCGACGAACGCACTGGACGGATCAAGGTAGCCGACCATGCCTTTGTACTCAGGCTTGAGCAGATCGCCCCAGCTTTGCGGCACGGGCAGGCCGCCCAGCGCATCGACGTTAACCATGATGCCCAGGGTGCCGGAGTGAATGGCAAACCAGTGTCCTTGCGGGTCCTTCAAACCGGCCGGGATCTGCTCCCAGCCCTTGGGTTTATAGGTGCCGACCACCCCGGCTTTTTGCGCCTGCAAACCGAAGGTCACGCCGTAATACACCACATCCGCCACTGGCGCGGCCTGCTCGGCCACCAGTTGTGCCAAGGCCTGCCCGGAGTTCTTGTTGTCCAGCGGGACCTGCACGCCGGTGGTATCGGCAATGGCCTTGAGCTGCGTGCCCCAGTCGGCCCATTCCGGTGGGCAGTTGTAGCAAATCGCCGTTTCGGCAGCCCGGGCCAGGCTGGCAACGCCGCAAAGCAGCAACGTCGCCAGGGTTTTACTGAAGCGGATCATCAAGCGTCTCCTCGTAGGGTTGAGTACTTTCGCCCGGCCGGATATGGCAGGGCAGGCAATGGGAAACCGGTGCGGCGCCGCCGATTTGCGCCAGCAGTTGGTCGATCACGGTGCAAGCCAGGGCCTCAATAGGCTGGACGACGCTGCACAGCGTCGGGTGCATCTGAGTGCCGAGGGCGATGCCGTCAAAGCCAATGACCGAAAGCTGCTGGGGGACGTGCCAACCGTTGCGGCGCAGTTGTGCAATCAGGCTGATTGCCAACAGATCGTTGGAGCAAACCAATGCACTGAGGGCTTGCGGGCCTTGCAGCAGTGGCTCGATGGCGGCGAAGTCGGCTTGGGTATGGGCCGGCATTTCAATCACCGGCAGGCAGTCGAGACCGGCCTCACGCATGGCGTCGCAATAACCGGCGTAACGCAGGCGAGCACGGTCCGATTGCAGGGCAGGGCCGGCCACCATGCCGATGCGCCAATGTCCGGCCTCGAGCAGATAACGCGTGGCGAGGGCCATGCCGGCGCGGTTGTCCACCGACACGGCGCTGTAGTCCGGGTTGCCCGGCTGGTGATAGGCCAGCACAAAAGGCGTGTCCTCGTTGTCCAGGCTTTGCAGCACGCGGTTGCTTTCGGCATCGGTCACCGTGAGGACCAGGCCATCGACGCGCTGGCGCAACAACTCCTCGACCACCACGCTTTCGCGCTCGCTGCTGTAGTCGGTTGTCGCCAGGAGCAGGTTGTAGCCGCGCAAGCGCGCAGCGCGCTCCATGGCCTGGAATTGTTCGGCGAACACTGGATTGAGCAGGTTGGGGACCACCACGCCGATCAGCTTGGTCACCTGCAGGCGCAGTTGGCGGCCCAGACGATTGGGCCGAAAACCCAGTTGGCGCGCAGCGGCGAAGACTTGCTCGCGGGTCGCCGGACGCACCACTTCAGGGGAGGCAAAGGTGCGGGCCGCGGTTGCCCGCGAAACCCCAGCCAAACGTGCCACTTCTTTCAAATCAGTCATTGTCACTCGCTTGAGATCGATCTCATTGGCGAGGACAGTACTCAGGGCTTATGGCGTTTTGGCGACGCAGTGATGACAATTTGATGTCAGTTGCAGATATCTATCGTTGAAAGGTATCCAGGGTGCATACGCATACTCAGCGCATGCTCGCGGTAAACCCGTACTGCCTGGCGGACCACACCACCGCCAATGTCAGCAGCAAGAGAGCGACCAGCACAGGCGCGAACACAACGACACCCAGGTGATCGAGCAGCACGCCTCCCACGATCCCGCCGCCGGCAATGGCGACGTTCCAGGCCGTGACCAACATCGATTGGGCGAGATCCGCTGCCTCTGCGGCCGTCTTGGCGATTGCCGTCTGGAACAACGTCCCGGCCCCTCCAAAGGCGATTCCCCAGGCCGCTACCGCGATGTAGATCGCGGCAGGGCTGTCGCTCATGGCGCCTAGCGTCAGTGCCGAGATGGCGAACAGCGCCGTGCTGGCAAGGGTCAATGCCCGTAGATGGCGATCGATCAGCACGCCGACGACCCAGATGCCCAGCAACGATGCGACCCCGAAGACCAGCAGAACCAGGTCGGTCCGCTCGCCCAGGCCGGCCGCCATCAGGAACGGCGCGATATAGGTAAAGAGAATGTTGTGCGCCAGGACAAAAGCCAGCACCACGAACAACACCGAGCGAACGCCCGGCAGGGTGAAAACCTGGCCCAAGGCAAGGCGCTTATTGGTGGCTTGCCCTGGGAAGTCAGGCACCTTGAGTCGTACCCAGACCATCAAGGCGACGGCGAACACGCTCATGATGGCGAAGCTCATCCGCCAACCGATCAAATTACCGAGCAGGGTGCCGGCCGGTACGCCCAGGGATAACGCCAGGGGGGCGCCAACCATGGCAATCGCAATCGCCCGACCTTTCTGACTCTCGGGCACCATGCGGGCGGCATAACCGGCCAACAAGGCCCAGAGCAGCCCGGCCGATACGCCACCCAGCAAGCGCGCGACGATCGTCAAACCATAATGGGTGGAAAGCGTCGTGACTGTATTGGCAACGGCAAAACCGGCAATGGCCAACAGCAAGAGTGACCGGCGCCGCATGCCTTGGGTCGCGGCCGTCAAGGGAATGGCCGCCAGCAAGGAACCTATCGCGTAGACCGTGACCAACTGGCCGGCGAGGGCTTCGGAAATCGCCAGTCCTTCGCTGATCTGTGAGAGAAGACCGGCAGGCAAGGCTTCGGTGAGAATGGTCACGAACGCCGCCAGCGCGAGGGCAAACAGTGAGCCGATGTGGAGCGGCGCAGCGTCTTGAACGACCTCGGCATCGGCGTCGATATGGGTATTGGCAATCGTCATGTGTCACCTGCTTGAAACGCTTCTGGCCCGCCGGATAGCGGTGTCAGTCGCAGATTGATACGTGCCGACTACGGTAAGTGCCCCTTCTTGGCGAGACAAGAATGCTAGAGTGCGCAACACATCGGAAAAAATGTCCGCAATAGGAGCCTGGCGTGGAGTCACTGAGCGGGATTGATTTTTTTGTTCGCGCGGCCGAAACCCGCAGCTTTTCAGAGGCGGGCAGGGCGCTTGGCATTTCGTCTTCGGCGGTGGGCAAAAGCGTCGCCCGGCTCGAGGAACGGCTGGGTGTGCGGCTGTTTCATCGCAGCACGCGCAGTATCACGCTGACGGCAGAAGGCACGCTTTTCCTCGAGCGCTGCCGGCGTATTCTCTGCGAAGTCGAAGCGGCCGAACTGGAATTGTCGGAAACCCGCAAAGCGCCGCGGGGCAAACTGCGGGTGAGTTTGCCGCTGGTTGCAGACCTGGTCATGCCGACGCTGATGGCCTTCATGCGCCGCTACCCCAGTATCGAACTGGACCTGGATTTCTCCGACAGGCTGGTGGACATCATCGAGGAAGGTTTCGATGCCGTCATTCGGACCGGAGAACCGAACGACTCCCGGCTGATGTCCCGCCCGTTGGGCGCGTTCAAGCTCGTCGTGGTCGGTTCGCCCCGGTACCTCGCCGAACACGGCACGCCGCAGGTGCCGGCGGATCTGCTGCGCCATGCCTGCCTGCTATACAAGTTTCCCAGTACTGGCAGGATGCAGGTCTGGCCGATAAACGGGGAAGGGCAGCCCGATCTCAACCTGCCGGCCACCCTGGTCTGCAACACCACCGAGGCGTTGCTGTACGTCGTGCGCGATGCATTGGGAATTGCCTGCGTGCCGGACTTCACCGTGCGCGATGCCATCGCCAGCGGTGAACTGGTCACCGTCCTCGACGACTTCAATCGGCATCAGAGCACCTTCCGCATGCTCTGGCCTTCAAGCAAGCACCTGGCGCCGAAACTGCGGGTGTTCATTGATTTCATGAGCAGTGAATTGTTCAAGTGACTCATCGCTTGGCGAGCAGCCCGAGGCACTGTTGCAACACTGGCGATACGTCCCCGGCGCGGTAGCTCACGACGATGGGTGAAGTGGCGCTGCTGTCCAGCAGCGGGGTGTAGCCAATGTCATCGCGGTGCAGTCTTTGCACCGAGGCGGGTACCAGGGTGATACCGATGCCTGCTGCAACGAGGCCGATGGCGGTCTGCAGCTCGTTCACCGTTTGCACCACCCGGATCCGCAAGCCCTGTGCGGCGAAGATGCCCAGGACGTGGTCGGCATAGCTCGGGCGCGGGGTGCCCGGGTAGAGGACAAAAGGTTCTGCTGCCAGTTGCTCCAGGGTGGCCGGTCCCGACAGCAGCGGGTGACCTGCCGGCAGGGCTGCGACCAACGGGTCCTGGCGCAGGATTTCCTGGGTGATGGTGGGATCATCGAACAGCATCCGGCCAAAACCAACGTCGATGCGGCCACTTTTCAGCGCTTCGAGCTGCTGCAAGGTGATGAGTTCCGAGAGCCCCAATTCCACATCGCCGAGGCTACGCAACTGACGGATCAACTCAGGTAAGGCGCCGTATAGCGTGGAAGGGGCAAAGCCAATACCCAGCCAGCGTTTCTGACCTGCAGCGACGCGACGCGTGTCGTCGCCAATGCGCACGAGCTGTTCCAGCAGTTGGCTGGAGTGCTCATGAAAGAACCGACCCGCTTCGGTCAACCTCAGCGGCCTGGAACGTTCAAGCAGCGCCACCCCCAGTTCATCCTCCAGTTGCTGGATCTGGCGACTCAGCGGCGGCTGGGCAATGTTCAACTGCTCAGCGGCGCGAGTGAAATTCAGGGTTTGCGCCAGCACCCGGAAGTAACGCAAATGACGAAGCTCCACGATACCTCCAAGGTATAAAGCGAGACTTATTCAATATTGGACGGTGCGCTTGCTCAGCGTCAATCTTTGCCCAAGAACAAACACAACGCCGACGGAAAGATTATGACTGCTGTCACCATCGAACGCTTCGATACCCAAATTGTTGACCTACCCACGATCAGGCCACACAAATTGGCCATGCATACCATGCACGGCCAGACGCTGGTCATTCTGCGGATCCAGTCCAGTGACGGCATCATCGGCGTCGGCGAGGCCACGACCATCGGTGGCTTGGCGTACGCTGGGGAAAGCCCGGAAAGCATCAAGGTGAACCTCGACAAATGGTTCGCACCGCTGTTGATCGGGCAAGACGCGAGCAATCTCAACGCGGCCATGCAACGGGTCGACCGGAGCATTCGTGGCAACACGTTCGCGCGTTCAGCGGTGGAAACCGCGCTGCTCGACGCCCAAGGCAAGCGCCTGGGGCTGCCGGTGGCGGAATTGCTCGGCGGACGTGTACGCGACGGTGTGGAAGTGGCGTGGACGCTGGCCAGCGGCGACACCGGCCGAGACATCGAAGAGGCCGAACACATGCTCGATGTACGTCGCCACCGGCACTTCAAACTGAAGATCGGTGCCGCGGAGCCGGCGCGCGACATCGCCCATGTCGCGGCGATCAAGCGTGCCCTGGGTGACCGCGCCAGCGTGCGCGTCGACATCAACCAGGCATGGAGCGAAGCGCTGGCCATACGGGCCTGTCGACTGTTGGCCGATGCTGGCGTCGAGCTGATCGAACAACCCTTGTCCCGACACGACCGGCCGGGCATGGCCCGCCTCAGTGCCCACAGCCCGATCCCGCTGATGGCCGATGAGGCGATCGAGTCGGTCCAGGACAGCTTTGCCCTTGCGCAGATGGGCGCCGCTTCGATTTTTGCCCTGAAAATCGCCAAGACCGGCGGCCCCCGGGCGGTGTTGCGTACTGCTGCGATTGCCGAAGCCGCCGGTATCGGCCTGTACGGCGGTACGATGCTCGAAGGCAGCGTCGGCACGCTGGCGGCCGCTCATGCCTTTGCCACGCTGGACAAGCTGGAATGGCACACCGAGCTGTTCGGACCGCTGCTGTTGACCGAAGATATCCTGGTGGAACCGCCTGTCTATCGGGACTTTCAGCTCATGATCCCGCGCACGCCCGGTTTGGGCATCGAGCTGGATGAACAACGGCTTGCGCGTTTTGCGCGCCGCTGACCTGCCTTAGCCAAGAGGATACCCACGAGATGCTTTTCCACGTACGCATGACCGTCAGGCTCCCAGCCGATATGCCGGCTGAAACAGCCGCTCAGCTCAAGGCCGACGAGAAAGAACTTGCGCAGCGCCTGCAACACGAAGGCACCTGGCGTCATCTGTGGCGCCTGGCCGGGCTCTACGCCAACGTCAGCGTGTTTGATGTGCCGGATAACCAGGCGTTGCATGACACCTTGATGCAATTGCCGCTGTACCCCTACATGGAGATCGACGTGACACCGATGTGCCGACATCCATCTTCGATCCATGCCGACGACCGCTGAGTTCCACCCGATTCGCAGCACTGACATCGACAAGAACAAATAATACTGATGAGGGCAAAAGCCATGACCGTTCGTATCTCCCAAACCGCTGAAGTGCAGCAATTCCTCGAGAAGGCATCCGGTTTCGACCAGCCCACCGGAAGCCAGCGGATGAAGCAGGTGGTGCATCGTGTCTTGAACGACTCGATCAAGCTCATCGAGGACCTTCAGGTAACCCCCGAAGAGTTCTGGAAGGCTGTCAACTACCTGAACGACTTGGGCCGCCGCCAGGAGGCTGGCTTGGTCGTCGCGGGGCTGGGGCTCGAACATTACCTGGACATGCTGATGGACGCCGAAGATGAACAGGCCGGCCAGGTCGGCGGCACGCCACGGACCATCGAGGGCCCGCTGTATGTGGCCGGCGCGCCGCTGTCGGAGCACTTTGCCCGCCTCGATGACGGCCAGGACCCCGGCACGGTGTTGTTCATGACCGGCCAGGTACGCGACACCGATGGCGAGCCCCTGGTCAACGCGGTGGTCGATGTCTGGCACGCGAATACCGGCGGTACCTACTCATATTTCGACCCTTCGCAGTCCGAATTCAACTTGCGTCGGCGGATCCTGACGGACGCCGAAGGACGCTTTCGTTTCCAGAGCATCGTGCCCTCGGGCTACGGCTGCCCGCCGGATGGTCCGACCCAGCAATTGCTTGACCAGCTGGGGCGTCATGGCCAGCGGCCTGCACACATTCATTTCTTCATTTCGGCGCCTGGACATCGTCACCTGACGACGCAAATCAACTTGGCAGGGGACCGATACCTGCACGATGATTTTGCTTATGCAACCCGTGACGAATTGATCGCCGAGATTCGCTTCAGCGACGATGCCAACGGCCAGCGGGCGGATATCGAGTTCGATTTTGTCCTTCAACCAACCGCCGCGCCCAAAGACGAAAGCCGTCCCGAGCGAGTGCGAGCGCTGGAGGTGTGATTCACCGTTACGCCTGACACCCAAGCCCCCGCAGCGATTGCTGACGGGGGCTTTGTGGCTTCCGCCTGGTCTTGAGCAAACAACAAAAAGAGGCGCCAACATGACCGTGTTATTGAGTGAGCGCAGCCAGATTTTCGACCGTGCAGATGCCTATGCCGTGTCGGATTACGTTAACCAGCACGTGGGCAGTCACTGCATTCGCCTGCCGCCCAAAGGCCGCCCTCAGGCGAGCATCAGCCATCGTACGTTCTCGAGCCTGGACTTGTGTCGTATCAGTTATGGCGCGCCAGTGCGGGTCACCTCGACGGCGCTGGAGACGATCTATCACCTGCAAATCCTGCTTCAAGGGCATTGCCGATCCGCTGCCCGAGGTAAAGAGCAGGTTTTGCGGGCCGGCGAGATTCTGCTGATCAATCCGGATGACCCGGTCGACCTGACGTATTCGGCCGACTGCGAAAAATTCATCGTCAAAATGCCCGTCAGGCTGTTGGAAAACGCCTGTCTGGAGCAGCACTGGACGCTTCCGCAGCAAGGGATCCGGTTCGTGTCCGAGCGCCACGAGCTCAAAGAGATGACTGGTTTTGTGCAACTGCTGGGGTTGATCTGCCATGAGGCCGAGAACGCGGCGCAAGGTGAGGTCCAGTGCCTGTACGAGCGGATAGTCGCTAACAAGTTGCTGGTGTTGCTGGCAAACAACGTCTTGAGAGTCGCCCCCCGGGCTGAGGAGGGAGCTGGTTTCGAGCGCGTGCGGCAGTTCATCGAGGAGCACCTGACCGAAGACATCAGTGTCGAACAGTTGATGGCGGTCGCCCGGGTTAGCGAGCGCTCGCTGTACACGCTGTTCGAGCGCAAGGTCGGCGTTTCACCGCGGGACTATATGCGCCAGCGCAAGCTGGAGCGGGTGCATGCCGAACTGCAAACCGCGACAGCGCGCAGCGTTACCGAAGTCGCGCTGGATCACGGTTTTCTGCATCTGGGTCGCTTCTCCGAGGTCTACCGCAAGCGCTTTGGCGAGCTGCCTTCGCAGACTTGGCGGCGCCAGCGTGAACAGGCCGCGCCACGCGGATAGCGAATTGCAGTACGTGGATATTGACGCCGCAAGTGAACACGTAGGGTGAGGGGGCCTGATACAAGAACAACCGAGGGCCTACCCCATGATCAGCACGCTCGACAGACTCGCCCGTCAACTCAGCGAATCCGTTCAGGAAGATCCCGCTACCGGGGTCTTCCGCTGCCGCCGCGACATCTTCACCGACGCCGAACTGTTCGCCCTGGAGATGAAGCATATTTTTGAAAGTGGTTGGGTCTACCTGGCGCATGAAAGCCAGGTGCCGGACATCAACGACTACTTCACCACCTACATTGGCCGTCAGCCCGTCGTTATCACTCGCGACAAACAAGGGTCGCTGCACGGCCTGGTCAATGCCTGCGCTCACCGTGGCGCCATGCTGTGCCGACGCAAGCAGGGCAACAAAGGCTCATTCACGTGCCCGTTCCACGGCTGGACCTTCAGCAATGCCGGCAAGCTGCTCAAAGTCAAAGACGCCAAGACCGGCGCCTATCCCGACAGTTTCGATTGCGACGGTTCCCACGACCTCAAGCGCCTGGGCCGTTTCGAGAACTATCGCGGCTTCCTGTTTGGCAGCCTCAGCGAAGCCGTCCCGGAACTGAGTGATTACCTGGGCGAAACCCGGGTCATCATCGACCAGATGGTCGATCAGGCGCCTGAAGGGCTGGAAGTGCTGCGCGGCAGTTCGTCCTACACCTACGACGGTAACTGGAAACTGCAGATCGAGAACGGTGCCGACGGCTATCACGTCAGCTCGGTGCACTGGAATTACTCGGCAACCATGGGCCGCCGCAACTATGAGGCCGAAGGCACCCGCACCGTGGATGCCAACGGCTGGTCGAAGAGCCTGGGCGGTGTCTATGCCTTCGAACATGGGCACATCCTGCTGTGGACCCGCCTGCTCAATCCCGAAGTGCGTCCGGTGCATGCGCACCGTGAGGCCCTCGCCGAGCGCCTGGGCCAGGAGCGTGCCGATTTCATCGTCGACCAGACCCGCAACCTCTGCCTGTATCCCAACGTTTACCTGATGGACCAGTTCTCCACGCAGATCCGCGTGGTACGGCCCCTCGCGGTCGACAAGACCGAAGTAACGATCTATTGCATGGCGCCCAAGGGTGAAAGTGCCCGGGAGCGCACGACCCGCATTCGCCAGTACGAGGACTTTTTCAACGTCAGTGGCATGGGTACGCCCGACGACCTGGAAGAGTTCCGTGCCTGCCAGACCGGTTATCAGGGGGCGACAAGCTTGTGGAATGACCTGAGCCGCGGCGCAAAGCAGTGGGTCGAGGGGGCTGACGAAAATGCACGCGCCATGGGCATGAACCCGCAGCTCAGCGGGGTGAAAACCGAGGACGAGGGGTTGTTCGTCCGTCAGCACGCCCACTGGGCCGCCAGTCTGCAACGAGCGATTGAGTTGGAGCGACAAAGCCTGATTGCCACCGACAAGGAGGTGCGCTCGTGAGCATTTCCCGTGACAGCCTGCTGGCTTTTCTCTACCGCGAAGCACGCCTGCTGGATGATCGCCAGTGGGACGAGTGGCTGGAGTGCTACTCGCCCAAGGTCGAGTTCTGGATGCCGGCGTGGGATGACCACGACACGCTGACGCAGGACCCGCAGAGTGAGATTTCGCTGGTGTATTACCCCAGCCGCGACGGCCTGGAAGACCGAGTTTTCCGCATCAAGACCGAACGCTCCAGTGCCAGCACGCCGGAGCCGCGAACCGTGCATTTCATCACCAACCTCGAGGTACTGGCTGAAGACGCCGGGTACGTGGAGCTGCGTTTCAACTGGCAAACCCTCAGCCATCGCTACAAGACCACGGATACGTATTTCGGCACGTCTTTCTATCACCTGGACATCAGCGCTGAACAGCCGCTGATCACGCGTAAGAAGGTGGTGCTGAAAAACGACTACATCCATCAGGTCATCGACATCTATCACATCTGAGGCCAGCGCCATGACGTATTCCATAGCCCTCAATTTTGAAGACGGGGTGACCCGTTTCATCGACTGCAAAGTGGGTGAGAAGGTGCTGGATGCCGCCTTTCGCCAACGCATCAATCTGCCCATGGATTGCTCGGACGGTGTTTGCGGCACCTGCAAATGCCGCTGCGAAACCGGTGCCTATGACTTGGGCGACGAGTACATCGACGATGCGCTGACGGAGGACGAAGCACAGGAGCGGCAAGTCCTGACCTGTCAGATGGTGCCGCAATCCAATTGCGTCATCGCCGTGCCGGTACCTTCCAGCGCCTGCAAGACCGGCACCACCCGGTTCGCTGCCAGCGTCACCGGCATTACTCGGCATGCCGATGCGGCGTTGGAAATCAGCTTCGAACTGGACCAGGCGCCGATTTTCCTGCCCGGTCAGTACGTCAATATCGAGGTTCCGGGCAGTGGTCAGACCCGTTCGTATTCCTTCAGCAGTCGGCCAGGCGAAAAGCACGCCAGTTTCTTGATAAAGCATGTTCCCGGCGGCTTGATGAGCAGTTGGCTGGAACGTGCCCGGCAAGCCGAGACAGTTGCCATGACAGGGCCGTTGGGCAGCTTCTATCTACGTGAGGTTACTCGGCCACTGTTGTTCCTGGCCGGAGGTACCGGGCTTGCACCGTTCCTGTCGATGCTTGAAGTACTCGCCGAACGTGCGGAAACGCAACTGGTGTCGCTGATCTACGGTGTGACTCGCGATCAGGACCTGGTGATGGTCGAGGCCCTGGAAGCCTTCGCCGCGCGCCTGCCGAACTTCAGTTTCGTGACCTGCGTGGCGGACCCCGGAACCGCGCATCCTCGCCAAGGCTATGTCACCCAGCACATGGCGCCAGCCGTGCTCAACAACGGTGATGTCGACGTGTACCTCTGCGGGCCACCGCCGATGGTTGATGCCGTACGCCGGCATTTCAAGGAACAAGGTGTCACCCCGGCCAGCTTCCACTACGAGAAGTTCACGCCCAACGCAATCGTCACCGGCGACGCCGCCTGAGGACACTGAAATGAACCCACGTTTCAACGAAAAGGTCGTGCTGGTCACCGGCGCGGCCCAGGGCATCGGTCGGCGTGTTGCCGAGCGATTGCTGGAGGAGGGCGCGTTGCTGGTTGCTGTCGACCGCTCTGAACTGGTCCACGAACTGCAGCATGAACATGCGCTGACCTTGACGGCTGACCTGGAGCAATACGCGCAGTGCGCACAGGTAATGGCTACGACCAAGGCGCGTTTCGGGCGCGTCGACATCTTGATCAACAACGTCGGCGGAACGATCTGGGCCAAACCGTTCGAGCACTACGCCGAACATGAAATCGAAGCCGAAGTACGCCGTTCCTTGTTCCCGACGCTGTGGTGCTGCCACAGCGTATTGCCCTACATGCTCGAACAGGGTAGCGGCGCGATCGTCAACGTTTCATCGATCGCCACGCGCAGCGTCAATCGCGTTCCGTACGGCGCGGCCAAAGGCGGCGTCAATGCGCTGACTGCCTGTCTGGCACTGGAAACCGCCGGCAGCGGCATCCGGGTCAACGCCACGGCCCCCGGCGGCACCGAAGCGCCGGCGCGCCGCATTCCTCGCAACAGCCAGCCGCAAAGCGAGCAGGAGCGGGTCTGGTACCAGCAAATCGTCGATCAGACCATCGACAGCAGCCCGATGAAACGCTACGGGACCCTCGATGAGCAAGTCGGCGCCATTCTGTTCCTGGCATCGGATGAGGCTTCCTACATCACCGGCGTGACCTTGCCGGTAGGGGGCGGCGACCTGGGCTGACACTGCGGCAGTACCTACGGATCTCACACACAACAAAAATAATGAGAGTAAAGCCATGCGGACCATCGACGTACATTCGATCATCGACAACGCCCGTTTCGGGCGCTTCCATTGGCTGGTCATGGGCTTATGCGCCTTGCTGTTGATCTTTGACGGCTATGACCTGTTCATCTACGGCGTGGTCTTGCCGGCGATCATGAAGGAGTGGGGGCTGACGCCTCTGCAGGCCGGCGCGCTGGGCAGCTATGCACTGTTTGGCATGATGTTCGGTGCCTTGGCATTCGGCAGTCTGGCCGACAAGATCGGCCGCAAGAAAGGCATCACCATCTGCTTCGCGCTGTTCAGCATGGCGACGGTGATCAATGGTTTCGCCAGCACGCCCGGCGAGTTCGGCGTGTGCCGCTTCATCGCCGGGCTTGGATGTGGTGGGCTGATGCCCAACGCGGTCGCGCTGATGAACGAGTACGCGCCGAAAAAAATGCGCAGCACCTTGGTTGCGTTGATGTTCAGCGGCTATTCCCTCGGCGGCATGCTGTCGGCCGGTGTCGGTATCTTCATGCTGCCGCGTTTTGGTTGGTCGTCGATGTTCTTCGTCGCGACCCTGCCATTGTTGCTTTTGCCGTTGATTCTTCACTACCTCCCGGAGTCCATTGGCTTTCTCATCCGCCAGGGCCGCACCGAGCAGGCCCGCACGCTGCTCGAGCGCCTGGCGCCAGGGAGTGAAATCGGCGTCGATGACACGCTTCAACTAAATGAAACCAAGGGCAAGGGCGCATCAGTACTGGAGCTGTTCAGCAATGGCCTCGGTGTAAGAACGGTGGCGATCTGGGTGGCGTTTTTCTGTTGCCTGCTGATGGTCTACGCATTGAGCTCGTGGCTGCCCAAGCTGATGGCCAACTCCGGCTACAGCCTGGGTTCAAGCCTGACGTTCTTGCTGGCCTTGAATTTTGGCGGCATGGCAGGCGCGATTCTGGGAGGTTGGCTTGGGGATCGGCTGAATCTGGTGAAGGTCATGATCGGGTTCTTTCTTGCTGCCGCACTCTCCATCAGCCTGCTGGGTATCAATAGCCCGATGCCGGTGCTGTACCTACTCATCTTCATCGCCGGCGCTACCACTATCGGCACGCAAATCCTGTTGTACGCCGGTGCCGCACAGCTTTATGGCTTGAACATTCGCTCCACGGGCCTGGGGTGGGCCTCCGGAATCGGTCGCAACGGCGCAATCGTCGGTCCGCTCTTGGGCGGCGCACTGATGGGGATCGAATTGCCCCTGCAACTGAACTTCATGGCCTTTGCCATTCCAGGCGCTGTTGCGGCGCTGGCAATGACGGCCTTCGCCCTGAACGAACGTCGCGCCCTGCCTGCCGCGATTGAAGCGCCCTCGGTAAAGGCCTGACACCGAGCGTAATAGCCCGCACGTCATGACGGCGGGCCCATGAGCTGTCGATAAATAACAATAAATAAGAGCACAACATGAATCAGCAGACCATACCGCGTTTCTGGCTTTCACTCCTGGGCGTGCCACTCGTCGCGTCGGCGGCGGACCAGGGCTTGCTCGAAGGTTCCACCGCCACCTTGCAAGCTCGCAACTATTACTTCAGCCGGGACTATTCCGACATCGTCGGCGCAAATCGGCAATCCAAGGCCGAGGAGTGGGGGCAGGGTTTCATCCTGACCTTCAAGTCCGGCTACACACAGGGGCCTGTGGGGTTCGGCATCGATGCGCTAGGGACGCTGGGCCTCAAGCTCGACAGCAGCCCTGACCGGGTCAATACCGGGTTGTTGCCGGTCACGGACGATGGCCGTGCGGCTGACGATTACAGCCGTCTGGGCCTGACGTTCAAAGCGAAAGTCTCTAAAACCGAACTGAAGGTCGGGGAGCTGCAACCGAATCTTCCGGTACTCGCCTTCAGCGACATACGTCTGCTGCCCCCGAGTTATCAGGGGGTGAGCATCAGTTCCAGCGAGATCAGTGGCCTGACTGTGCAAGCAGGTCACTTGACGACGACCAGCCTGCGCAACGAAGCCGGCGACGAAAAAATGATCGCCATGCTAGGCCATGTGCCTCAACGCCAGGCTGACAGCGATGCTTTCAACTACCTCGGCGGCGACTACAGCTTCAACAGCAATCGCACCAGCGTCAGCCTCTGGCACGGCCAGCTGAAAGACATCTATGCCCAGGACTTCATTGGTTTCAAGCACAGCCAGCCCATGGGCGACTGGGTTCTGGGCGCCAATCTCGGCTATTACGATGCCAGCGAGGACGGCAGTGAAATGCTGGGAAAAATCGATAACCAGGCGTTCTTTTCGTTGCTGTCTGCAAAACGTGGTGGCCACACCTTTTATGTCGGTTACCAGGCGATGTATGGCGACAGTGCGTTCCCAAGGGTTTTCGCCAACGTCACGCCTCTGGGTAACGAGGTGCCAACTTATGAGTTCGCCTATACCGATGAGCGCTCCTGGCAGGCTCGTTACGACTATGACTTTGCTGCAATGGGGGTGCCTGGCCTCACGACGACGGTGCGCTACATCACGGGTGACAACGTGAACACCGGCGCGGGTTTTGAGGGCAAGGATCGCGAGCGCGATCTGGATATCGGCTACGCGTTCCAGAACGGTTTTTTAAGCGGCCTGGGGGTACGCGTGCGCAACGTCATGGCGCGTTCCAACTACCGCAGCGACATCGACGAGAACCGGTTGATCCTCAGTTACACCTGGAAGCTGCTCTGATCTGCTCGGTGCATCAGACGCCACCCTGGCCGGTGCCATGGCGAATGCCTGGGAAGCCTGTTCAGATCAAGGAGCCTTGTTCTCGACCAGGCAGTTCCCACCATCCACCACAATGACTTCGCCCGTGAGGTAGCTCGCCTCTGAAGAGGCAAGGAAAGCCACCAGTGCAGCGACCTCTTCGGGACGTCCGGCGCGGCCCATCGGCGTGTATTCGGCCGCTTTGGCTTCCTCTGTAGTGGTCGATCCTGTGGTGATCCAGCCGGGAGCGACGCTGTTTACGGTGATCCCTTGCTGGGCGACTTCCAGCGCCAGGCTCATGCTCATTCCGACCATCGCGGCCTTCGCGGCGCTGTAAGCCGCTTCACCGGGGTTGCTGCAGCGGGTGCCGGTAGTGGAACTGATGTTGACGATGCGCCCGTAACGACGCGCCCGCATGCCGGGCAGAACAGCCCGTGTAAGCAGAAAGGCCGTGGTCAGGTTTCGCCCCAGCGTCAGGTTCCAGGTGTGCAGATCCATGCTTGCCAAGTCGGAAAAAGACTCCGGGCTGCCTTGCATGGCCATGCCCGCGTTGTTGACCAGGATATCGATCTGCCCCCAGAGGGACTCTGCCCACGCCATGAACTCACGAACCTGGCTTTCATCGGTAAGATCGAGGGCCCGGCCTTCGACTTCGAACCCTTCGGCGCGCAGTTCTGCTACTCGATCATTGATGCGTGCACTGCTGGCGGTGATGATCAGTCTGGCTCCCGCCGCGCCAAGCCTGCGGGCGATCGCCATGCCGATTCCGATCTCGCTTCCAACCCCACTGATGAGTGCCACAGGGTTCTGTCCAACTGCGTTTGGCATGGTGCCTCCAGAGGGGTAAGTGATTGCAAGGTGCCGGCGCGCTATATAAACATCCTGATCAACGCCCGAATACCGCCGTCATCCCCAACAACCGCTTTTGCCGCAAGGCCGGTGCGCTCGTGGGGAAAAGCACTTCGGCTGGCCGATAGCGGGCGATGCCGCAGGCGGCGGCGATGCGCTGGCGTTGCTGGCCGTGGATAAGGGCTTGCTGAAAGCTGTGTTCGCTATGAGCCAATCCCAGCATATAACGAGTACCTGCCGGGAAGTGTCCGCCATTGGCTTGCCACCATCTTTCGATTGCCTGCGGGTCGGGCCAGGGCAGGTTTTCATCGGGGTCCATCGCGACATTGGGGTCATCAGGGTTGTCGTTCGGGCCCGCATCGAAATCCGGCAGGGCCTGCAACTCCAGGTCGAGCAGCGCCAGGTCCGCGCCGGTGATCAGGCTGAAGGCTTCACCGGCGACGCGGGCATAGGGCAGGTCGCTCATCTGCTCGATCAACCACGGTACGCAGACCGGATCGCCCAGCAGCCCAAGGGCCTGGATGCCGATGCGCCGATCCCTGGGATCCTGTACCCACTGGCGTATCCAGGCGATGCTGGGCTCGCGTTCCTGCCAGGCCAGCAATACGCAGAGCGCGCGGTACTGGAACTCGCCCGGTTGTTCGGCGAATTGTCGCAATGGCTCCAGGGCTTGCTCGTCGCCCATCTGTGCGGTGGCCCAGTTGGCCCAGAAGCGCGTGGCCGCATTCTCATGCAGGCGATGGGGGCGAATCGCCGGCAGCAGCTCACGCCGGCGCAGCTCGCCCGCCGTGCGGGCGGCACGTGCCAGCACGCTTGGGTCGGCATCGGAAAATACGGCCAGCAGGGCGGGGCCTGGGTCGTGGCGATGCATGCCGCAGGCCGCGAGGCCGAGGCGACGGAACAGGGGCTCGGGGGAGGCGAGCATACGTTCGATCCAGGGCGATACCCGTTCCCAGTCAAGCCAACCCAAAGCCATCAGGTAACCGCGTTCCGTTTCCAAGGCACTGCGCAAATGCTCGCTGAGCCGCGACAGCACTTTCGCATCGGCCGTCTCGAAGGCCAGCACCACACTGGCGAACATCTCGCCGATGGCGTGTGGGCTGAGTTGGATCAGGAGGGTTTCCAGGCCGGTGGCTCCGGCGATTCGAAGGCCGTCAAGGTGGGCGTCGAGGCGGTCGTCGAGTTTGCTCAAGTGGTCTAGATCGTAGTGCGGTGCGCGCAGGGCATAGTCGCGCAGGACGGCGAGGAAGCTGGCTTCTTCGGCGTGTTGGTCTACTAGGAACGAAAGTTCGGTGTTCAATTCAGAATAACTCCGAGGGACCATCCCTGAGTAGGGGCGATAATTTCACCCTCGCATGCGCAAACTGGTTTCATATATTGTCAGGGCAAATGATTTCTGCCCAGTGAGTCCCGTCAAATCGCATTATCTGATCGTTACCAATGGACCATAGATAATTGCCACATGTCCGAAGGCGATAACCATCCATTTTTTTCACGCCGGGGATGGCGAGTTTTTTCACCTGATTGTTATCTATGACGCCTATCCCTTCGAATCCGGCAACATAAAGTACATCTTGAAAGGAAACAGCCCCCCATAGGTCACCTTCGACTTCATCATTCTGGATGACTTTCCAACAATCTTTCGATCCGACTAATACCACCCCATCATCGCCACATGCGATGTACTGGTCCTGTTCGAACGTCGCCACTTCATTCAGATCGACGTTCGTTGGACTATCGCATTGCCTCCAGAGTGAGCCATCAAAAAACCATATCTCACCGGCATTACCAACGGCATGAATGTCACTTTTGGAATGGCCCGCCATGGATTCCAGGCTTATGCCATCTTCTGTGCCTATATAGAGCAGCCCCTGGTCCATATGTGCCCATATCCCATTACTTCGACGGTACACCTGCCGGCTATAGCCACAGGCATGTAGTTCCCCGTCGATAACGGTAATTTTGTTCATGTAACCTAATTTTTCGCCGCCGGTCCCTGCGTCAGCGATCAACTCAAAGGAGGGGGTTCCCTGTTTGATCTCAACCACTTCTCCGCGCTTTCCGAGTATCCACCATGCTCGATATTCGCCCTGTATCAAATAGGTGATTGAGCGGCTGTCAAAGTCGAATTTTTGCTGCGCCCACTGTCCGTCGAGGGTCGTATAGAACGTGGTGTACTCCGTGTCCTCGCCTTTGAGTGCATATGGAAAGGCTACTACGCCCAGGAGTCCCTTGGTGGGAGTGAATCCATCAATGAAATAATGCCTGGATGATGTCATGGTTGCTCCTTATCCAAATGTGCCGCTGGCAACTGTTGAGAAGTTTTCCGGGGTCCTGTTTCCGCTGCTGTCAGCACGTAGATTGGTGGTATTGCTGATGTTGGGGCTTTTCGGAGGAACCGCCGATCTATTGGGCTGCTGGTGATAAGCATCCAACTGGGACCGTGTACATTTCGGGTTGCATCGTAATACTTGGCTGACCGCCGTTGCTCCGCTATTTGCTGCGGCCTCATAAGTCCAGGTCCCAGCCTTGCCGTTAACGAGGTTTTTATCCTCGGCCTTGTCGAATATGTCGTGCACTTTTTTGTGCTGCCCGGTGCTCTTGTCATGTCCAGACACGCATACACACGGGGCTAATTTGGAGTTATAGCCCTCGCAGCCGGTATACACATCAGGGTTGGAAGAGTTTCCTTGATTAGGCTTCTGGATGCAGTGCTTAGGTATTACATGATGGGGGGTTTTCCCATCGCAGCAATTCGAGGGGGAATAGGGTGATAGAGAACACTTCATCGCGGCCTTACATTTACGATCGGCACACATGGCGTCCTTTGATGACTTCCTTTTTACCTGGCCTTTCTTGGTCCGTTTAACGTGCTTTTCGCAGTGGGTCTTGAGTTTTTTAGCCAGAGGGGCACAGGCATGATCACTATCGTCGGCGAAGGCCGCTTCGTCCAAATAGGGCCAGGTCGGTGTGTTTCCGGGGAGTGATGCATGGTTATGTGTGGTCAGATCCATGTTCCGCACAACGTTCAGGCCTTCGAACTTCACATCCATCGACCAAGAGGTGAAGTACACCTTGCCCTTGATCTTACCGGTAATCACGCCCTTCTTCGGCGCGCAGCCGGCCTCATCGCCATAGCTGGTCTTAAAGTGACTTCTGTCTTTAAGCATGACTTCTTTACGGGTGATCTTCACCGTCCGACTTCCCTTGGCCGTGTCCTTCGCCATACCGGTATTGGGATAGGGAATAGGCACGCCGAGCGGGGTGGGCGGGGCCTGGGGCGGGGTGAAGCAGACATCCGGGAAGCAGGCGATCGACTTGCCATCCGCCGCCTTGCAGGAAATCTCCATATTGTTGGCAAAGACTTGGTTGGCCATTACGCAGCCCTCACAGTCTGGTAAACGAGCAGTGCGACGGCGCGTTCGCCGGCGTCGTTGCCGAGGTGGCAGAAGATATTCGGGCCTTCGCCGTAGCCCTTGCGACTGGCGGCCAACGCCACGGCGAGCATGGCCGGGCCGATGGCGGCGCCGACTTCACCGATGCAGTCCGCCGGGTGCCAGAGATGGAAGAATTCCTTGCGCACGCGCAGGGTCCGGCTGAGGGCCAAGGAGGCTTCCTTGAAGTAGTACTGCTCGCCGGAGATGTCGGTGAGCCGATAATCCATTTGCTCCAACCCACAGCCGGCTTCACTGAGGGCCGTCCGTACAGCTTGAGTCAGGCCTTCGGCGCGCAGGGGAATGCCTTCGGCCTCCACCGTGGCCTTCTCCACGCCGAACCCCAGGCCGATGCAGGCCAATTGCGGCTCTTCGCTGGCTACGGGGGCGGCCAGGACCACGGCGGCGGCGCCTTCGCCGGGGATAAATCCGTTGGAATTCTGGCTGGTGAGCAGGCGTTCGCGTGCTTCGAAAGCGGCCAGTGTCGGTCCGTTCAAGAAGGAGTCGACGCCGGCAATCAGTACGTGGCGATGGCCGCCCTGGTAGATCAGCGTACGCGCATTAAGCAGGGCCACGGCAGCGCTGACCCGTCCACGGGCGATGACGTTGGAACTGGGATGAAAGCGCAAGCCCAGTTCGGCTTCGATGGCGTGCAGCAGCCCCTTATCGAGACCATCGAGGCGACCGGGGCGCTCGGCTTCCGCTACCCCCAGCAGCAGCGGAGTCTTTTGCGGATCGACGTTGGGGGTACTTTGCAGCGCCTCGGCGACGGCGCGAGCGGCCATCTTGATCAGCTTGGTGCGGCCGCGCCAGGGCTGTTCCAGAGGTACGCTGGCGGCCATCAGCCATTCGCCACCTTGGTCGATGAAGCGAGTTTCCTGGAAATTGTCGATGGCGCAGCGGATCGCCGCGCAGCTCGCGGGTGCACTGAGGCCGACAGCGCTGACCATGCCAGAGCCGATGATACAAAGCGCGGTCATCAGTCCGTCTCCTCCGGCGCCTGCTGGGCTCTTACCAGGGAGGAGAGCGAAGGGTAGTAATCCTTGCCCAATTCACGGGCGCGCCACCAGCCCGTGGACATTGTGCCGACCAGCACCTGGGCGATCTCGAACAAATTGCGCCGTAGAGGACGGGAGACACGCCAGGTCATTTGCACCTGGAGCGCGTCTGTGTCGATCAGCAGGGTATCGATCACCGCCTGCACAGTCTCATGACCACCTTTTTTCAGGAAGAAGGTCACCGGCACGTCCATTTCGGGGATGCGAAAACCCGCGCGCTCCTGGGGCGTGAGGTTGAGCAGCAGCACATCCTCGCCGCCACGCAGGTAAGGGATCTGCTGATCATCAGGGGCAGCCTGAAAGTAGCGGCTGTCGAAATCCTGCGGCAGAAACGGAAAGCAGTTGGCCAGCCAGGCATCGTCGTAAGTACCGGCGAAGCGAGCGCGCTGCGGCCAGCTGCGGCCGATGGGGCCGAGGGCCATCGGGCGGAAGTCGCCAGAGGGACTGCCGATCGGCTTGCCCAGTTCCTCCGTATTCGGCATTGGCTTGTAAGCGACTTCAGCACTGTCGATGCTGCCTGGGAACCAACCGCAACCGCTGGGATTGTCCGGGTAGCAATGTCGCATATCCGGATTCTTGGCCATGGGATGGGAACCTCCAAAGGCCTGGGCATAGGAGATGTCCTGCTCGGTAAAGGGTTGCGGTAAACCGGGAGAAACCCCCAACAGCCCCGGCTGCCATTGTCGGGGGCCGAGGACGGAAAAGGCTTTGCTCATCTGACCGATGCGAATGCCCGCTGCCAACTGCGTCACGGGCCGCCCGCCTGGGGCATAGGCCTTGCCGCGTACCAGCACGTCGCAGAATGGCTTGACCGGGGCGAAGTCCATTTCCTGCAGCGGAGCGCTGAGCCCCGGCTCGCCGAGGAAGGTATCGGCCATCAGCAGCGGTTGCTGGGTGTCGGCGAGGGTTGCCGCACGGCCGTCCAGCGGCAAATTGAACGTGCCTTTGGCCACGATCACCAGGGATTCGCGGCCATCGGGCTCCAGGCCCTGGGTGTAGGCAGCAAGCAGTTTGCTGGCGTTGAGCAGTTCCATAGGCCGACTACCTGTCTAGTTGATCTGCACCGAACCACCCTTGATGCGGTTCACGCCGGATGATCGGCTCGAAAGATAGGTCCCTCGAATCAGTATCTTGCCCTCGCGGGTGAGGGTGATGCTGGCCTTGCCGCAGCGCAGGACGATTTCCCGCTCCGCGGTGAACTCCAGGCGCTCGCCGTCCAGGTGGGCGACGGCTGGCGTTGTGGTTTGCGGCAGACGCTGGATGCGACCGATCACCAGCGGCCGGGTCAGGTCACCGGCCTCGAACATCAGCGCGACCTGGGCGCCGATGTCTTCACGGGCGAGTGGGGTGGTGGTGCGCGCGGCGAGGCCGGTTTCGCCGAGGCAGCCAGGGAAGGCCACCACAGGGGCATCTGCACTGGGCACATCCAGCAGCACCCCAATCACAACGCCATCCACGCGCGCGGGCGTGTCGGTGGAGGAAACGGCTAAATGATATTCAACGGTCATGGCGCCCACTCCGTGGCTAGTTCTGCAGGATTTTCTGGCCTTTGACGACAACGTTCTTGTTCGCCTTGATATTGATGGCGCCGGAGCCGTCGATGGTGATGTTCTTGCCGCTGATCACGATGGTGCCGTCCTTCTTCATGGTGATGCTGGCCGCGCCCGTGGTCAGGCTGATCGAGTCGCCGGCGGTGAGGGAGAAGTGCTTGCCGACGTCCAGGCTGTCGTTCTGATTGATGTTGGTGGTGCGGTTCTGGGTGACGTCGCGGGATTCGTTCTGGCCGATCTGGGTGCTCTGGTTGCCGTTGATCTCGATCCCTTCGTTGCCCTGGACCGTTTCGTTACGGTTGCCGGTGATGCTGATCGTTTCGTTGCCGCCCACGTCTTCGGTGCGGTTGCTGGCGATGCTGATTTTCTCGTTGGCCCCGACTTTTTCCGTGCGGTCGGCACCGATGGTGATGGTCTCGTTGCTGCCCACGTTCTCGGTGCGATTGGCGCCGATGGTGATTTTCTCGTTGCTGCCGACATCCTCGGTACGGTTCACACCGATGGAGATGGTTTCGTTATTGCCGACCTTTTCCTTGCGATCCACACCAATGGTGATGGTTTCGTTGTTATCGACGGTTTCGGTGCGGTCGTGTTTGACGTGCACGGTCTCGTCGTTGTCGATGGTCTTGCGCCGATCATGGCCGACCCAGTGGGTTTCGTCGTTCTCGACCTCGATGTCCTGGTTCTTCTCGGCGTGGATAAACAGTTGCTCCGAGCCTTTCTTGTCCTCCATGCGGATTTCATTGAAGTTGGCCGGTGAACCGCCCTTGCTTGAACGGCTTTTCACCCCGCTCTGGGTGGCATTGGCCGGCAATCCGTAGGGCACGGTCTGTTCAGCGTTGTAAACGCGGCCGGTGATAATCGGCCGATCCGGATCGCCCTCGAGGAAACTGACGATCACTTCCTGACCGATTCGCGGGAGCTGCACGGATCCCCAGTTCTTGCCGGCCCAGGCCTGGGACACGCGAATCCAGCAGGAGCTGTTTTCGTTGGACTGGTCATGGCGATCCCAGTGGAAATGCACTTTGACCCGGCCATATTGGTCGGTCCAGATCTCCTCGCCACTGGGGCCGACCACCACGGCAGTCTGCGGCCCGCGAACAATGGGCATGGGTGTGAGGGGCAGAGGGCGGAAGGCCTGGTTGGCATCCATGCAGTCCAGTTCGCTGACGAACTGTTCGGCGACGTCCGACTGGCCGCTTTCATAGGCATCCTGACGGATCTGATAACGGGCGGCCACCACCAGGTATTCACGGTTCTGGTCGGCACGGTCGTACCCCGTCAGCGTGAACACATGACCGCAACCGATGCCGCGGGCGCGGCCGCGTAATTGCACGCGCTCGAACTGGCTGTGAATGGCTTCGATGCGGGTACGGGCGTAGTGATCGCCATCGTTGCTCTGGACGTATTCACCCGGGTAGTCGTAGAGCGGGTAGTCGGCGTTGGTGTGGTTGCGCGGCACGCTGGAGCGCACCTCAAGACTGGCGCGCGGGCGCAGGAAATCATAGTCGTTCAGGGCCAGCGAGCCGGGTTGGACTTCCCGCGCCAGTTGCCAGTCGTAGAAGTGATCGCGCTCGCGCATTTGCCGATCAGGTGGATAGAAGGGCACCGAGGCGTAGTCTGGCGCCGTGGAGTGGGCGCCATAGGCGTCGGCCAACACCAATACATGACGCGCCTCTTCATGGCGAAAGTAGTAATAGATGCCTTCCTGCTCCATCAACCGACTGACGAAGTCGAAGCTGGTTTCGCGGTACTGCACGCAATATTCCCACTCGCGGTAGCTGCCGCTCAGGCTGTCCTCGAAATCGGAGAAACCGAGGTCGCGGAACACCTGCTTGATGATGTCCGGCACGGTCTTGTTCTGGAAAATCCTGCAATCGGAGGTGCGCGTGAGCAGCCAGAACCAGGGGCGCAAGCTGACGCGGTAACCGGCGAACTGACCGTGGCCGGTCAGTTGCCGGCAACTGCAGACAATGCCGTGGAAGTAGCGTTTGCCGCCGTCATACAGTTCCAGGGTCAGGCCCATCGGCTTGCCCAGCAACTGGTCGAACGTGATCGCCCGGTCTTCGGAGGTCAGGTCCAATTCGTAGTGGAACAACCGCCCCAACTCTTCGCTGCCTTCCATGCTTTGCAACAACAGGACATCGCCGCCGAGAGGACTGTCGACCTGTACCAAACGGTTGTTTTGCGTGATTGCCATGAACGGCTTCCTTTGGCTCGTGTTCGGGCGTCAGTTGGCCGTCGTAAAGAAGGTGGCGTCGTACGCATCGTCGTCGCCATAGGGGATGCCAGGGGGAATCGAGTCCAACAATTGCAGCACATCCACCACAGGGGGATCTCCTTATCGGTCTTGCGGTCTTCAATCAAACTGAACGTACGAGCAGATCCTTATCCAGTGGATTAACGTGTGTCTGGAGCCCGTTGGGTAACGTTCCAGCATCGCCCAAAATGGGACCGATACCTGACGTCAAGATAGGTGACGGAAGGTCGTTTACATAGTTTCGTTAGCTATAACTTTAATTCCAAATTCGAATAACTCAGTGAGAGTGACGGACTCGGCCCTTGAAGCATTTTCTGACAAGAATGTCAGGAGGCGGTCAGCCTGCGGACACCTTCGCAGCCTAGACTGGGGAAAATGTACATCCGGGCGATCTTGCAGGCGGCTTGAAGCATCAGCACCGAGCCAAACATCGGGATCAACTAGTTGATCTCCTAATTTGTGGCACCGTTTAAGAGAGGCGTTACCCGATGCGTTTGCTCATTGTCGAGGACGAAGAAAAAACCTCCTCCTACGTCCATCGTGGCTTGACCGAGCTCGGCTACATTGTCGACGTTGCCACGAATGGCATCGATGGTCTGCATTACGCGTTGGAATGGGATTACGACGTGGTGATCCTGGATGTGATGTTGCCGGGCCAGGACGGCTACGACGTGCTGCAAGGCCTGCGCCTGCAAAAGAAAACCCCGGTCATCATGCTATCGGCCAGGGGGACGGTGGATGACCGCATTCGAGGACTGCGCGAGGGTGCCGATGATTACCTGGGCAAGCCTTTTTCGTTTGCCGAACTTGTCGCTCGTGTCCAGGCCTTGATCCGTCGTCGCGCCGGTGACACGGTTGACCTGACGCATTTGCGCATCGACGACCTGGAGGTCGATCTGCAAGCGCGCAAGGTGACCCGGGGAGGGCTGCGGCTGGACCTGACGGCCAAGGAGTTCTCCCTGTTGAGCCTGTTGGCGCGGCATCAGGGCGAAATTCTTTCCAAGTTGATGATTGCCGAGCAGGTCTGGGACATGAATTTCGACAGTGATGCCAACGTGGTGGAAGTTGCGATCAAGCGCGTCCGCGCCAAGGTAGATGCCCCGTATCCGCGCAAGCTGCTGCATACCGTCCGCGGCATGGGGTATGTGCTGGAAAGCCGTGAGGTCGATAGCAGGCAAAGTGGAACACCTTGATGAAAAGATCGATCGCCAAGCGGCTTGCCCTGATGTTCGCCCTCGCTGTCCTGCTGATCATGTCGATCAGCGCGACGCTGTTGCGCTGTTCCTTGAAGCAATCGCTCGATGAGCAGATGCAAAACGAGCTGGTGCTGCGCCATTCCGTGCTCGACCCGGTGCTCGCCAAATACGATTCGCCGACGTTCTGGGTCGGTTTGCGCCAGAAGCTCGACGGCCTGACGCCTGCGGATGAACGGGTGCGCTATTGGATCCTGGTGGACGACCCAGCCTTCAGTTACGGCGGGGCGATGCCGGACGGCCAGGATTGGTCGAAGCGCTCCGATGGGCTTTTTACCGTCGACCTGCCTGAGAAAGAGCGCCCCATGATGGTGTTGCTCAAGACCATTCCCGCCATGGGCAATCGTCCGGAACTGCGTTTTATCGTGGGGCTGGATTCAACGCCGTTTCTGAGGACCCTGGACCACTTTACCAAGATATTGATCCTGACCTCGGCGTTGGGCATCGGGCTGGTTGCGCTGCTTGGTTACTGGATCGCGCGTTTCGGCCTGGGGCCAGTGAGGCGCTTGAGCCGTCAAGCCAATAGCCTGCCGCCGGGGGATTCGAAGCAGCGACTGGACACCGAGGCGCTGCCTGGCGAGTTGCAGGAGCTGGCGGTGTCGTTCAACGGCGCCCTGGCTCGCCAGGAAGCGGCCTGGTGTCAGCTCGAAGGGTTCAATGCCAATGTGGCCCATGAGCTGCGAACGCCCTTGACCAATCTGATCGGACAGACCCAGGTGGCATTGGCTCACGGGCGCGATGTGGGTGAGCTGCAGGATCTGCTGCAGTCGAACCTCGAAGAACTGGAACGGATGGGCACCATCGTCAATGACATGCTGTTCCTGGCCGGGGCCGAGAGCGGGCAACGGGCAACCGAGCTCAGTGACGTCTCGCTTTATGAAGAGGCGGCGAAGACGGTGGAGTATCTGGAGCCGGTCTTGCACGACAAACAGCTGAGCGTGGTGATCCAAGGCGACATGCGCGTGTGCATCGACCGACGCCTCTTTCATCGCTCTCTGGCCAATTTGATACAGAACGCGGCGCGCTACGCGGCGCCGACCAGCACCATCACGGTGACGCTGGCCAGCCACGGCATGCAGGTCGAGGTGAGCGTTTCCAATGCCGGAGAGCCCATCGACAATTCGCACCTGGAGCGTTTGTTCGAGCGTTTCTATCGCGCCGACACCGCCAGGGCGCGAAGCGATGCGCACCATGGCCTGGGCCTTTCCATCGTGCGTGCGGTGGCGTCCATGCACGGTGGACGCGTGTTTGCCCACAGCGAAAATGGGCTCAATACGTTCGGATTTTCCTTGATGAACCAGGCGGCGCCTTAGTCGTCGCCTCCGCGAGTAAAGTCCGCCCGCGTTTGACATCTTCCCGTCAGCCAGCAGTCACCTTGACGTCAGTCGCCCCCGCCTAGAGTGCTACGACCATCCCAACGAGGACTGTGTCGTGGAGCCCACTATGAACATTCGAAACCTGTCGATTGCCGGCCTGCTGGCAGTCATCTCCTTGAGCGGTTCACCGCTGCTCGCCAAAGAACAATTGCAGTTTCCGGCCTACGAATATGGCATGCCGCTGGACATCGCCAGGGTCATTCATATCGAGGCGGCGACATCGCCGGTATGCGAGGTCGTGCAAGCCAAGATGACCTACTTGAACACCCAAGGGGTAAAGAAACACGTCAGCTTTCTGCAGTTGGCTGAGGCGTGCTCGACACAGTAACCGTCCGGCGATGCCGGTTGATTTCTTCAGACAGGGACCATCACCATGTGGAATAGCATAACAACACCCACCATTGGCCGCATGAGCCGGCTTGGAAGACTGGCTCGAATCCTCGCTGCGGGCGTCGCGCTGCTCAGTGCGGTGAGTATCGAAGCCTCCGCTCGCGTTGCACCGAAACCAGACTGGTCGACCGGCGACATACCGTCGCAAAAAGGTCGAATTGTCCTGATCACCGGTGGTACCAGTGGCATGGGCTACGAGGATGCGCTGGCCTTGGCGCGTGCCGGCGCCGAGGTCATCATCGCCGCGCGCAACCCGGAGCGCGGCGCACAGGCCATTGCGCGTATCCGCGAGTCCGAGCCCGACGCCAAGGTGCAGTTCGAGAACGTGGACCTGGCTGATCTTTCATCGGTGCGCGACCTGGCCCAGCGTCTCAATCAGCGGCTGCCACGCCTTGATGTGTTGATCAACAATGCCGCCGTCATGGCGCCGCCCGAGCGAGGCACGTCCGCCGACGGCTTTGAACTTCAGTTGGCCACCAACTACCTGGGGCACTTCGCGCTGACCGGCCTGTTGGTGCCGCTCTTGCGTCAAAGCCAGGATCCCCGCGTGGTGAGCCTGTCCAGCATTGCCGCGGCGCGCGGCGCGATGAACCTTGATGACCTTCAGAGCGAGCAGAAGTACGATCCGTACGCGGCCTACGCGCAATCGAAACTGGCCGTCCTGCACTGGGCATTTGCCTTGCAGCGGCGCAGTGACTCCGAAAACTGGGGCATTCGCAGTATGGCGGCGCATCCCGGCGTTGCGGTCACCGAGTTGGTCGCACGGGGTCCAGGCCTCGACAGCGAGTTCGGTCGGCGCTGGGCAAAGGACCGTGACGCGTACCACTCAGCGGCACAAGGGGCGTTGCCCACGTTGTACGCCGCCACGGCTGCACAAGCCGTGGGTGGGGCTTATTACGGCCCGACCGGTGACGATGAAAGACGCGGTCCGTTGGGGTTCGCCAAGACACCGCCGGCTGCGAGCACGCAGGCGGATGCCGAGCGGCTCTGGCTTGTCTCCGAGCGTCTGACCGGCGTGACCTATCGCTGATGCAACCCTGGGCGCGGGCGTCCGTTCCGCGCTTGACCATTGCCTTGTTGCCGTCTCCCCGGAGTCCCTTATGAGTGCGCCGTCCTATTTGCATCGGCTGAGTCTCGCCTTGAACGCCCGCGACGGGGAGTTGCGTCCGGCGTTGTGCGGGTTTCTGCTGTTCCTTTGCCTCTTCACCGGTTACTTCATGCTGCGCCCAATCCGTGAGTCGATGGGTATCGCGGCGGGGGTGGAGAACCTGCAATGGCTGTTTACCGCGACCTTCCTGGTCATGCTGGCAGCCGTGCCGTTGTTCGCCTGGCTCAGTTCGCGGGTGCCGCGCCTGCGCCTGATCGACTGGGTGTACGGCTTCTTCGGCTTCAACCTGTTGATGTTCGTCGAGCTGTTCCAGTTCCAGCCGGACAGTGTCTGGTTGGCTCGGGTCTTTTACGTCTGGATCTCGGTTTATAACTTGTTCGTCGTGTCTGTGGCCTGGAGCCTGATGGCGGATGTATTCGACAGCGAGCAGGCCAAGCGGCTGTTCGCCTTCATCGCCGCAGGCGCCAGCGTCGGCGGCCTGCTGGGGCCGGCCCTGAGCGCGCTGCTCATCGGTCCCCTCGGCGCCTCGGGGTTGATGTTTCTGGCGGCCTTGTTGCTCGGTGCCACGCTGGTGTTGAAACGGGCGTTGATGGGGTGGCGCGAAACGGGCGGGGCTGGCCGTCCGGGCGCTGCGCCGACGCAAAGCCCCCGGCAGCCATTGCACGGGAATCCGTTCAGCGGATTAACGGCGGTGCTCAGGTCACCTTACTTGCTGGGGATCGCCGGCTTCGTGGTGCTGTTGGCGACGGTCAGCACCTTTCTCTATTTCGAACAGGCGCGCCTGGTGGCCGAGCACTATCCGGATCGCCAGGCGCAAGTGCGCATCTTCGGCACCATCGACATCATCGTGCAGGCTGGTGCGTTGCTGTCCCAGCTGTTCATCACCGGCCGCATCGCGCCGAAGTTGGGAGTGCGTGCTTTGTTGGCCGTCGTGCCGCTGCTCATGTGCATCGGCTTCCTCGGCCTGGCGTTGGCGCCGGGGTTCGCTCTGCTGGCGGCATTGATGATCGTGCGACGGATCGGCGAGTACGCGTTCGTTCGACCGGGCAGGGAAATGCTGTTCGCACCGCTGGATGCCGAGAGTAAATACAAGGCCAAGAACTTCATCGACACCGTGGTTTATCGCGCAGGTGACGCCATGAGCGGCTGGGCCAAGAGCCTGCTCGACCTCCTGGGGCAAGGCGCCGGCCCGGCCGCGATAATCGGCGCCTGTTGCGCACTGCTGTGGGGTTACTTGGGCTGGCAACTGGGGAGGAGGGCGGATAATGCCACTTTGCAGGAGCTACGCTTGGCGGCCATCGCGGCCAGGGCATGAAGACGGTGCCGACCAGAATGAAACCCACTCTATTGTCTGCCGCGTCGTTGCGGCGAGGAAAGGTGAAGCGGATGACTCTGAAAAACAAGGTGCTGGCGATCGTAGCGGTGATTGCCTTCTCGGCGTGCTCCAGTGTGTTTGCGGGCAAAGAAAATTCCGTGGTCGGAACATGGCGCATGGTCAGTGCAACCGTTGAGAGCCAGGGCATTAAATCGAATGCTTATGGCCCCGATCCTCACGGTTGGCTCGTCTTCACGCCAGAGCTGACGTTTGTCGAAGTACTCACGGATCCACGGGTGCCGGCGTTTCGATCCAACGTTCGTGGCGAAGGCACCGATGAGGAAAACCGGGCAGCGATGGCGGGGGGCATCGGTTTTTTCGGGCGATATACGGTCGACCAGAACGGTGAGTTCACAGGCAACACTGTCGAAGGGTCTACGTTCCCGAACTGGGTGGGCGCTGTGCGCACCCGGGACGACCTGCAGTTGAAGGTCGATGGCAACCGGATGGTAGAAGATTTTCGCCGCCCGGATGGGGCGAAGGTTCACATTGTCTTTGAGCGTGTCAGATAATTGCGAAGCGTCGTGTGTGCAATCAGATGATGGCCTTTTGCTTTTAAACGGATCTCGCTAGAATTCGTGCCCCTCTCTGTGAGCGGCATTAGTCAAATTACGCAAGGAAGTCGATATGCAATTTGCAAAAGCCATAGGCCTCGCCCTGGCCTTGAGCCTGAGTGGATGCGCCAGTTTCACCAAAGATGAAGTAGCCCCCGTGAATCTGCCTTCGATGGCCGGCTACTCGAACAAGCCGAACGTCTATGTCGATTTCGATTTCTATCAGGGCGATCCCGACAATGCCAAGGCCACCGAGGTGCCGCAGGCTCGCGACATGCTCAAGCCGGATCTGAAGCGAACCTTCGATGAATCAGGTCTTTTTGGGCGCGTGGTCTTTGACGAATTCCAGAAGCAACCAGGCGATTACAGTCTTCGATTGAAGGTCTATAACCATGCGCCAGGCGGTGGGCAAATGGTCCTGGCGTTCCTCAGCGGCTTCACCTTCACGATCATTCCTGCGTTGGCCACCGATCAGTACACCATGAGCCTGGAAACCCTGGACGAGCAGGGCCAGCCGTTGGGCAAGACCAGCAATCATGATGCGGTCAACACCTGGATGGGCATCTGGTTCCTGCCCCTGGCAGGTAATACGCCCAAGGCTGCCATCACCGACACCTTCAACCGCCAGGTCAATGCGCTGTTGAAGAACTGGGTCGACAACAACCGCATGAAATACACCGCTGTCGACACCCGCATTCCACGGGGCTGACACCGATAGAAAAAGAGCCGCAATCGCGGCTCTTTTTTTATTACTTCAACGCTTGAGTGAACTGTGGGTCGCTGTACAAGCTCTTGAGCAAGTCTTGCAGCATAGGGTTGTAGTTGTTCGCGGCCGCCGGAATGGCGATCGGACCGAAGAAACTGCTGTCCCAATCACGCTGCACGTCTTTAGTGGTTTCGTATAGAACCTGATCACCTTTACGCAGCGTGAAGCGCGCAGCCACCTCGCCATGGCCGCTGCCTACGCCTGCAGTGAGTTGGCTCTTGACCAACTGAACCTGCAACTGCCGGTCAGCACGAGGGTCCAACAGACCGGCCTGACGGAGCTCATCGTTGATCGCGGCCTGGATGTGCAGTGGAACGCTGCCCTCGGGCGACGAAATCGGGTTCAGGCGCACCATCAGCGACCCTTGACCTGAATCCGCATTCACCTGCGTCTCGCGCAAGGGCTGCATGGGTGCATTTTGCTTGAGCTGCTGAACGTTCTGAAAATTGGGTTCATAGCGGGTCATGGTCACACCACAGCCTTGTAGCAGCAGCGCGCAGAACGGTAGAGCCAAGTAGAGCTTCTTCACAGCAAATCCTTATGTGCTTTTTTAGAAGGCGTGATTATCGACTGATGGCTTTGAGCTATCAAGGATGAGTTGAGGTGTACGGTGCGCCAAACATCTCAGCTGTATTGACTTGCAGATCCCGCAGCGGTTTTAGGTTTTCTGGAACAGGTCAGTTGGTAAGCAATTGCCAACCAGATGAACCAACCCGGCATGACCATCAACGCAATACGGGTATCAGGTCTCAATGCCAGCAGACAAAGAACAAAGCCCAGGAACGCCAGGGAAAACCAGGCCATTGGTACACCGCCAGGCATTTTATAGGCCGATTTCGCGTGCAGCTCAGGTCGCTTTTTGCGATAGGCGATATACGATGCAAGGATGGTCGACCAAGTAAAAATCACCAGGATTGCCGATACAGTGGAAACAATGGTGAATGCGGTCATCACTTCAGGAACGATGAAAAGCAACAGCACACCCACGAGCATCAACAGTGTGGTGAACGCCAGGCTCAGCAGAGGCACGCTATTGCTCGACAGACTTCGGAAAATCCTCGGAGCGTTGTCCTGGTTGGCCAGTCCGAACAGCATGCGGCTAGACGAAAATACACCACTATTGGCCGACGAAGCGGCAGACGTCAGCACCACAAAGTTGACGATACCGGCTGCCGCGGGAAAACCTGCAACCAGGAACAGCTCGACGAAAGGGCTCTTGTTGGGCGAAACCTGTTGCCACGAAGTCACTGCAATAATGCAGGCCAGTGCCAGCACATAAAACAGGATGATTCGCAGCGGAATCGAGTTGATGGCTTTCGGTAGGGTCTTCTCGGGGTTGCGGGTTTCGGCGGCGGCGGTACCGATCAGTTCGGTGCCGGCAAATGAGAAGATTGCCATCTGGAAACCGGCAAAGAAACCGAACAAGCCGTTGGGAAACGCGGCTTGTTTATCCAGCAGGTGGTTCAGCGATGCAGTAACACCGCTGGGTGAGACAAAGGAGCTGGCAATCAGCACCATGCTGACGCCTATCAGGGTGATGACGGCAATGATCTTGATGATCGCGAACCAGAACTCCACTTCACCAAAAAGCCTGACCGTCAGTACATTCAAGGCGAACAGTGTCATCAGCATACCGATGGCGGGTATCCAGGCGGGCACATCGGGGAACCAATACTGAAAAAAACCGCCGACCACGACTGAATCACCTATCACCGCCACGCTCCAACTCAGCCAATACGACCAGCCAAGAAAGAATGCCGCACGCGGGCCGAGGTAGGCACCGGCAAAATCCGCGAAGGTTTTGAAGTTCAAGTTCGAGAGCAGCATTTCGCCCATGGCACGCATGACGAAATAAACGAACAGACCGATGATCATGTAGATGAGGATGATCGACGTGCCCGAGAGGGCGATGATCTTCCCGGACCCCATGAAAAGACCGGTACCGATGGCGCCTCCCATGGCCATTAACTGAATGTGACGATTGCTGAGGGTGCGCTGCAGCGCGGGCTGTTCAATCAGCCCTGAGGGAGTCGATTTCATTACAAAACCTCTTGATTTTATGTTTTTGAGTTTTGGCAGAAAAGTGGTGTCTTGCGTATTTGTTAGAGATGCAACGGCTACTGACGGTGGTTGTTTTTGCAGAGCGAGATTTGCCGCTTACACACAGCGGTGAGTAGCCCCTTGGCACTTTGCTCAGGGGCATCACCTATCGTTTTTTCAGCTCACTGTGCGCAGGCGTGAGGGGACGATTGCTGGCTGCTGATCCAGGATCTGGTAGAGGTCTTTTATGTTGGCAGGCCTCGGCACCAGGTGGATGTGTTCACCGATTGCATGCTCCTGGGCCAGGTCCAGTACGTAGCGCAGTGACGAAAAGTCTTCGAGGGCAAAGCCCACCGAATCGAACACGGTGACCTGCGCGTCGTTCTCGCGGCCCTTGATCTCGCCCTGAACAATCCGGAAAAATTCGACGACGGGAAAGTCGGCTTCCAATTGCTGGATGTCACCTTCAATCCGGGTCTGAGGTTCAAATTCAACGATGACCCGGGCGTTACGCAAGATCTCGGCATGCAGTTCGGTTTTCCCCGGACAGTCCCCCCCTACGGCATTGATATGCATGCCGGGCTCGATCATTTCGGGCGTCAGAATCGTTGCGTAGGCCTTATCCGCGGTGACCGTGGTGACGATGTCTGCGCCCTTGACCGCTTCTTGCACAGAGCCGGCCAGGATCACCTCAAGATCCGGGAACGCGGCCAGGTTGCGCTTCAACTTAAGCGAGGCGTCACGATCGATATCGAATATGCGCAATTCCTTGATCGATAGCATTTCGTGGAAGGCGAGGGCCTGAAATTCGCTCTGGGCGCCATTGCCGATGATGGCCATGATGCTTGCACCCGGGCGCGCCAGGGACTTCGCGACCAAGGCGGAGGTCGCCGCAGTGCGCACAGCGGTGGTCAGCGTCAGTTCACTGAGCAGGGTTGGATAGCCGCTGTGTACATCGGCCAGGACCCCGAAGGCCATGACCGTCAGCAAGTTGCTTTGACCGTTGTCCGGATGACCATTGACGTATTTGAACGAGTACTGCTGACCGTCGTCGGTGGGCATCAACTCGATCACACCCTTGGCCGAATGATTGGCGGTGCGCGGCGACTTATCAAACTGCGCCCAACGTGAATAATCAGCTTCGATGTAATCCGCCATTTCGCGGACTGCGCGGCGGATGCCCACCGTGGCGAACAGGCGTGCCGCATGATCGACGTCTATGAAAAGAGTCATGTTTTTATTCTCCGGTTCATTAGTAAAAACGTTGCAGGGCAGGGGACGGCTCAGCTGCGTTTGCTCTCGAAACCATGCAGCACATTGACCGCATTGATTCCGATTTCATCGACCATATAGCCGCCTTCCATCACGAACAGAGTGGGGCAGCCCACACCCGCTATCAGCTCGCCGATGCCGATGAAATCTTCGCTTTCCAGCAGGAAGTGGCTGATGGGGTCGTCCTTGAACGTGTCGACGCCGAGTGAAATAACCAGCACTTTAGGGGCGAATTGCTGGAGTTTCCTGCAGGCGTGTAGCAGGGCGCTGCGATAGCTTTCCCAGGTGGTGTTTTTCGGCAACGGGTAGTTGAGGTTGTAACCTTCGCCATGGCCGGCGCCGACTTCGTGGCTAAAACCTGAGTAGTACGGATAAGACACCGCGGGTTCGCCGTGCAACGACACGAACATGACGTCACTGCGTTCGTAGAAGATGTTCTGGGTGCCGTTGCCATGATGGAAGTCGACGTCCAGTATCGCGACACGTTTTGCGCCTTGGGTGATGGCCTGTTGTGCGGCAATGGCGGCGTTATTGAGATAGCAATAACCCCCCATGTACTCACGCGCTGCGTGATGGCCGGGCGGACGGCACAGGGCGAAGGCACTGTCGTGGCCTTCATCGATCAGCGCCAGGCCGGTGAGGGCGATGTCCGCGCTGGTCTTTACGGCTTGCCATGTGGTCGCGGTAATCGGAGAACCGGCATCCATGGCGAAGAAACCGAGCTTTCCGTCGATGAAGGTCGGGACTTGATCGTTGGACAAATCGCGCACTGGCCATACCAGCGGCAAGGCGTCGTGGGTACGCCCGGTCGCACACCATTCTGACCATGCGCTTTCAAGAAAGCTGACGTAGCGCTCGCTGTGGGCATTGACGTAACACGACCGGTCAAATGCCCGTGGTTCGACGATCTGGCCAAGGCCTACCTGCTTGACTCGATCATGGACGGTATCGGCCCGGCTTGGCTGTTCGAACGACGGCTTGAGCACGCCGTCTTTCAATTCGGTGCCGTGGTGCAAACGGTGGGAATCACTGAAAACTGTAAACATTCTGCGCATCCGTTAATGTGAGCCAGTGCAAATATTCTGTTCTGGACTGGATGCGCTTTCTTTGCTTTATATTCGTGGTTTTCTAGATTTTTCGGGTGTTTTTACTCAGGATTCGCAAAATGCAGAAAAAATCATCCAAACGCATCAGCCTTGACGAGACTGACTTGGCGATACTCACATTGCTGCAAGAGGATGCGAGCATTTCCAACGCCGAGCTCAGTGAACGCCTGTCGTTAAGCCTCACGCCTTGCTGGCGCCGGCGTAAGAGAATGGAGGAAGCGGGCGTGATCAAGGGCTATCAGGCCAACCTTGATCGACGCATGCTGGGGTTGGATATCATGGCGTTCGTGCACATCCGTTTTTCCACCCACGCCGATCACGCTCCCGACGCCTTCGAGGCGGTGATTGCGCAATTGCCTGAAGTGTTGTCCTGTCACAAGATCACCGGGGATGCCGACTACGTGTTGCAAGTGTTGGCAGAAGATCTTGATAGCTACAGTGACTTTATCGAGCAGGTGCTCAGGCGCCAGGTGGGTATTGCATCCATTCAGTCGAGCCTGGCGTTGCGCGAGGTCAAGACCAGTAGCCGGATTGCGATACCTAAATCGAGCAAGGAGTGAGTGGGTTGACGATTTTCTTCTGCACAACTTTTACACTTAACTGCTCCCCACCCTCGAAGGAACGTTCCCGGTGAATGTCAACGACGCCAGTTTCGAAGAACTGCTCAACGCTTTGCATGACGGCGTCTACATCACTGATGGCGACGGCAAGACGCTGAAGGTCAATCAAGCCTATGAGCGTCTGAGCGGACTCAGTGGTGGCGATCTCATCGGTCGCCCCATGCAAGAGCTGGTGAAGGAGGGCGTTATCTCGCAATCGGCCACGCTGCGGGTATTGCAGGGAGGTCGGCCAGTGTCGGTGATGCAGAGCCTGAGCCAGGGCAAGAAATTGCTCGTCAGCGCCACGCCGATTCTCGACGCTGAAAACCGGATTTCATATGTTGTCAGTACCGTACGCGACATGACAGAACTGCTGCGCATGAAACACGAGCGCGATGAGTTGCAACAGCTTAAGCAACTGCGCAACAGCACCGCCAAACTTCATGCTGGCCAACGAGACAAACTCCTGAGTTCTCCGCTTATGGCCGATCAGGAGGTTTCCGGCCGTGTCTTCTCGCTGGCCCGGCAGGTAGCCAGCAGTTCGGTGAAGGTTTTGCTCCAGGGCGAAACCGGCGTCGGAAAGACCCTCGTAGCGCAATTCATCCACAACGCCAGTCCGCGTGCCAGTGAGCCATTTCTCGCCCTCAACTGTGGTGCGCTTCCCGAGAATCTGATCGAAGCCGAGCTGTTTGGCTATGCGCCTGGAGCGTTTACAGGGGCAGGTCCTAAAGGCAAGCGTGGCCTGCTGGAGCTGGCGCATCACGGAACATTGTTTCTCGATGAAATTGGTGATTTGCCGCTGCCGGTGCAGGTCAAGTTACTCAAGGTCATCGAAGAAAACCGCTTCATTCCGGTCGGGGGCCTGGAGCTGAAGGAAGTCGATGTACGCATCATAAGCGCCACCCACCATGACCTCAAAAAGCTGGTGGCAGAAGGTCGTTTTCGGGCTGATCTGTATTACCGGCTCAACGTGGTGCCGATCAACATTCCGGCACTGCGCGAGCGCCGGGAAGAAATCGCTCCGCTGCTGCATTACTACCTGGATAGATTCAATGTCCGTTATGAACGCCAGGTGCAATGGGGGCTCGAAGCCCTCGACCTGATGTGCGACTACGACTGGCCCGGCAACATCCGCGAGTTGATCAACATAGTCGAACGCCTGGTGGTGACCAATCAGACCGGGACTATTGAGGCGCTTGATATGCCTGAGGAGATCCTCAACCTCAATCCACTGAATACCAATGACACCGGCTTGCCGCTGCGCAAGGTATTGGAAAACGCCGAGCGCAATGCGATTCGTGCCGCGCTGCGTGCGCACAAGACCACACGCCTTGCAGCCAAGGCGTTAGGCGTGAGTCAGGCGACCGTGGTGCAGAAAATGAAACGCTGGGAACATTCTGATTAGGATTCTAATCAGCCCCGATTAAATCGATCAGAAAACTAATCGGGACTAACCGGTAAAAAACCTTCTTCTTTCGTGTGAATCGCGTAAAGGCCCACGCCACGGGGCTTTGCGGGTATTGGCACGGCTTTCGCTAACTCGTATGGCACGTCTTCCAATAAAACAACATCAACTGGACGAGCCCGATGAACATCTCTGCTTTCAAAATCGCGAACAAATTGATCACTGGAAAAGGCGCTATCGAGCAGCTTTCGGCTGAGCTGACTCGCCTTGATGTCCAAAACCCGCTGATCGTCACCGACGTCATTCTGTTGAAGTCCGGCACTGTTGAGCTGGCGCTGGCGCAGCTGGGCGGTCGCCGTTACGGCATTTTCGATCAGGTCAAACCTGAGCCGGAAATTGCCATCGTCGAGGACTGCACCCGTGCCTATCGCGAGGGCAGCCACGACGGCTTGATTGCTGTGGGCGGTGGTAGTGCTATCGATATCGCCAAGGGTGTCGCGGCGTATACCGGTCATGGAGGTCCGCTGACCGAACTGTTTGGTGTCGACCTGGTGAAACGTAAAGGCCCTGCGTTGATTGCTATCCCGACGACCGCTGGCACGGGTTCGGAGGTTACCAACGTAGCGATTTTTTCTGACAAGCAAGCGCAGTTGAAGAAAGGCATTGTCAGCGACTACCTACTACCCGACGTGGCGCTGGTTTGCCCGACCATGACACTGACCTGCCCACGCAGTGTGACGGCAGCCAGTGGTGTCGACGCGCTGGTGCATGCGGTCGAGTCCTATCTTTCGCTCAACGCTTCGCTAATCACGGATGCCATCGCGTTGGGCGCTATCAAACTGATCGCCAAGGCGCTGCCGAAGGCTTATGCCAATCCATCCAACCTGCAAGCTCGGGAAGACATGGCCACCGGCAGCCTGATGGCCGGCATGGCATTCGGCAACGCAGGGGTAGGCGCAGTGCATGCGCTCGCATACCCATTGGGCGGGCGTTTCAATATTGCCCACGGTGTCAGCAACGCATTGCTGCTGCCGTACGTGATGGAATGGAACAAGACCGCCTGTGTCGAGCGTTTCCGTGATATCGCCGAAGCCATGGGCGTGCGTGTCGCGCACCTGAGCGACAAGGATGCCGCGGATCAGGCTGTCAAAGCCATGGCCGATCTATGCGCCACTGTGGATATTCCATCCGGCATACGCAGTTTCAACGTGCCTGAAGAAGCTATCCCGGCAATGGCCGAGGAGGCCAGCCAGATCGACCGTTTGATGCGCAACAATCCGCGCAAGCTGACAGCAGCCGATATCGAGAAAATCTATCGCGCCGCCTATTGATCCCGATAAGCCACGACTCCCGTCCTGCGGGTGCGTGCGCCCGCCATTACAAGACCAATAAAACAGGTGAACTCAATGTCCGACACTACTGTGCAGCGGAGCGAAAGCCCGTACATCCCGCTGGGTCCTTTCAAGGTTCGGTTGCCGTTTATTCACTACAAGATCGAAATCCCGGACTATCTCCAAGGCTTGCTGATGTGCGCCGTGGATCTGGCCGCCATTCCGCTGATGACCGAACTGCTCGGCATGCCATTTGAAGTCGCGCTTGCCGTCGTGATGCTCAACGGCTTGCTTTACCTCGCGCACCATTTGCTTGGTGACCCGACCGTGCCTGGCTGGATCACCCCGGCGGTGCCGCTGTTGATGGCTTACTGTGCCCAATTCCCAATGGGCCCGGAGCGTGTCCACGCCTTGATTGCCTTCCAGTTGATGCTGGGGATCTTTTCAATTGCCCTGGGGGCGACCGGAATGGCGAAGAAGGTGGTGGAATATGTGCCTTCGGCGATCAAATCCGGGATTATCGTCGGTGCCGGCTTGAGTGCCGTGATCGCGGTATTCCAGGTTGGCGGTAAATTCAATGTACTGCCCTGGACCATTTCCATTGCGGTCGGCATTGCCTTCTATTTGATCTTCTCCCAGCACTTCAACGAGCTCAAGCAACGCAACCGCTTCTGGTGGAACTTCGCCAAGCTCGGCATCTTGCCAATCATTCTGTTGGCAGTGGTGATTGCACCGCTGTTTGGTGAAGCGTCGTGGCCAACTATTCAGTGGGGCATCAGCAAACCGGATTTTTCCGGCCTGTGGAGCAACTACACCGTATTCGGCCTGGGCATGCCGCCGCTCTCCATGTTCATCTCCGCGCTGCCGACCATGTTGGCGGCATACATCATTGTTTTCGGCGATGTGCTCAGTGCGAAATCGCTCCTCGATGAAGCTGAAACCGTCCGCACGGATGAAGTCGTCGACTACAACGCCGATCGTGCTCACCTGATCTTCGGCGCGCGTAACGCATTCATGAGCATCTTTGGCCCGGATGTCGCGATGTGCGGCCCAAAATGGGCGGCGATGCTGGTGGTGGTGATCGAACGTTTCAAAGGTGGGCCGAAGGCGATGAAATCGATCATCGGCGGTGTCGGGTCGTTCCGTTGGGGGACCAACACCGGTCTGCTGCTGTTGCCCGTAGTGACTCTGGTGCAGCCGATTCTCGGTGTTGCGCTGTCGCTGACCTTGCTGATCCAGGGTTATGTAAGCGTGCGTCTGGGCATCCTTGAAGCGCGTAGCCAGCGCGACCTGGGTATCGCCGGCGTGATCGGCGCGGTACTGGCAATCAAAGGGGCTAGCTGGGCATTCGGAATTGGCGTTGTGTTGTGCTTGCTGATCTACGGCAAAAACTTCTTCAAGGGCGAGGTGGATGGAACATTTGCCAAGGACCTGAAGATAGCGCCTAACAAACCAGCCAAAGCTGCTGAGCCGACCACGGCCATTAAGCAGGGAGTGGAAGAGGCTATGGCTGATTGATCGGTCTAGACGCTCAATAGCGTGATTGCCCGTTTAGACGCTTGATCATTGAGCGCGCACTTCTATTCGATATTTTGCATGTCCTGACTGGTACGGATACAAGGCGCATTCGTTGTGCGCCTTAATCATAACTGCAACTAAAAAAAGGAAAAAGATGGTTCTCGATGAGTCAAGTTGGGACAATGATCATAGCCCTTGCTATCCCGGCGGCTTGCACTACGCGGATGACAAGATCGACGCGTTCCTGCAAGGGTCCACGCAATATGATGCGCTTGGCCACCTCTGGTACGGCGGAAAAATATGGAACGGGTACGATGCACGAACAACTGTGGGCGGCCTCGACAAGGCCAGTGTTGCGCCTATCGGCGAACGAGGAGTAGTTGGGCGCGGAGTGTTACTGGATATGGCGCGGCATCGTGGCAAGCGCATGTTGGATAAGGGAGAGACATTCACTCATATGGATCTTGAGGCATGCGCAGAGGCTCAGGGCCATACGATCGAGCCGCACGACATCCTGATTATCAGGACTAACTTCCTTCAAGCTTTCTATGAAGAGGGCGAGGCGTTTTATGACGGTTTCTGTGAGCCAGGCCTTACGTATTCGGAGGAGCTTGTTCAATGGTTCCATGATAAGGAAATTCCAAATCTTGTCACCGACACCATTGCCAACGAAGTAACGACAGACCCAGTGTCAGGGGTCGCGCTGCCTTTGCACTGTGCTTTGATGCGTAATCTCGGTATCGCCTTTACAGAGATCTGTGATTTGGAAAAACTGGCTGAAAGTTGCGCTAAAGATAGGCAATATACTTTTCTTTATGTGGCTGCACCGCTTAAAGTGCATCGCGCTACCGGATCACCGGTTAACCCGGTAGTAATCAAATAGTCATTTGTGCTGAGGCAGGCTTACTCCTGCCTCAGCATAAGTTAAGCACACTGCTTTAAGCCGTTCGCATCAAAAAAATGCTCAGCATAGGCGGGGAGGAGGGTAACGCCAAAACTCAAACGGAGTATCAGGTACGAAATCCCTGTTTTATTTGTTTGATTTAAGTTCGTTGTAGAACTCGCGCGCCATTTCGTCGGAGACTTCCATGTTCTGCCGAAACTTACTGGGGCGCAAAGCATGGTCCTCATTGTACGTGGCATCTATTCCGGAGCCGAAAGCTTCGTCTTTCTGAATCATTGTGTTTAGCGCTTTAACCAATGCGCTGTCGCTAGTGGCAATTTTATGCGCGCCTACGTAACCATCCACGAGCGTTTCGGCGTATCCATGAATCTCGCAGTTATCATAATGGTAGAGCTTCATGATGCAGGCAAATGAATGAGCGAAAGATTTTTTGGCGCCGTTTGGCAACGCCGAGTTACAGCCATAAATTTTTATCTTCCCGGCAAAATTTTTATTCAACGAGACTCCATCTTTTAAAATTTTAGCTAGGGCAAAGGCAGTGATGGATTCGCTGCTAGCAGAGACTTCCTTGGATAATTCAATGCTTCCAGGAGCGCAATGGCCGAAAATGTAGATGACCTCGTCAGGGCCTATGCAGCTCTGCAAACGCTCTTTAAGCCTTTTTTTTGAAGGCCCATCGAAAGTGAAGAATTCATAGTCGGCCAGGTCGGTCCTTTCGGTGTTGGCTTCAATCTTTGAGCGCCTGGCTTTCCGCCAGTTTTCCCTCGTATTGACCCATTGCTTGGACTGTCCTGAAAATGGACATATCACGATTCGTGAGTGTTTAGGGGTGTTGTCGTCGTTGCCATCATCACACATAGCGCTGGCTCCACGCGAAGGATCTCCTTGTCGAAGAGATTCTAGTCAAGCCTGTGGATTGGCAGCTATTGATGCTTAAGCGTTCTGGTCTTTCGAGCTGAGGGGGAGATAGGAGGCAGACGGCTCAGGCGAAGGAGTAAACATCTACCCATATCTCGTTTAACATAATATACATTACACGTAACAATATATTTCAGATTCTGCCTGGTTACCCTATGCAGCCATTCTCAAACGACTGCCACAATGCCTAGCTTTTTCAGGCGCGACGCCAGCGTTGTGGGCTTGATTCCCAGAAGCTCGGCAGCCCCGTCCTTGCCGAACAACTTGCCACCGCAGGCAGACATTGCCGCGCACAAGTTATCCCGTTCGAGCGCACGCAACTCCTGCTCGGTCATTATTCGCGGATTGACCTCGACCACATCGACCTGGCTGGACGCCGCTGCATTGGGCAAGTCGATGTTCAATTCCGCGCCGGTTGCGGTAATCAACGCACGCTCGATGACATTCTGCAGTTCGCGGATATTGCCCGGCCAGTCATAGGCCTGCAGGCGTGCCATGTCACCCTTGCTCAAGCGGTGTCCGGGCATATTCAAGCGCGCGCCGATAAGCTGGAGAAAATGCGAGGCCAGCAAGGGAATATCGGAGCGACGCTCACGCAAACCCGGCGAATGGACAGGAAAGACATTCAGCCGGAAAAACAGGTCTTCGCGAAAACGCTTGGATTGAACTTCAGCGCGCAAATCACGATTGGTGGCCGCAATGATGCGCACATCGACACTGCGGGTACGTTCTTCGCCCACCCGTTCGAATTGTCCCTCCTGAAGCACGCGTAACAGTTTGCTCTGCAGCTCCAGGGGAATCTCGCCAATCTCATCGAGAAACAAGGTTCCACCGTTGGCCAATTCGAAACGGCCAATCCGGTCACGCACGGCGCCGGTGAACGCGCCACGCAAATGGCCAAAAAACTCGCTTTCGAACAACTCCGCCGGAATCGCCGCGCAATTGACCCGAATCAGCGGTTGATCCCGACGCTTGCTGGCCTGGTGAATGGCCCGGGCGATCAGTTCTTTACCCGTGCCGGAGTCACCATGGATCAGTACGTTGGCGTCGGTCGGACCGACCACGTCTATCTGCCGTACGATCTTCAGAATCGGTTCGCTCTGACCGACGATGTCGCGGTAGTTGTGTTCGATATGAATCTCTTCCTGCAGATAGGCGTTCTGCTCTTCGAGCCGCTGCTTCAGCGCCTGTAGTTCAGCCAGGGCGTTTTGCAGTTGCAACTCTGTCGTGCGCCGCTCTGTGATGTCGCGAAACACCACCACAGCTCCGACGATCCGGCTATCGCTGATCACCGGCGTGCTGGTGAACTCGACTGCAAAGCAGCTGCCATCGCGCCGCCAGAACACCTCCTGCCGCCCCTCGTGCACCAGGCCGTCATGTACCGCTTTGTAGATCGGACAGTCTTCTACCGGATAGTGACTGCCATCGGCATGGGTATGGTGGTGGATACGGTGGATGTTTTTACCGATCATCTCTTCGGGGGCCCAGCCCAGCATGCGGGCGCCGGCGGGATTGACGAAGGTGGCCAGCCCTTCACTGTCGATGCTGTAGATACCGTCCCCCACCGAACTGAGTAGCAACTGCTTATCTCGTTCAGTTTCCTGGAACAAGTTCATGATGTTGCGCCACTCAATGAGGCCGCCCCGCATGGTGCGCTCGGTTTCCGCCTGGTCGCGCTGGTAGCGTTGCTTGCTCTGTTCCCGCAGCACCAGAATCAGCTGCTGCTCACCTTTGACGCTGAGAACCGTGGCGGATATTTCGAGCTCGATACGCTCGCCGCTCTTGCAGTTGCAACTGAGCTCGTCGGTCCAGCCGCGGCCCTTGTCCATCACAGCCTGAGTAAAGACGATCAAGTCCGCCAACTGATGGCCAAACAGCTTGCTGACGGGCAGCTCCAGCAGCTCCTGACGGGGGTAGCCCAACAGCTGGCACGTGGCAATGTTCAAGTCCCCGAACCGGTCGCCATAAGGGTTGAGCAAGGCAATGGCTTCGGCGCAATGCTCGAACACCATATGACGAGAGGAATAGGCCAGATCGGCCCAGCCGTTGAGGAAGTCGGTATCGCTCATGCCTACGAAATCTCGTAACGATCAGGTGTCGAAAAAAGGTATTTATACGGAAGTTCGTAATATCTCGATAGGATCAGATCGCTCTAAAAAAGCCATACCAGATACCGAGTAGGACACCTTCCGTGGTGTCTGGCCTGCACAGGCGCCCCGCCACTCCAGCCATACGAACTCTCGTTAAATCCACTACGAATAATCGTATTTCTACGTAATTACGTAGCTTCTCCGCCGGCCCCGCGTGATCTCCCACAGACCTTGGATAAATAAAATATCTATATTTTTCATATAGATAAAAGCATCTTCAGCTTGCGTTCAAATATTGGCACGTCCTTCGCTCTATGCCTTGCAACGATCAGCCGATCCCGGCCATCGATAACAGCAACCATAACGGAGACGACGACATGCCAAACGTGGAAATTGCCTATTACCAAGACGGCGACTTTCTGGTCAATTACGAAGAGAAAGTCTTCGAGGATGTCAAAGCCGAACCGGGCGAAAAAGCCCTGCTGACCTTCCACACCATCGCCTTCGAAGGCTCCATCGGCCTGGTCAACATGCTGCAAGCCAAACGCCTGCTGCGCAAAGGCTTCGAAACCAAAATCCTGCTCTACGGACCCGGCGTACAACTGGGCGTACAGCGAGGCTTTCCGACCCTCGGCGCCGAAGCCTTCCCTGGCCATTTGGCCGTCAACAACCAGATCAAGGCGTTCATGGCCGAAGGCGGTGAGGTGTACGCCTGTCGCTTCGCCTTGCAAGCCCTGTATGGCCAGACCGAAAAAGGCCTGATCGAAGGTATCCGCCCAATCAACCCGTTGGACGTGATGGACCTGCGCCTGCTGATGCGCCGTGAAGGCGCAATGATCATCGATACCTGGACGGCGTAATAGCGGCATACGAGTTCGTGCAAGGAGCCTGATTGGCCTGCGATGACGACCTCGAGCGCGTCATCGCAGGCACCGAAAGCTCAGTCGACCACCCTGACAGGAACCCCTGACATGCCTACCATCCGCGCCGCCGCCGTCCAGTTCAGTCCGGTGCTGTATTCCCGTGACGCCACGGTGGCCAAGCTCTGCAACACGCTCCTGGACTTGGGTCGCAATGGCGTTCAGTTCGCTGTGTTCCCGGAAACCGTCGTTCCTTACTACCCCTATTTCTCTTTCGTCCAGCCGCCCTTCGCGATGGGCAAAGAACACCTGCAGCTGCTTGAACAATCGGTCACCGTACCGTCCGATGCGACACGGCAACTGGGCGAAGCCTGCCGCGAAGCCGGAATCGTCGCCTGCATCGGCGTCAACGAACGCGATGGCGGAACGATCTACAACGCCCAATTGCTGTTCGATGCCGACGGTACGCTGATCCAGCATCGCCGCAAAATCACGCCCACTTACCACGAACGGATGGTCTGGGGCCAAGGTGACGGCTCGGGTCTGCGCGCCACTGACAGCGCCGTCGGCCGCATTGGTGCACTCGCCTGCTGGGAACATTACAACCCGCTGGCGCGCTATGCGCTGATGGCCGATGGCGAACAAATTCACGCGGCGATGTTCCCAGGCTCGCTGGTCGGGCAGATCTTCGCCGACCAGATTGAAGTCACCATCCGCCACCACGCCCTGGAATCCGGATGCTTCGTGGTCAATGCCACGGCGTGGCTGGACGCCGAACAACAGGCCCGGATCATGGCTGACACCGGTTGCGCCATCGAGCCTATTTCCGGTGGCTGCTTCACCGCCATCGTCTCGCCGGAAGGCAAATTGCTCGGTGAGCCGCTGCGAAGTGGTGAAGGCGTGGTGATTGCCGACCTCGACTTCAACCTGATCAATAAACGCAAGCGAATGATGGACTCGGTGGGCCATTACAGCCGCCCCGAACTGCTCAGCCTGCTGATTGATCGGCGCCCCGCTGCTCACCTGCACGAGCGGCACGAAAGCTTCGAGGGGCAGGCCCATGAATAACCTGATCGCCTCCTCATCTCGCAGCGATCTGCTGGCAGAACTGCAATGTCACGGCGTTCGCTGGCAAGGCGCTGATGGCCTGTCACGCAAAGGCGGTGCCGGCCCTTCGGACCACAAGGCATTGAGCCTGGGCGAATACACCGCCATGGTGCCGATGCTCAATCACGCCTCACTGGACTCGCCCTACTCCGCCATCCCGGATGCGGCTGGCGGCCAGGCGCTGATCTTTCGCGAAGGTCTTCAAGTCGGCCAGGTGCAGTTGCCCGGGGTGCCGAACTTTTATGGCTTGAGTACCGAAGACGGTACGCCTTACTGGAAGATTGCCACCCTGCACAGCAAGGACGTGCTGGCGACGACGATTCTGCAGCACTGCATCCGCATGAACGAGGCCGTCACCTCCTGCCAGTTTTGCGCCATCGGCCAGTCTCTGGCGGCGGGTAAAACCATCGCTCGCAAGCGCCCGGCACAGCTTGCTCAAGTCGCCAAGGCCGCTGTGGAACTGGACGGCGTCAAGCACATGGTGATGACCACCGGCACCCCGCAGACGTCCGACCGCGGCGCCGCCATCCTCTGTGAATCCGCCGCGGCCGTGACCGCCGTCGTCGACCTGCCGATCCAGGCCCAGTGCGAGCCGCCGGACGATGATGCCTGGTTCCAGCGCCTCAAGAATAGCGGCGTGGTCTCGCTGGGCATGCACTTGGAGGCGGTCACCGACGCCGTGCGTCAACGCATCATGCCGGGCAAGGCCGAAGTGCCGCTGGAGCGTTATTTCAGTGCTTTCGATGCCGCCGTCCAGGTGTTCGGTCGCGGCCAGGTCAGCACCTACATTCTCGCCGGCCTGGGCGACAGCGAAGACGCCATTGCGCAGATGAGTGAACGGCTGGCCAGCGTCGGCGTGTACCCCTTCGTCGTGCCGTTCGTGCCCATCGACGGCACGCCTCTGGCCCATCACCCCAAGCCCGACAGTGCCTTCATGCAACGGCTCTATCCGCGCATCGGCGCGAGCCTGCGCAAGCATGGTCTGCACTCGGCCAACATCAACGCCGGCTGCGCCAAATGCGGCGCCTGCTCGGCCCTGAAACACCACGAGTAACGGGAGTACACGCCATGGCCGAACATGCCTTTGCCCTGATCGACGGCACCTTTGCCGACTTTCTCGCCGATGACCTGCTGGTCAAGCCCGCTGCCGATGCCTGGGAGCGCCAGGATTATTACGCCTTGCGCCGTGCCGTGTTCTCCGATGAGCAGCAGTTGCTGGCTCAGGACAAAGACGAAAAAGATTTTCAGGCGATCCCGATTGTGGCCGTGGCGCATCACTGCGGCATGCCCGAGCACGTGATCGGCGCAGTGCGCATCTACGAAACCGAACCGGGTGTCTGGTATGGCGGGCGCCTGTGTGTCGAGCGGGCCTATCGCCGTCACGGGATGATCGGCAAGGCGCTGGTCAACGAAGCCGTGTCGCGTGCCATCGATCTCGGCTGCCGGACCTTCCTGGCGACTGTGCAACAAGCCAACGAGAGCTATTTCCACAGCCTGCACTGGCAAACGTTACAGCCCATCGACCTGCTCGGTCACCCGCATTGCCTGATGCAAGCACAACTGGATCGCTATCCCTTCATGCCCCGGCAAGTTGCGCTATTGCCACGCAAGGTGCGTCGTCATGACTAACCCGATACTCGCGCCAACACCGCTGCAAGGCATGCTCGCAAGGCTGCGTGACACGCCAGCAATGCACGCCAAGCAAGCGATCCAGAACCCGGCGCGGGCACTACCGATGCACGCGGCCAGCCGTGACGATCTTTATGCGTTGCCGGGCGACGACACGGCGGCCATCCGCTGCGGTGGCCAGTACCAACTGCTCGCCATCGAGGGCATGATCCCGGCCTTTGTCGAACAGGCTCCGTGGTTCGCCGGCTGGTCGGCCGTCATGGCCAACGTCAGTGACATCACCGCCATGGGCGGTCGCGCCAGCGCAGTGGTCAATGCCTATTGGCACCATGACAGCCAGGCCGCCGACCGTGTGCTGGCCGGTATCCGTGACGCCTGCGAGGCCTATGGCCTGATCATGGCCGGCGGTCACACCAGCCAGGCACCGGGCAATCCCACGGCACTGGCGGTGGCGATCACTGGCTGGGCACGCAATTTACTCTCGACCCTGCACGTCGAACCGGGCCAGGTCATCGCCATGGCCGTGGACCTCGACGGTCAATGGCACGGCAATGCGCCTTATTGGAAAGCCTTCGAAAACGTCCCCGGCACCCGCCTGCAAGAAAAACTCGAAGTCATCCCGCGCCTGGCCGAAGCCGGCCTGCTACTGGCCGCCAAGGACATCAGTAATGCCGGGATTCTCGGCACGTTACTGATGCTGCTGGAGCCCACCCGCTGTGGCGCGCGGATTGACCTGGACGCCCTGCCCCTACCCGCCGACGCGGCGATGGAGCGCTGGCTGCAGACCTTCCCCAGCTATGGCTTCCTGCTCACTCTGGACCGCAAGGATCTGGCTACCGTCGAGGCCGCGTTTGCCTTTGAAGGCGTGCACTGCGCGTGCATCGGCGAAGTCGATGACAGCGCCCGACTACGCGTCAGCCAGGGCCATGAACACCACGAGTTCTGGAACCTGGCCGATCAGGCTTTTACCGGATTCAGCTACCCCGAATTTCTTCATTCCGTCGTTTCAAAGGAACACTGACATGCCCGCCGTCAATATTCGCCTGCGCTGGCCCGATGGCCAGGAAAGCAACGCCTACTCACCGTCGACCACCATCTACGAGCACCTCGAAGAAGGCCGTTCCTACGTCATGGCCGAGTTTCTGCGACGGGCAGAAACCGGTCTGAACGCGGCCTCGGAGCGAGTCAAGCAGGTCAAGGGCTTCTACTGCAGCTCGGCCATGGACAGCCTGGGTGGCCTGCGCTTGATGGCCCGTGCCTTCGCCGATCCGGACGCGCGGGTTGAAGTATTGGAAATCAAGAACCAGGGAGCCGGCAAGGTTCACTACTCAGGCTTCGGCGACATCTGACCGTCCGGTTTATACCTCAAGAGGATTTCAACATGACTCACTACAAAGCAATCGTCGTCGGCGGCGGTCAGGCTGGACTTTCAGCCAGCTACTACCTGCAACAACAGGACATCGATCACCTGATCCTGGAAAAGCACACGTTGACACACACCTGGCGCACCCAGCGTTGGGATGCCTTTTGCCTGGTGACGCCAAACTGGCAGTGCGCCCTGCCAGGTCACCCCTATACGGGGGATGATCCCCATGGCTTCATGAAAAAAGATCAAATCATCAAGTACCTTGACGGCTTTATCGCCAAGGTCAACGCGCCGGTCAAAGAAGGCGTCGCCGTACAGCGCATGACCGCACGCCCCGAGGGCGGTTACCTGCTCAGTACCTCGGCGGGTGACTTCACGGCCGATCAGGTGATTGTCGCCAGCGGCGGCTATCACACCCCGATCATCCCGCGTCTTGCCGAACGCTTGTCGGCCGAGATCACCCAGATTCACTCCGAGCAATACCGTAGCCCACACGCCCTGCCCGAAGGCGCCGTGCTCGTGGTCGGCTCCGGGCAGTCCGGTGCGCAGATCGCCGAAGACCTGCACCTGGCCGGACGCAAGGTGTTCCTGGCCGTCGGCGATGCACCGCGTTGCGCACGTTTCTATCGCGGTAAGGATGTGGTCGACTGGCTGGCAGAGATGGGTTACTACGACATCGGCGTCGACACCCATCCGCTGCGCGAAGGCGTGCGCGACAACACCAACCACTACGTCACCGGGCGTGACGGCGGTCGCGATATCGACTTGCGCCGTTTTGCCAGCGAAGGCATGGAACTGTTCGGACGACTGGATAGCCTGGACGGCACCACACTGAAATTTGCCACTGACCTTGGGGCCAACCTGGATGCCGCCGATGCGGTGTACAACCGCATCAACGCCAGTATCGACAAATACATTGCCGAACACGCCATCGATGCACCGGTCGGCACGCCTTACGCCCCGCTCTGGGTGCCGCAAGCCGAAAGAAGTGAACTGGACCTGACGGGCAGCGGCATCACCAGCATCATCTGGTGCATCGGTTTCCAGCCTGATTTCAGTTGGGTCGATGTACCGGTTTTCAACGGCCGCAGCTACCCCGGCCATACCCGCGGCGTCACCGCTCGACAAGGTTTGTATTTCCTGGGTCTTCCGTGGCTGCACACCTGGGGGTCCGGTCGGTTCTCGGGGGTCGCCCGGGACGCGCAATACGTGGTGGAACATTTGGCCGCGGCGCAACGATGCAGTCCTGGGCAGTAGGATGAAGAGGCAGTGTAGATAATCTGGACATCTCGGCTTGGTGGACATGGTTGAGCGTGATATCCGTAAGGCGTGCCTATACGGTTGATTTTCTGAGCTCTATACAGCAGATTGTTGCCATGAAGAACTACAGTTTCCCCTGCACAAATTCAATTATTACCACCTTCACTTAGAGGGTGGGACTGCGCACGATATGCCAAACCCCGCCTCAGAAGCGGGGTTTTTCATTCCTGTTTCTGAGGCTAATCAGGAGCACAGGAATGGACACGCTTGCCCAAACTATCAAAGAGACGATCGAAGCCGCTGACCGCGCCATTACGGCCGAAAATTTCGACGAGTTGATGAGGTTTTATGCGGATGACGCAAGTCTCGTCGTCAAACCAGGGCTGACAGTCGCAGGCAAAGAGAGCATCCGCCGAGCATTTGTCGCCATTGCGGAGCACTTCAACCACAGCATCGTAGTCACTCAGGGGGAGATGCAGGTCATACTCGGTGGTGATGTAGCGCTTGTTATCATGGAGACCCTGCTACAGGCCACTGATAAGTCAGGTGCGAAAACTGAAGTCATGCGCCGGGCCACCTATGTATTTCGACAGATATCGGAAAAGTGGCTATGTGTGGTGGACAATTCCTATGGGACGGCGTTGCTGGATGGGGTCATTGAATCGTAGGGTATTGAAACGCAATGGTGTTTACCCAATAGCTGGTAACCAAGGTCCGCACGCGAGAAATGGCAGCCTACTGACCTGTACCGCGCCCAAATAGTTAACGCCTGGAGGCAAATCCGTGTCCCCCAACTGTCGGAGCTACACCCTGATAGCGTGTCTGCTGCCGCAATTATGCGTAGCCAGCACACTGCATATAGATCCTCGTGGAGAGAGCCTCTACCAGGAAGCTGTCCCGTACCTGCTACAAGCAAATGACAAGCTCGTAGCAGTGACAGCTGATACGCCAACGACAAGCGAAGAGGAGAGACAGCACTCCCTGAACTTAGCGGAAGAAGGCGGTGCACTACTCAAGCCAGCCTTCACTTTGCTTGAGCAAGCAGCGGCCCTTGATCATCCCGTAGCCCAATATCGCCTCGGACTGATCTACGCGATGCTATCTCCGAGCGAAGTGATCAAGGAAAAAGCTTGCCCCTTGTTTGAACGAAGCCTCGCTCAAGGCTTTGCTCCACCGGCACTTGAAATTGCACATTGGTGCCTGGCATCCACTGATAGGTCCGAGTACCAAAAAGCATTACAGGCTATAGAAACCCGCATGCCGCTCTACGAAAAATATTTTCCACAGCCTGTTGTCCGTCTTGAATGCAAGCCTGAGGAACCTGTCGGCCTCGCCATGCAGTGGGGTAATGTTCGTGACTACCAAGCGGAAATCTATCGGCTACAAGGCGATAGCAATCGCTCGAAGCGCTTGGAGTATTACCAGAAGGCTATTGATACCAATGACTGCTACATCGCAAAAAAACGCATGGCGTATCTTAAATAATCCAGCAATGCCGCCTATGCGATGTTCAGGTCTGGGGATTGACGAAGCCAGTGACTCAATCCTGTAAATGACATCGCACACACTGCTGCTCATCCCCCAGCAAGGCCTGAGGCTTCTCGCAGCCAACGGTGCATAGATTGCACCGTTCGCGGAAGAAGCAGCCACTCGGTAGTCGGCGGTTCCCTGGTAATTCGGTAGGCGCGGCGACTTGCTCGTCGTGCAAAGGCACGCCCAGTCGTGGTACCGCCTCGAGCAACAAACGGGTATAGGGGTGACGTGGCTGATCGAGCACTTGAGCCGCGCTGCCCAGTTCAACGATTTGCCCCAAGTACATCACCGCTACCCGGCTAGCCATATGACGCACCACTGATACGTTGTGGGAAATCAGGATGTAAGTCAGATTGCGGGCACTTTGCAGCTCGGCCAGCAGGTTGAGAATCTGCGCCTGAACCGAGATGTCCAGCGCCGATGTGGGCTCGTCCAGGACAATGATATCCGGGTCTGACGAAAGGGCTCGGGCGATGGCGATGCGCTGACGCTGCCCTCCGGAAAACTGATGTGCGAAGCGGTCCAGGTACTCCGGGCGGATGCCGACTTGGGCCGCGACCCTGGCGGCCACATCGCGCATTTGCGCATGGCTGACATGGCCTCGGGCGTATAACGGTTCGGTGATGATTTTCCAGATAGGCAGGCGCGGATCGAGGGACGATTGTGGATCCTGGAAAACAATCTGAACGTTGCTGCGGCCTTCACCGCTGCGATTGGCCCAGTTAATCTCCCCGCTGCTGGGCGGCACCAGGCCCATCAACAGCTGGGCCAAGGTGCTCTTGCCGCAACCTGACTCGCCGACAATGCCCAGGGTCTCGCCTGCCCGCACCATAAGATCAATACCGTTCAAGGCGTGGGCATATCCGCGCGGCCGCCCCAACCAGTCATTGCTCACGGGAAAACGAACGTGGACATCGTCAAGTTGAAGAATCGTGGACGCCATCTGGGTGATGGGTTGAAGGACGGCACTGTTCATCACGAAAGCTCCTTGACCGGTAACCAGCACGCGCTTTTACGTTGGTCATTACCGTTGATGGTGTTGAGATTCGGGCGCTTGCTACACACCGGCATGGCGTACGTACACCGCTCCTGAAAAGTACAGCCCACGGGCAAAGAGGCCAGGTTCGGCACTTGACCGGGAATGGTCAGCAGCGGCTGGCCCGGCTCGACCATTTCCGGCAGACCACTGAGCAAACCTTGCGTATAGGGATGTTGCGGATTGCCCATGACATCCGCCGTGCGGCCCTCCTCGACCACTGCCCCTGTGTACATGACGTAGACCCGGTCGCAGAACTGCGAAACCAACGCCATGTCATGGGTGATGAGCAAGATGGCCGTGCCCCGCTGCCTGGCTTTTTCTCGCAACAGCAACAACACCTGGCGTTGCACGGTCACGTCGAGGGCCGTTGTCGGCTCGTCGGCGATCAGCAATTGAGGCTCGCAGGAGAACGCCAGCGCGATCATCACCCGCTGGCGCATGCCGCCAGACAGTTCGAAAGGATAGCTCTCCAATACCTGTTCCGGACTGGCTATGTGCATGTCGCGCAACAGTGCGATCGCCTTGAGACGGGCTTGGGCGGCGCTGATTTTCTGGTGATGAATGATCACATCAAGCATTTGCCTGCCGATGCGCCGGGTCGGGTTCAAGGCGGTCATCGGTTCCTGGAAAATCATCGCGGCATCGCGCCCGCGAATCGTCAGTAACTCTTTTTCAGGCGCTGCCAGCATGTCGCGACCGAGCATGCTCAGGCTGCCGGCGGTGATGCGATAGCTGCGCTCGGGCAACAATCGCATGCTGAGCATGGCCGTGACCGACTTGCCCGATCCGGACTCGCCGACGACGCCGACGATTTCCCCGGGATTGACGTGCAGCGACACGCCGTTCAGGGCTTTGACGTTGTTTTTATAAGCCGGGAACTCCAGGCTCAGGTTGTCGATGGACAATACTGGACTCGACGCATGCATGGTCATTTCCCCTGTTGCCGTGGGTCGAGCAGATCGCGTACGCCATCGCCCAGCAAGTTGAACCCGGTGGCCGTGATCAGAATCGCCAGGCCGGGAAAGGTCGAGTACCACCAGTTATCGAGGATGTAGTTGCGCCCGGTGGCGACCATCGCGCCCCACTCGGCCGTAGGCTGCTGCGCTCCCAGGCCGATAAAGCCCAAGGCCGAGGCCATGAGGATCGCGCTGCCGATATCCAGGCTCAACTGCACCAGCAATGGCGGCATTGCGTTACGTGCCACGTGCCAGTGCACCAGGTGCCAGCGCCCTGCCCCGAAGGTTTGGGCGGCCTTGACATAACCCATCTCGCGGATGCTCAAGGCTTGGCCGCGGGCTAGCCGGACATAGGAAGGAATTCGTACCAGCGTAATCGCCAGCATCGCGTTGAACAGGCTCGCGCCCAACGCAGCCGCCAAGGCCATGATCAGCACCAGCGATGGCACCGACAGCATGATGTCCATCAGGCGCATGATCAATGCGTCGAAACGACCACCGATGACCCCGGAAAAGCACCCCAGCAACCCGCCGATAAAACAGGATGCAAAAGCCACGAACAGACCGACCCCCACCGACTGCTGGCTACCGAACAACACGCGGCTGAACAGGTCGCGGCCGACTTCGTCGGTGCCGAACCAATGGCTGCTGGAAGGCGGCGCCAGGCGTTCGGCCAAGTTCAGCGCGTTGGGATCGTGACTGGCGAGCCAAGGGGCGAAGATCATGCACAGCAAGACGATACAGGTGATCGCCAGGCCCGCCATGGTCAGCGGGCTGCGGCGGATGCGGTAGGTCAGATAGGCGAATTTTTCGTTCCAGCGCGGGCGGCGCGTAGCCATCAGGGTAGCGGACATTTCAACTTACCTCGCCGATGCGTGGGTCGATCACGCGGTACACAATATCGATGGCCATGTTCAGGAGCACATAGATGAACGAAACCAGAATGGCGAAGCCCATCACCGCCGGGAAGTCCAGCGACTGGATCGACTTGACCACATAGGCGCCCATGCCGGGCCAGGCGAAGACCGTTTCGGTCAGCACCGCGCCATACAGCAAATCTCCGAGGGTCAATCCCAGGACTGTCACCGAAGGGATGAGCGCGTTAGGCAGTGCATGGCGCAGGATCACAGTCCAACGGGACAGGCCGTAGGCGCGGGCGGTGCGGATATAGTCTTCGCCGAGTTGATCAAGCATGGCTGAACGAATCTGCCGTGCGACGACGCCCAAGGTCACGAACCCCAGGGTCGCCGCCGGCAGAATCAGATGCTCGACGGCATCGAGAAACAGCGCGCCCTCACCGGCGAGCAGCGAGTCGAGCAGATAAAAACCGCTGATTGTCGGCGGCGGAGCAAGCCCTTCGGACAGCCGCCCTCCTCCCGGCAACCAACCCAGATGACCGTAGAACAGAACAATTGCGCCCAGGCCGAGCCAAAAGGCCGGCGTTGAAATGCCGGTGACTGCAAGCGTGCGGGCGATCTGGTCAATCGCCCGATTGTGGTAAACCGCTGATAGCACGCCAAGCGGCACGCCGGCCAGGATCGCCAGCACCAGCGCTACCAGCGCCAACTCCAGTGTTGCCGGGAAGAACGTCTGCAAGTCTTCCAGCACGGGACGGCTGGTGCGTATCGAGGTTCCCAGGTCTCCCTGCACCAGGTCCATCAGGTAACGACCGTATTGTTGATACAGCGGCAGATCCAATCCCAGTTGATGACGTATGCCTGCCACCAACGCATCACTGGCACGGTCGCCAGCGATCAGTCGGGCAGGATCACCCGGGATCAGGTGCGAAATTGCAAAGGTAATCAGCGAAACGCCGAACACGACCAGCAACAGGCCGAGCAGGCGCTTGCGCAACAAAGTCAGGAAGGCCATTTTGGCACCTCAGTAGCACCCGCGACGAAAATCAGAAGCCGCGCCAGCCACGAATGGCCAGCGCGAGGGAGCCGGTTTACTTGCTCATACTGCCCAAGTTGAACACCTGTTCGAGCATGGGGTTGAACACGTAACCCTTGACCGAATCACGCATCGGCAAGGTGTAGCTCTTCTGGTAGAGGTAGGCGTAGACGCTGTCCTTGAGCACCATTTTCTGCGCGGTCTGGTACAGCTCGACGCGCTTGGCGGTGTCGCTATTAGCGGCCGCTTCTCGAATCAACTTGTCGACTTGCGGGTTGCTATAGAACGAGCGGTTGCCCTGCAGGCCCTGCATCTTGGAGTCGAACCAGAAGTTCATGAACATGTACGGGTCGGCAAAGTCCGGGCTCCAGGCACCGACGGCGATGTCGTAGTCCGCCTGGCCGACGCGCTCACGCAGCGTGGCGTTGGCGAGCTTTTCCAGCTTGAGGTTGATGCCCAGTGGCGCCAATGCAGCTTGCAGGGTCAGGCCGATCGGTTCCCAGTTAGGATCCTTGTCCGAGTACATGTAGCTGAGGTTGGTAATTTTCTGCGGCGTTTTGGCCAGGCTTTCCTTGGCGGCTGCCATGTCTTGCTTCATCGGCGGCAACGAGCTGTCATACGCCCACATGCCGTCCGGGATTGGCCCGTTCAGGAGCTTGGCCTTGTCCCTGAGAATGCCTTTGACGATGCCGTTGTAGTCCACCGCTTCGGTGATCGCGCGACGTGCATCGACGCTGGTCAGTGGGCCCTTTTTGTTGTTCAGGTAGAGATAGGTGACCCGTAGCGACGGGAACTCCTTCACCACCACGCCGGGCTTGCTGGCAAGAACGCCGAGCTGGTCTTCGGGCATGTCTTCGATGATGTCCAGGTCCCCCCGCTCCAACTGCAGGCGACGCACGGAGGGCTCACCGATGATCTTGATGACCACCGTTTTGAGCGCAGGTTTGGGACCGGCGAAGTAGGTGTTCGGCTCCATGGTCAGCGACTGGCCTTTTTGCCAGTTGCTCAAGCGGAAGGGGCCGGAGCCTGCGGTATGGCTCGACAGCCAGGCGTTGACGTCCGCGCTTTTATTGACCACAGCGGGGTTGATGATCGACGCACCGTTGTGGGCCAGGGTAAACAGGAACGGCGAGAAAGGCGTCTTCAGGGTGAACCGGATGGTCTGCGGGTCGACAACCGTGACCACCATGTCCTCCGGAAATGCACCGGAAGGTCCCTGCTTGAGAGTCATCAAGCGATCAAAGGAAAACTTCACCGCGGCGGCATCTACAGGGGCACCGTCGTCAAATTTGTTGCCAGGTTTGATTTTGAATTCCCAGACCAGATTGTCCGGAGAAACGGTCCAACTCTCGGCCAGGTCACCCTGAACTTCGGTGCTGCTTTTATCGCCTTCGACCTTGTAGCCGACCAGGCGCTGGTACGACGGGTAGGTAATGGTCCAGTCGTTGTTATCGAAGGTCACGGCCGGGTCGAGGGTCTGGGGATCAGCGGGTTTGCCGATGACCAGGGTGTCTTGTGGTACAGCCGCTGTCGCAGCCTGCCAGGCACCGAGGCTCAATGCACTGCACAAAATGCTCAGCAATAGCTTGCCGGCGCCGGGAAAGGGTTTGCAGGTCACGGTGTTCATTGGGTTCATGCCGGTTTCCTTGATCATTCGATAGAGGGAAGTACGTCAGGTTTTTTATAAAAGCTATAACCGGGCAGTTGCAGGTGAAACGTAAGTAACGCTGTCTTGTTATTGTTATCAGCCGCACTGAGCGTGGGCTGCGCGGTGCTATCTGTTGGTAAATCCGTGGTTTAAACGTCTTCCAGCAAGGGGTAATCGTCGGCATCCGGAAGTTCGTAATGCCACCACTCGGTGGCAATCGCCTGGAAGCCGGCGGCGAGCATGATTCCCACCAACAGCAGTCGATTGCGTTGCACGTCTACTGGCAAGTCGGGATAGAACTGGTGGGATTTCTCTTCCATTGCGTCGAATTCAGTCCCCATATCCAGCGGCTCGCCATCAGTGCCGACCAGAGTCAGGTCCACGGCCACGCCACGGCTGTGATGGGAGCCCAAATGTGGGTCACGCACGTAGTCGTTGTTTGGCAGCGCGTCCCACAACAGGTACTGGGCATAAGGCGGCCGATAGGCGTCATAGATGCGAAGGGTAAACCCGGCCTGACGCGCGAGCTGACTGGCTTTGTATAAACAGTCGGCAGCCTGGCGATGTAACAGGCAGCGCGCATTTGGATAAATCACTCTTCCTGCCAGGTTGTCTGCACCGGCGTAGATCAAATCGATTTGCACTTGGTAGCGCTGGGCATCGATCTCTACAAGGGGGCTGTTGTTCACGCCAATACTCCAGTTGGGATTCAGTGGGACGATGAAGATCAGCCTTCGAACTGACCGAAAGCTTTTTGCAATTGACGGTTCTTGGCCAAGCGCTCATCGAGTCGATCCCCGTATTTCTCAGCGACGGCCGACACCATGAGATTCAACAGGCAGGCCAATGGCGCAGGTGAATCCCAGAACTGCCCGACATCGGTTTTCAGTTGCAAGAGGTCAAGTGGGTAGTCTCGGGCCCAGGAGCATTGCAGGTCGGTGATTAGGGCCAATGGGACGTCGTTGTCTATGGCCGCGTCGCAGAAAGTCTGAGTCACGCTGGAATAAGCACGGAAATCCGCAATGATTGCGTAGGGATTGGCGAAGCCGGAATTCAGGGTTTCTGCGTAAATGCCGGACAGACCATCGACGTAGTAGACCTTGGGCCGGATGTACTCAAGGTGGCTATGGAACGCTGTGAGAATCCCTCGAGTGGACTGAATGCCGAGAATGAATACTGCATCGGCTTCGTAGATGCGTTGCACGATATCGGCGAAGGCGTCGCTGCGCGCCAGACCGTAGACATATCGAATGGCCTCGATCTCGCGACTCAGGGAACGATCAAGAGCATCTTGCTGATTGCTTTCGGCACGAAAGGCGCCGATGCGATCGGTGATCAGCCACGACGCTGGCGTTTCAACGCGCAAGCTCTGTTTGACTTCATCGATGTTCTGGTAGCCAAGGGATCGAAAAAAGCGCCCTACGGAAATTCCAGTGGTGGAGGTCTGCTGCGCGATGCTATCGGCCGACTCGAACGGAAGCTGTTCTGGGTTACCCAACAGATAACTGGCGATCCGCTTGCCAGTCGGGGTCAGGTTGGAGAACTCTCGCTCCAGCAATTGCAGGAAGCTGTTCTTTTCCATGGATTTTCAGAGCTCCCGAACGCGAAATGTTATTGTATTGTCATTAATTTCTACAGTGTTATAACAATAACATTCGATTTCGAGGCAATACAATGACTATTTTCAGCAGACGTCCTGCGGTGATTGGCGGGGGGGGGGCACAACGCGGTTGAGTTTGAAGGGAAACGAATCTCTACTCCCCTCTGTTCAGGAAAAAACGGGCTCTTTTCGAGCCCGTGCTCCTGCGGCAATCATCAGGACAATAGCCGGGACAATCACCACGCTGGCCGATAGCATCGCCCCCTTGAACCCAGCCAGATTCAGCGTTTCCCCACCCATAATCACACCCAACCCGATCGCGCCATTCAGCACGGCTGTATGGACCGCGGTGGCCGGCACCGTGTGATCGCCGGCAATTCTCAAGACCCAGGTCTGCAGGCCGGTGAACAAGGCGGAAATAGCGACGCCCCAGACCATCAGCAAGATAATCACCGGCGCGATACTCAGTAACGGACCGTAGACACCCAAGGTCACCAAGGCCAATGCCATCGCGACCAACGCCACCAGAATGAAGGCCTTCAAGTAGCGATCAATGAAAAAAGCGCTAAGCAGGTTGCCAAGAAAACCTGCGGCTCCGAAAGCAAACAGCAGGGTGGCAATCAAGTACGGCGTGATACCAGGTACCTGGCCAATAAACGGCTCGACGAAGGTATAGGCGCCAAAATGCGCAGCCGCTGTCAGTCCGGTGATGACGTACGTGATCAACAGATCCTTGCGCCGCAGCACCGCTGCAAACCCGCCCCCCTTGGCCAGGGAATGAATCTGCATGGAAGGAAGCACCAGTGTTATCGCACCGGCGCTGACGACACACATCAAGGCCAGGCATACGAACGCCGTACGCCAACCATTGTATTGCCCCACCAGATTGATCAGCGGAACGCCCATTACAGTGGCGATCGTGATACCGCCCAAGACAATCGAGGTGGCCAACCCCATGCGTTGCGACGGCACGATATGCGCGGCAGTGGCTGCCACGATTGCCCAGAACACACCATGGGCCAATGCGCCGACGGCGCGCGCACCGAGCAGCGTCGAAAATTCAGGGGATAACGCCGCCAGCCCGTTTGATACGGCCAGCATTAGCATCAATGCGATCAGCAACGCCTTGCGGGGGATCCAGCGGTTCAACCAGTTGGACAACAAGCCGCTGGCAGCCCCGATCCAGGCATACAACGTTACCGTCAGTCCGACGGTAGACGGGGTTTGATCCAGGTCTGTCGATATCTGCGATAACAAACCAATGGGCGCGAATTCGGAAGTGACCATCGTGAATGAGGCCATGCACAGCACACTGACTGCACACCATATCCGCAAGGCTGAGTTACCCATCGCTAATGTCCATCCCTGTTCATCTGCTGAGTCATCGTAAACCCACTGCGCCGCCTGCACTGCGCGGATTGGCTCGGTCCCTTCTACTCCGAAGCAGATACGATGCACAACTAGATACGATGCACAACTGTCCCATCGATCGCCGCCCTGTCAGATCCTGTAATAAATCGCCTCGTATGAAATGCTAGAAACCGTTGTAGGATTTCTTCCCCAATTATTTCCAGGTTTGTATGAACACCCTTCAGGAACCTCCCAGTCGCCTTTCGAAGAACCGTTTTCTCTCCTGCGCCCCTATGGCCTGCACATGTGCGTTGCAGCCCCCTTCCCTTGCATTGATCATCCGAGGGAACGAATAACCCATGGAATGGATCGTTGACCCCACGGCATGGCTGGGCCTGCTGACCTTGATCGTGCTGGAGCTGGTGCTCGGCATCGACAACCTTGTATTCATCGCCATCCTGGCTGACAAACTTCCGCCCGAGCAGCGCGACCGCGCCCGTATCATCGGCCTGTCCCTGGCATTGCTGATGCGCCTTGGTCTCCTCGCCAGCATCTCCTGGATGGTGACGTTGACCAACCCACTGTTCGAGGTCTTCGGCAAGACGTTCTCGGGCCGGGACTTGATCATGCTGTTTGGCGGTGTGTTCCTGCTATTCAAGGCAACCATGGAGTTGCATGAGCGACTCGAGGGCCACGTGGCGCAACGTACCGGCAATGCCGCCTATGCGATGTTCTGGCCTATCGTTGCGCAGATTGTGGTACTGGACGCGGTCTTTTCCCTGGATGCGGTGATCACGGCCGTGGGCATGGTGGAGCACCTGTCGGTCATGATGATCGCGGTGATGTTCTCCATCGGCTTGATGATGATCGCGAGCAAGCCTCTAACCAAATTCGTCAACGGCCACCCTACCGTCATCATGCTGTGCCTGGGTTTCCTGATGATGATCGGCTTCAGCCTCACTGCCGAGGGCCTGGGTTTCCATATTCCAAAAGGCTACTTGTACGCCGCGATTGGTTTCTCGATCCTGATCGAACTGTTCAACCAGTTGGCGCGCTCGCGTCGCAAGAAAAGCCTGCAAGGTCTTCGACCGATGCGCGAACGTACCGCCCATGCGGTGTTGCGCCTGCTGGGCGGCCAAAAGCTGGGGGCCGATGAAGTCGGCGAGGAAATCGCCGACATGCTTGAAGGCGACGAACCCGAACAGGTTTTCCATCGGCGCGAACGGGTCATGATCAGTGGCGTGCTGCAATTGGCCGAGCGGCCGATACGCAGCGTGATGACGCCTCGTGCGCAAATTGACCACCTCGACTTGGCAGATGCTCCACAAGAAATCCGTACGACGCTGATGCACTCTGCTTACTCGCGCTTGCCATTGATCCGGGAAGGACGCGTGGATGAGCCGCTTGGCTTTGTCCATAAGAAAGAACTGCTAAAGGAAATACTCGCGGGCAATCAGCCGAATCTGGAGGCCATGGCGCGCAAAGCCATCAACCTGCTGGACAGCTTCACGATCCTTAATGCACTGGAGCAAATGCGTAAGGAGTCGACCCATATCGCGTTCGTGGTGAACGAGTTCGGTGACTTCGTGGGGCTTCTCACGATGACCGACATCCTGGAATCCATTGCAGGTGAACTGCCGGATGCCAGTGAAATCGAAGGCCCGAACATTGTTCCCCAGCACGAGGGTTTCCTCGTCAGCGGTGCCCTGAATCTCAGTCAGGTTCGCGAGCACATCGGCTTCCAGGCGAAAGCGACGGAGGATTACCAGACGCTTGCCGGGTTGATGATGAGCCTGCTGGATCGTTTGCCGATCATTGGCGACACGCTCAGTTGGCAAGGATGGAGCATGACCGTGATGGAGGTTGAAGAGCGTCGGGTAACCAGGGTGCTGTTGCGTAAGGAATAAGCGCAAGACGAGGCCGCATTTGCGGCCTTGTTTATTCTCTACGCGGTGGCGTCCAACATTAGCTCGCGTCGGGATCGTCGAAATTCGGGCCAGCAGTTTAGCGATTACCGTGATGCATCGCGAGAAACGACTGTTGCTATCAGATAAGCCCGGACTGTAACTGACACTCTCCTCGCCATTCGCTTACTGTCATGGTTCATCCCTCGGAGCGCCCCCCATGCCGGATACCGCCAATCTCTACCTGTTCGTGGTTGCCGTTGTGCTTTTGCTGATCGTACCGGGACCCAACATGGCCTTTGTCACCAGTCATGCGCTGGCCCACGGCTGGCGTGCCGGCATTGCCGCCGCCCTTGGCATTTCCTTTTCGGACGGGCTGATGACGATGATGGTCAGCGCGGGAATTGGTGCGCTGGTGATGAGCTGGGCGCCGGCGTTCGATCTGCTACGTCTGGCCGGGGCCGGTTATTTGCTGTGGCTTGCCTGGCAAGCACTGAGGACTCCGGCAGCGACTCAGAATAGCCAGCTTCAGGCGGCTTCGCTGTGGAAAATCTTCTGCCGAGGTGCCCTCAACAGCCTCCTGAATCCCAAGGCGCTGCTGTTCTTCATGGTATTCCTGCCCCAGTTCGTCAACGTCAAGGCCGGCGGTGTGACCCTGCAGTTGATCTTCCTCGGAGCATTGCTGGCACTGATTGCCCTCATCTTCCATACCTTGCTGGGTGTTTGCGCCGCCCTGCTCAGGGCGAAGCTGGCAAGCGGAGGGATTTCAAGGCGCCTGGGCACGTATGGTTTTGCCGGGGTCATGGCAGCGCTGGCCGCACGCCTGTTGTTTCTTGACCGCCCGCTTTGACCACTGGCTTCCCTGCGCCAGCGATTGGCCTATGCTTAGCCAATCCATTGCGGAGCTGGATCAATGTCGTCTTCGGAAACCACCCTCCTCCAAAGCTGGCATCACAATGCCCAATCCTGGATCGAAGCCATCCGCACGGGTGCCATCGAAAGCCGGCTGACGGTCACGAACCAGGCCATGCTACTGGCGGTACAGAGCCGCCAGCCCGAGCGCGTGCTCGATCTGGGTTGCGGCGAAGGCTGGCTGTTGCGAGCGCTGGCTGAACGGGGCATCGATGCGGTGGGTGTGGATGGCGACGCGACGCTGGTCGATGCGGCGCGGGCGGCGGGTTCCTCGCCGGTGCATCTGGCAAGCTATGACGCGCTGGTGGAGGCAAAGGTGGACGTCGGCAGCGGCTACGACCTGATCTGCGCCAACTTCGCCCTGTTGCACCAGGACATCATCCCCTTGCTCGCTGCGATGAATGCCCTGCTCAGCCCAGCCGGCGCGCTGGTGGTTCAGACGCTGCATCCATGGACCGTGGCGGCGGGCGATTATCAGGACGGTTGGCGAGAAGAGACCTTCGATGGGTTCAAAGGCCAATGGCAACGTATGCCGTGGTACTTCCGCACCTTGTCCAGTTGGCTCAATGCCCTGGACATGGCCGGTTTCCGATTGGTGGTCCTGCAGGAACCGCAACATCCACAAAGCCCGATGCCGCAGTCTTTACTGCTGGTGGCCGAGCAATCCCCGTCATGGCGTTAGCGACTCGACGGTAAAACACCCCGAGCGATAAACCCTGCGCGCCTGCAGCCCGCGCTTTTGCAGGGTTTTCCTGACGGTTCTGAGAAACATGCCGTGAGAGACAACGATCGTGGCCTTCCCCGGTTCGCCGCAGCTGTTGTAAAGCTCATCGGCGACACCGAGCGCCCGCTGGTGTTCGGCTTTTCGGCTGGCAGCCCCCAGTGAAATCCCCAGCAACCACAGGATCCTGTGTAACGCGAACCAATGCCTCACGCCCATTTTCAAGACGGGAATGCTGCTCAGCCGCAGGTCGTATTCACGTAGTCGAGCATCCTGTTGGATACGTGTGGCTTCGAATAGCCGGCATGCCGTCGCGTAGGCTCTATTGACGGGCGAGGAAATGATGTTGGCTTCGGTCGCCAAAAGAGCTTGGGACAAGTCCGATTGACTCAGGAATGCGGCAATCTCACCCTCATCGATGGACGAGGTCTGGTTGTATTCATCCAGCAGCAGCTTGGCTGCATACGCATTGCAGGGTTTGTAATCGATCAGCGGCGTGGCATGGCGTATCAGGTAAATCACAGCAACAGCTCCCTTGTCTTGCATGAAAATCCCTTTCGAAGCGCACCTGTATACAGGCAACGACGCCATTGATCGAGTGCAATGCTGTTTTATTCAAGGAGTGGTGAACCTGTGGCGAGGGAGCCCCCGCCACGTCTTCGACGCTGCGCTGTCGCGCAGGGAACTAGAGCGACGTCCGTGGGAATGCATCCCGTGACGCTCTGCGTCACCTTCCAGAAGCGGAACGCGGAGCGTCCCTGGCGACATTCCCACGCAGGAGCGTGGGAACGATCGAAGCGAAAGATCAAAAGATCGCAGGCTTCGCCAGCTCCTACAGAACCCAGCGAGAGCAAGCTCTGGCCAGAAATTGCCGGGAGCTTACCAAAGCGCCATCGTGTAGCTGACGATCAACCGGTTCTCATCCAGGTCGTTGCCAAAATTCGAGCGCACCGTCGCGTTGCGCCATTTCAAGCCCAGCCCCTTCAACGTGCCGTCCTGCACCACATAGGCGATATCCGTGTTGCGCTCCCATTCCTTGCCTTCGCCCAGTGCGCTGCGCTGGACGTTGTCGCCGGTGATGTAGCGGGTCATGAAGGTCAACCCGGGCACGCCAATGGCCGCAAAGTTGTAGTCATAGCGCGCTTGCCAGGAACGCTCGTCGATGTTGGCGAAGTCGCCGATCTGCACGAAGTTGACCAGGTAGGGATCGCTGCGTCCGATGTACGGAAATGGATCGTCGCCGCTCATGCGCTGGTAGCCCAGGCCCAACGCATGGCCCGCCAGGCTATAGGTGAACATGGCGCCGAAGGCCTGGTTGTCGAGTTCGCGAAAATTGCCGTCTTCGGTGCTGCGCGAATAGCGCACGTCACTCTTGAACGACTGGCCTGCGCCCAGGTCCAGGGTGTGGACGAAGCCGAGGTAGTTTTGCTGGTAGATGTCTTCCAACAGGCTATAGCGGTATTGCGCCGTGAGGTTCGGCAGGAACTGATAGTCCGCTCCGGCGAACTGGAACTTGTCGCTGCTGCCGCCGATGCGGTTGGCGGTCATGTCCTGGTAATCGGTGGAGTCGACAAAGTTGATCTGCGTGAGTTGCCCGGCAGTCAGCTTCAAACGATCGATTTCCTGCACGCTCAGCAAGCCGCCCTTGAAGGTTCCTGGCAACAGGCGCGTGTCGTTGGAACTCACCGCAGGGTCCTTGATCTGCAACGTTCCCAGTTTCAAGGTGCTGTTGGACACACGAACTTTGGCGGTCAGGCCCAGTTCGCCATAGCGGTCTTGCGAACCGCCAGACAAATCCGCTGGTAGCAGGTTGGTGCCCGCCGTACCGCCCCCGGAGTCCAGTTTGAAACCGGCCATGCCCAAGGCATCGAGGCCGAAACCCACGGTCCCGGCGGTGTATCCCGACTCCATCCGCAGCAGAAAGCCCTGCGCCCATTCTTCGGCCTTGTCCCGTGCCCCTTCCTGACGGAAGTCACGGTTGAAGTAGAAGTTGCGGGCCTCCAGGCTGCCTTTGCTGTCGGCGATGAAGTCGGCCTGGGCGTTCGGCACGCCGATCAGGCTCAGGCCCAGCAACGTGCCGGCGGGTGTGTAAAACCAGGTGGATGTGAAATGCCCCATGTCATGCTCCTTTTTTATGGACGCGAGCGAACCCTCTCGGGGGCGTTGCAATCGCGTCCGATGGTTGTTGTTTTAAGGGTTGTTGCGGCGTCCGCGCTGTGCGCGGACGTCACGGCTGGTCAGGACTCGAGTTGTCTGCCGCGGGTTTCCGGCAGGCTCAACGCCGCCAGGATCACCACGCCATAGGCGCCAGCGGCGAATACGCCGATCCCAGTGCCGATGGGCAAGGTGTTGCTCAACGCGCCGATGAACAACGGGAACAACGCCGCGATGGAACGCCCGGCGTTGTAGCAGAAGCCCTGCCCCGACCCGCGCATGCGGGTGGGAAACAGCTCGGTCAGGAATGCGCCCATGCCGGCGAAGATGCCCGAGGCGAAGAAGCCCAGTGGAAAGCCCAGCCAGAGCATCCAGGTGTTATCGATGGGCAGTTGGGTGTAGGCCAAGACGTTTGCCATGGAGCCGACGGCGAACAGGATGAAGTTCTTCTTGCGGCCAATGGCATCGGTCAGCAACGCACTGGTCACGTAGCCGATGTAGGAACCGACGATGACCATCGCCAGGTAGCCGCCAGTACCGAGCACACTCAGGCCGCGCTCGGTTTTCAGGTACGTCGGCAACCACGTGGTAATGGCGTAGTAGCCGCCCAGCGCACCAGTGGTCAACAGCGAGGCGCGCAACGTGGTGCTGAGCATCCGTGGGGCAAATATCTCGAAGAATGCCCAGCGAGAGCCCAGTTCCGGCTTGGCCTGGCGTTCCCGCACCGCATGTTCGAAGGTGTCCGACTCCTTGACCAGTCGACGGATCACCAACACAAACAGCGCCGGCACCAGGCCGATCATGAACAATGCCCGCCAGGCGTCTTCCGGCGGCAGGAAACTGAACAGCCCGGCATACAACAGCGCCGTCACTCCCCAGCCCAGCGCCCATCCGGCCTGCACCATGCCCACTGCTTTGCCACGGTCCTTGGAGCGGATCACCTCGCCGATCAACACCGCCCCCGCGGTCCATTCACCACCGAAGCCAAAGCCCATCAAGGTCCGGGCCACCAGCAATTGCTCGTAGTTCTGCGCCAGCCCGCACAGGAAGGTGAAGAATGCGAACCACAGGACCGTCAATTGCAGGGTCCGTACCCGGCCGATGCGGTCGGACAGGATCCCGGCGATCCAACCGCCGGCCGCCGAGGCCAGCAGCGTGCAGGTGCCGATCAAGCCGGCGTCACCCTTGGAAATCCCCCAGGTCGCGATCAGGGTCGGGATGACGAAACTCAGCATCTGCGTATCCATGCCGTCCAGGGCATAGCCGATCTTGCAGCTCCAGAATGTACGTTTTTCATTTTTCGACAGGGGGCCGTACCAACTGAACGGGCCCGTGCGCCCTGTCCCGGTGGTTACGCAGTCAGTCATGGTCTTTTCCATGGAAGGTTCCTGCGGCAGCAAGCGAAGATGACGGACACGCCTCGTTATTTTTTTGTGAAGGCGTTGTCGTTGGGGATGCGGACGCAGTGGCTGCGTCGTGGAGCGGATTCTTGGTGGCGAATCGGCACAGCGTCAAACGGGAAAAACATCAGAGGGGACATAAGAAAATTTGATGCGTCCGACGGCCCGATCTGGAGTAACAATTGCAACACAAGAACCACACGCCCCCCAGAGAGCCTTCATGAACCTCAAATTCCTCGAAACCTTTGTCTGGGTCGCCCGGCTACAGAGTTTCAGTCTCACCGCCGAGAAGATGTTCAGCACCCAGGCGGCGATCTCCAGCCGGATCGCTTCGCTGGAAGAGGAGTTGGGCCTGCGCCTGTTCGTACGGGATTCACGCGGGGTTTCGCTGACACCCGAAGGCCTCAAGGTGCTCGACTACGCCGAACAGATGCTCGAAGTGCAGCGGGCGTTGAAGCAGTCACTGGACACCAGCAGCCCGCAACAAGGCCTGGTGCGCATCGGCGTGATGGATACGGTGATCCACACCTGGCTCAGCCCGTTGATGTCGATGCTGATGCAAGCCTTCCCCGCCGTGGAAATCGAAATCACCGCCGATGCCGCGCGCAATCTCTGCGAGCAATTGCAGAAAGGCTACCTGGACATCGTGTTCCAGACCGATCTGGTCCGCCACGAAAGCGTACGCAACCTGGAACTGGGGCACTATCCCATGCACTGGATCGCCGCCAGCCAGTCGATCTATGCCCGCCCCTATGCGTCGCTGGTGGAGATGGCCGGCGAGCGCATCATCACCTTCGTCAAGCATTCGCGACCGCATCAGGATGTCCTCAACCTGTTGTACGCCCATGGCGTGAGTGCGCCACGGGTCAGTTGCGTCAACTCGGTGTCAGCCATGACCCGGCTGGTTCGCGACGGATTCGGCATCGGCGCCCTGCCCGCCGCGCTGGTGGCCCAGCCCCTGGCCAGCGGCGAATTGATCCAACTCGAACCCGGCACCGCCCTGCCCCAACTCGACGTCGTCGCCTCGTGGCGCGCTGGTGTCGGCCTGGAACTGATCGAGAACATCGTCCAGATGAGTCGCCAGGTGGTCAGCCAATACGCCGTTGATGTCGGGCCGCTACGCATGGTGGCGGCCCCCGGCCTGAACAGCCAACCACCTCTTGAATAACTTTTTGTTGTCACGGGGTAGCAATATTCCTTGTTGGACGTCATCGCCACGGTGTTCTCAAAGTAGCGAACGAACGCTTGGAGAGCCCCGTAATGACGTCCTTCGAACAACTGCAGCAATGCACGCCCCTGACCCTGCGCCAAAGCATCGCCGCCGGCCAATACCAGGGCCATACCAGCGGCCTGGGCCAGGGCCGCGTGCAAGCCAATATCGTGATCCTGCCCGGCGACTGGGCCAATGAATTCCTGCGCTACTGCACCCTCAACCGCCAGGCCTGCCCGGTGCTTGACGTGACCGAGCCAGGCGATCCGTTCTTCCGCAACCTGGGCGCCGCCATCGATATCCGCCACGAGGTACCTCAATACCGCGTCTATCGCCACGGCGAGTTGAGCGAAGCGCCGCTGGACATCGAACACCTGTGGCAGGACGACCTGGTGGCCTTCGCCCTCGGTTGCTCGTTCTCGTTCGAACAACCGCTGCTGGAGGCCGGCATCCGTTTGCGGCACATTGAGTTGGGGCGCAATGTCGCGATGTTCCAGACCAACATCGACACACGCCCCACCGCCCGCCTGTCTGGCAAAATGGTGGTGACCATGCGGCCGATGAAAGCCGCCGCGGCGATCCAGGCGATCCAGATCACCGGGCGCATGCCCAACGTTCACGGCGCCCCGGTGCACATCGGCGATCCGTCACTGATCGGCATTCAATCCCTGGACTCGCCGGACTACGGCGATGCCGTGCCGGTGGAAGCGGACGAGATCCCGGTATTCTGGGCCTGCGGCGTGACGCCTCAATCGGTGGTCCAGGCCTCACGTCCACCGTTGTGCATCACCCACGCCCCGGGCTGCATGCTGGTGACGGACTTATGGAACAGTGATCTGTAAACCTCGAACGAGGCTGTTATTCAACTTGAAGGGACACACGATGAACACCGCTCAGCGATCGATCCAACAGTACATCAGCGCCAAGGACGGCAACCGCCCGCACCTGCTGGACCAGGCTTTTACGCCGACTGCTATTCTGCACATGGTGGTGCGCACCGGCTCCATCACGTTTCCCGACCACGTCGAAGGCCGTACCGCCATTGGCGACGTGCTGGTCAGTCGCTTTGGCCAGACCTTCGAAAACGTCTACACGTTCTGCCTGGCCGCTCCACCACCGGCCAATGCCGAGGCGTTCCAGTGCAAATGGCTGGTGGCGATGTCCGACAAGAACAGTGGCGAGGCACGCGTCGGTTGTGGCCTGTATGACTGGCAGTTCGATCCGGCGTCGAGACTGGCCGAGCGACTGACCATCACCATCGAACACATGAAGACCCTGCCGGCGACCAATCTGCCGATGATCATGGCCTGGGCATCGCGGCTGGAGTACCCATGGTGCCGGCCTGAAGCGATTATCGATAACGTCCCGGATCTGGACGAGTTGCAAGAAGTAGTTCTGTACATGGCTAATGCCGAGCAGTGAAGAATATGAAGCTTGCCTAGCCACTGTGCGAGGGACTTTTCTGTGGGAGCAAGGCTTGCCCGCGATGCAGGCGCCTCGGTTCCCAGGGAGAGCGCATTGACCTCATCGCGGGCAAGCCTTGCTCCCACAGGGTGGGACACTCCCCTCGCCACAGTTTCTATGCTCCCATGACTGCGCCAAGGAAACGCCCAAATGAACATCAAGTTTCTCGAAACCTTCGTCTGGGTCGCCCGCCTGAAGAGCTTTCGCCTCACCGCGGAAAAGCTGTTCACCACCCAGGCGTCCATTTCCAGTCGGATCGCCGCCCTGGAGGACGAAATGGGCGTGCGCCTGTTCGTGCGCGATTCCAAAGGTGTGTCGCTGACCTCCGAAGGCCAGCGCGTGCTGGAGTACGCCGAGCGCATCATGGACACCATGCAAAGCATGAAAGCCGTGATCAAGGATCCGCGCCAGGTGCGCGGCCGGATCCGCATCGGTGCGATGGATACGGTGATCCACACCTGGCTCAGCCCCTTGGTGACACGCCTGATGGAATGTTACCCGGCCCTGGAAATCGAACTCTCGGCCGACACCGCGAGCAACCTGTGCTCGCAACTGGAAAAAGGCTACCAGGACATCATTTTCCAGACCGACATCCTGCGCCTGGACAGTGTACGCAACGCGCTGCTGACCCGTTACCCTATGCACTGGGTGGTGCGCACCGGCTCCGCCTATGATCGGTCCTATGCGTCGCTGGAGGACTTGTCCCAGGAACGCATCGTGACGTTCTCGCGCAACTCCCGGCCCCACCAGGACATTCTCAACCTGCTGCATTCGGCCAACATCGTCTCGCCACGCATCAACTGCGTGAACTCGGCCTCGGCCATTACCCGCCTGGTTCGCGACGGCTTTGGCATTGGCGCCATGCCCGCGGCGCTGGTCGTCGGCGAATTGGCCCAAGGCACACTGACGTTGGTGGACGGTGTGCCGCTGCCATCGGTCATGGACATCGTGGCCAGTTGGCGGACCGGCGCGGGAATGGAACGGGTGGAAGACATCGTCAGCCTGACCCGGGAAGTGGTCAGCGAATTCGTCGCACAATTACCGGCAGCGTACCGAGTGGCGACGCAAGACTTCAGCGGGCTGTAAGTGAACTGCAACATCCCCGACTTACTCTGGACCGAGCGCACCGCGGCGAACGCTGGCTGTGCATGTCGCTCGCTCGGAATGATCCAGGGAATCCACCATGAAAATCAGTGTATTCGGAAGTGGCTACGTGGGCTTGGTACAAGCCGCCGTGTTGGCCGAAGTGGGCCATGACGTGGTGTGCATGGACATCGATGAGCGCAAGGTCGACAGCCTGCGCCAAGGCCAGGTGAGCATTTACGAGCCTGGCCTGGCCGCGCTGGTGCGTGAAGGCCTGGAGGCTGGCCGTTTGCATTTCACCTGCGACGAACAGCTCGCCGTGCAGCACGGCCAGGTGCTGTTTATTGCCGTGGGCACACCCTCCCGGGACGATGGCAGTGCCGATCTGAGCCAGGTCCTGGCCGTCGGCGAGGCCGTCGCCCGCTACCGCGAGCAACCGCTCATTGTGGTGGAGAAGTCCACCGTGCCGGTGGGCACCGGCGACGTTCTGCGGGCGCACATCGACAAATGCCTGCTCAAGGCCAGTCGCCTGCTGCAGTTCGATATTGTCTCCAACCCCGAATTTCTCAAGGAAGGCTCGGCGGTCGCCGATTGCCGTCGTCCGGATCGCATCGTGATCGGTTGCGAACGCGATGAAGTCCGCGAAACCATGCGCGACCTGTACGCCCCGTTCAACCGCAACCACGACCGAGTCCTGTTCATGGACCTGCGCAGCGCCGAGCTGACCAAATACGCCGCCAACGGCATGTTGGCGACCAAGATCAGCTTCATCAACCAGATCGCCGAACTGGCCGAACACCTGGGGGCCGACATCGAGTCCGTGCGCCTGGGCATCGGCGCCGACTCGCGCATCGGCTATCACTTCATCTACCCGGGGTGCGGCTACGGTGGTTCGTGCTTTCCCAAGGACATGCGGGCCCTGATCCACACGGCAGAGCAGGCTCATTGCTCCAGCGACCTGCTGCAAGCGGTGGAAGCCATCAACGGGCGGCAGAAACACAAGCTGTTCGAGCGGATCAACGCGTTCTACCAGGGCGACCTGCGCGGCAAGACCTTCGCCCTGTGGGGCCTGGCCTTCAAGCCCAACACCGACGACATGCGCGACGCACCGAGCCGCACCTTGCTGGAATCGCTTTGGGCCGCAGGTGCCAGCGTCCGCGCGTTCGACCCGGAGGCGATGCAGCAGACGCAATTGCTCTACCCCGACGAGCCCCGACTCATGCTGATGGGCACGCCGGAATCGGTGTTGCCGGGGGCCGACGCGTTGGTCATCTGCACCGAATGGCAACCCTTCAAGGCCCCGGACTTCGACCTGATCCAGCAACGGCTCAAGGCCCCGGTGATTTTCGACGGTCGTAACCTGTTCGATCCGGAGCGCATGGCCGACAAGGGTTTCACCTATTTCCCGATGGGCCGCGGGCAGTCGCGCAACCTGCCCATTGCCCAGCAAACGTGGTTCCCAGCTTCGAGAAGCGCGTGACCTGTGGCGTTACCTCAAAATTAATGCACTCAACCAGCATTAATATGAATTTGTAAGCAAGGGTTGTGAACGGCACACTGTGCGCCGTTCCTCCCCCAACTGTTGGAACACTTAAAGGGCTTTCTGGGATTTTCCCGTAAGCCCCTTTTTTTGCTCGTTTTTTGGATTTTCGCTTAATGCTTTCTCGCTGGTTCCCCGCCGCTATCAATACCCGTCCCACCGAATGGAGCCGCGCCGCCATCGGCATGGCGCTGGGGACGATGTTCAGTGTCTGGCTTTGTGGCCAGGTATTTGGCCTTGAGGTGGCGCAACACCTGATCGGCCCCCTAGGCGCCTCGGCGGTGCTGTTGTTTGCGGTGTCATCGGGCGCCCTCGCCCAGCCCTGGTCGATTGTCGGCGGTTACCTGTGTGCGTCGGTCGTCGCGCTGCTGGTAGCCCATGTATTGGGCCGCACGCTGGGTAGCGCCTGCCTGGCGGCGGGCATGGCGCTGGTGTTGATGTGCTGGCTGCGCTGCCTGCATCCGCCGGCAGGCGCCCTGGCGGCGACGCTGGTGCTGGCCGCCCCGTCTATCATTGCCTTGGACTGGCAAGCCGTTGGTGCGGCGATGCTGGCCGGTTCCGGGCTGCTGGCCTTTGCACTGGCCTACAACAACCTGACGCGAGTGCGCTATCCCAAGCGAGCCAGCGAGCCGCTGGCCGTCATACCGGCTGACCACCCACCCGTCGACCGCCAGGCGATCACCGCCGAAGACCTGAAACTGGCCCTGGCGGAAATGGAAGCATTCTTTGACGTCACGCCGGAAGATCTTGAGCAATTGATCCACGCCAGCGAGCGAAATGCCAAGCGTCGCAGCATCGCGGAGGTTCTCTCTAGTCGCGGTTGAGCCTGTGGCTGCTATAAATATGCAGAAAGGACCTGCACGTATCCCGGTTGTGCAATGCAAATTTGCACTGGTACGATCCTGAATGGGTACGCGCGACACAATTCATAAAGAAGAATAAAAGCAGGGAGTTAGCGATGACAGCTCAGGTTTCATCACACGCTGCGGGAACCATCGAAACCGCGGCCTATGAGGTGCTGGTCGAAGTTCGCAATCACATAGGCCATTTGACCCTGAACCGCCCCGCCGGCCTCAATGCCCTCACCCTGGGCATGGTGCGCAGCTTGCAGCAACAACTCGATACCTGGGCCCTCGACCCACAGATCCGCGCCGTGGTGCTACGTGGCGCGGGCGAGAAGGCGTTTTGCGCCGGCGGTGATATCCGTTCGTTGTACGACAGCCACAAGCAGGGCGACACCCTGCACGAAGATTTCTTCGTCGAGGAATACGCCCTCGACCTGACGATTCATCACTACCGCAAACCGATCCTCGCCTTGATGGACGGCTTCGTGCTGGGCGGCGGAATGGGGCTGGCACAAGGTGCCGATCTGCGGGTGGTGACCGAGCGCAGCCGCCTGGGCATGCCGGAAGTCGGCATCGGGTATTTCCCGGACGTGGGCGGCAGTTACTTCCTGCCGCGCATTCCTGGCGAACTGGGCATCTACCTCGGCGTCAGCGGCGTGCAGATCCGCGCGGCTGACGCCTTGTATTGCGGGCTGGCCGACTGGTATCTGGACAGTCGCAAGCTTGAACAGCTCGACGCGCGCCTCGATCGCCTGGAGTGGGGTGATACGCCACTCAAGGACCTGCAGAGCCTGCTGGCCAAACTCGGTGTGCAACAGCTGCCTGCCCCGCCCCTGGCCGATTTGCGGCCAGCCATCGACCATTTCTTTGGCCTGCCCGATGTGCCGAGCATGGTCGAGCAGTTGCGCCAGGTCACCGTCGCCAACAGCCACGAATGGGCGATTAAGACCGCCGACCTGCTGGACAGCCGTTCTCCCCTGGCCATGGCCGTGACCCTGGAAATGCTGCGGCGCGGTCGGCATTTGAGCCTGGAAGACTGTTTTGCCCTGGAACTGCATCTGGATCAGCAATGGTTCGAACGCGGTGACCTGATCGAAGGCGTGCGCGCCTTGCTGATCGACAAAGACAAGAACCCGCGTTGGAACCCGCCGACCCTGGAGGCGCTGGACGCCGACCATGTGGCGAGTTTCTTCGACGGCTTCGACGACCACGGGAACTGAGCCATGCATGACCTCGAACTGACCGAAGAACAAGTGATGATCCGCGACATGGCCCGGGACTTCGCCCGTGGTGAAATCGCCCCCCATGCCCAGGCGTGGGAAAAGGCCGGCTGGATTGACGATGGCCTGGTGGCGAAGATGGGGGAACTGGGCCTGTTGGGGATGGTGGTGCCGGAAGAATGGGGCGGTACCTACGTCGATTACGTCGCCTATGCCCTGGCCGTGGAGGAAATCTCCGCAGGCGACGGTGCTACCGGTGCACTGATGAGCATTCACAATTCGGTGGGTTGCGGGCCGGTGCTGAATTTCGGCACCGATGAACAAAAACAGACGTGGCTGGCCGACCTCGCCACTGGCCAGGCCATTGGTTGCTTCTGCCTGACCGAGCCCCAGGCCGGCTCCGAAGCCCACAACCTGCGCACCCGGGCCGAATTGCGCGATGGTCAGTGGGTCATCAACGGCGCCAAGCAGTTCGTCAGCAATGGCAAGCGAGCCAAACTGGCGATCGTGTTTGCCGTGACGGACCCGGAACTGGGCAAGAAAGGCATTTCGGCGTTCCTGGTGCCCACCGATACGCCGGGTTTCATTGTCGATCGCACCGAACACAAAATGGGCATCCGCGCCTCGGACACCTGCGCGGTCACCTTGAGCAATTGCACCATCCCCGAGGCCAACCTGTTGGGGGCTCGCGGTAAAGGCCTGGCCATCGCCCTCTCGAATCTGGAAGGCGGCCGCATCGGTATCGCGGCGCAAGCCTTGGGCATCGCCCGTGCGGCCTTTGAAGCAGCACTGGCTTACGCGCGCGATCGCGTACAGTTCGACAAGCCGATCATCGAGCACCAGAGCATTGCCAACCTGCTGGCCGACATGCACACCCGCATCAACGCCACCCGCCTGCTCATCCTCCACGCCGCCCGCCTGCGCAGCGCCGGCAAGCCGTGCCTGTCAGAAGCCTCCCAGGCCAAGCTGTTCGCCTCGGAAATGGCCGAGAAAGTCTGCTCCTCGGCGATACAGATTCATGGTGGGTACGGGTATCTCGAGGATTATCCGGTAGAGCGCTACTACCGCGATGCGCGGATTACCCAGATTTATGAAGGGTCGAGCGAAATACAACGCATGGTCATCGCCCGCGAGCTCAAGCACTACCTGGTGTAACGGCAGAAAAAGCATCGCGAGCAAGCTTTGCTCCCACTGAATCTGCGCTGCACACAGAATACTGTGTCAGGTCACGGACCCTGTGGGAGCAAGGCTTGCCCGCGATGGCGTCAGTGAGAACGCTGCATCACTTGTCCTGAAACTCCGCCGCACGCTTAGCCACGAATGCAGCCATGCCTTCCTTCTGATCCTGCGTCGCAAACGCGGCGTGGAATACCCGCCGCTCGAAGCGCACGCCTTCGGACAGGCTGACCTCAAAGGCGCGGTTGACACTTTCCTTGACCATCATGCTGATGGGCACCGACTTGGAGGCGATCAACGCCGCAGTCTTCAGCGCCTCTTCCAACAGTTCATCGGCCGGTACGATCCGCGCGACGATGCCGCAACGCTCAGCTTCCACCGCATCGATGAAGCGCCCGGTCAGGCACATTTCCATGGCCTTGGCCTTGCCCACCGCGCGGGTCAGGCGCTGGGTGCCGCCCATGCCTGGCAGCACGCCAAGGTTGATTTCCGGCTGGCCGAACTTGGCGTTGTCGCCGGCCAGGATGAAGTCGCACATCAACGCCAGCTCGCAGCCACCGCCCAAGGCAAAACCGTTCACTGCCGCGATGATCGGCTTGCGGCGGTTGGCCACGCGATCGCTGTCGCTGAACAGGTCGTCCAGGTAGATCTGCGGGTAGGTCAGCTCGGCCATTTCCTTGATGTCGGCACCGGCGGCAAAAGCTTTTTTCGAGCCGGTCAGTACGATGCAGCCAATCTTCGGATCAGCCTCCAGGCTGTCCAGCGCCTGGTTCAGTTCGCTGACGATCTGCGCATTCAAGGCGTTCAATGCCTGGGGACGGTTGAGGGTGATCAGGCCGACGCGGTCCTTGATCTCCAATAAAATCGTTTCGTAGCTCATGCAGGACTCCTGTTCAAAGATTGCGCGAAATGACCATGCGCTGAATGTCGCTGGTGCCTTCGTAGATCTGGCAGACCCGCACGTCGCGGTAGATGCGCTCCAGCGGGAAGTCGTTGAGGTAACCGTAGCCGCCCAGGGTCTGCAACGCCATGGAGCAGACCTTTTCGGCCATTTCCGAGGCGAACAGCTTGGCCATGGACGCTTCTACCAGCGCCGGTTGGCCACTGTCTCGCAGGGCGGCGGCGTAGTGCACCATTTGCCGGGCCACGGCGATCTGGGTCGCCATGTCGGCCAGGCGGAACGCCACGGCCTGGTGCTCGATGATCGGCTTGCCGAAACTGGAGCGCTCCCGCGCATAGTCCCTGGCCGCCTCGAATGCCGCGCGGGCCATGCCCACCGCTTGCGCCGCGATGCCCACGCGTCCGCCTTCCAGGTTCGCCAGGGCGATCTTGTAGCCCTCACCCTCCTCCCCCAGGCGATTGCCCACCGGCACCTTCACATCCTCGAAGAGGATCTGGCAGGTGTCGGACGCGTGCTGGCCGAGTTTGTCTTCGACCCGGGCCACGCTGTAGCCCGGCGAATCGGTCGGCACGATGAACGCACTGATGCCACGCTTGCCTGCGTTCGGATCGGTCACGGCAAACACAATCACCACCCCCGCGTTCTGCCCGGACGTGATGAACTGCTTGCAACCGTTGAGCACGTAATGATCACCCTCCAGCCGCGCCCGCGTCTTGAGGCTGCTGGCGTCCGAACCGGCCTGGGGCTCGGTCAGGGCGAAAGCGCCGAGCATCGCGCCACTGGCCAGGGGCGTGAGGAATTTCGCCTTCTGCTCATCGTTGCCGAACTTGAGGATCGGCACACAGCCCACCGAGTTGTGCACGCTCATGATGGTCGAGCACGCGCCGTCGCCAGCGGCGATTTCTTCCAGGGTCATCGCGTAGGCCAGGTAACCGGTGTCACAACCGCCCCACTGCTCCGGCACCAGCATGCCGAAGAAGCCCAGTTCGGCCATTTCACCGATGGCTTCCCGGGGGAAACGATGCTCGCGGTCCCATTCGGCGGCGAACGGTTTCAAGCGTTCTTCGGCGAACTGCCGGGCCATGTCGCGGATTTGGGTCTGTTCTTCAGTCGGGAGCATGGTGATTCCTTAATACAGGCATTCGACGGCCATGGCCGTGGCTTCGCCGCCGCCGATGCAAATCGCCGCGACGCCGCGCTTGAGCCCCTTCTGGCGCAAGGCCGACAGCAGGGTCACCAGGATTCGGGCGCCAGACGCGCCAATCGGGTGGCCCAGTGCACAGGCGCCGCCGTGGACGTTGACCTTGTCATGGGCAATCTCCAGCTTGTCCATGGTCACCAGCCCCACCACGGCAAAGGCTTCGTTGACTTCGAACAGGTCGACTTGATCCAGCGACCAACCGGTTTTCTGCATCAGTTTCTTCACGGCGCCAATCGGTGCGGTGGGAAACAGGCTCGGGGTATCGGCAAACGCCGCGTGACCGTGGATCACTGCCAGGGGCTTGAGGCCACGCTGGGTGGCCTGGCTCTGGCGCATTAGCACCAGCGCCGCGGCACCATCGGAAATGGAACTGGAATTGGCCGCCGTCACCGTACCGCCCTCGCGGAACGCCGGTTTGAGCGAGGCGATCTTGTCGATCCGCGCTTTTGGCGGCTGCTCGTCATGGCGTACGGTCACCTGCTCCTTGCCGACCATGACCTGCAACGGCACGATCTCGGCGTCGAAACTGCCATCCTTGATCGCCTGCTGGGCGCGGGTGGTGGATGCAATGGCGAACGCATCCTGGGCCTCACGACTGAGGCCATTGGCTTCGGCGCAATCTTCGGCGAAGGTGCCCATCAGCCGACCTTTGTCGTAGGCGTCTTCCAGGCCGTCGAGGAACATGTGGTCGAGCACCCGGCCATGGCCCATCCGGTAACCGCTGCGGGCCCGATCGAGCAGGTACGGCGCATTGGACATGCTCTCCATGCCGCCGGCCACCACCACTTCGGCGCTGCCGGCGATGAGCATGTCATGGGCGAGGATCGTCGCTTCCATGCCCGAACCGCACATCTTGTTGAGCGTGGTGCAGCGGGTCGACTTGTCGAGCCCGGCGCCCAGCGCGGCCTGACGCGCCGGTGCCTGGCCCTGGCCGGCGGCGAGTACACAACCGAACAGCACTTCTTCAACCGCGTCGGGGGCGATGCCGGCACGCTCCACGGCGGCCTTGATGGCGGCGGCACCCAACTGCGGGGCGCTGAGGCTTTTCAGTTCGCCCTGGAAGCCGCCCATGGGTGTACGGACGGCGCTGACGATGACAATAGGATCGTTGGACATCATGAATCCTCCTGATTATTTGGCTGCCATACGCAAGGCACCGTCGAGACGGATCACCTCGCCGTTGAGCATGCTGTTCTCAATGATATGCCTGACCAGTGCCGCGTACTCGGAAGGTTTCCCAAGGCGCGGCGGAAACGGCACGCCGGCGGCCAGGGAGTCGCGCACTTCCGGGGTCATGCCGGCCATCATCGGGGTCTCGAAAATCCCTGGCGCAATGGTCATCACCCGGATGCCGAAACGCGCCAGCTCACGGGCGGCCGGCAAGGTCAGGCTGGCGATGGCGCCTTTGGATGCGGCGTAAGCCGCCTGGCCGATCTGCCCATCGAAGGCCGCCACCGACGCGGTATTGATGATCACCCCGCGCTCGCCGTCGGCGTCTGCCTCGGTTTCGGCAATGGCCGCAGCCGCCAGGCGCAGCAGGTTGAAGCTGCCGATCAGGTTGACGTTGATCACCTGGCTGAAGCTGGCCAGCGCGTGGGGACCGTTTTTGCCGAGGATCTTCTCGCCGCGCACGATACCGGCGCAGTTCACCAGGCCATTGAGGCCACCGAACGCATCGACCGTGGCCTTGACCGCCGCTTCAGCCGCCGCTTCGTTGCTGATGTCGGCCACCACGCTCTGGCAGCCCAGTTTTTGCGCCTGGGCGGCCACGGCGTCGGCGTTGAGGTCCACCAGCATCACTTTGGCGCCGGCCTTGACCAGCATTTCGCCGGTGGCCGCGCCGAGGCCGGAAGCACCGCCGCTGACGAGAAAAATCTTGTTGTCGATCTGCATCATGATTTCCTTGGATTCAAGCTGAAACGTTCTGCGCCGCAGCCTCTTGAGCTTTGGCGATTTCCTGGTTGCGCAAGATAAAGCGCTGCAACTTGCCGCTTGGGGTTTTCGGCAAGTCGCTGACAAATTCGATTTCACGGGGATACGCATGGGCCGCCAGGCGCTTGCGCACATGCAGGCGTAATTCTTCGGCCAGCTCTGGTGAGGCACGGAACTGCGCGCTGAGCACCACGAAGGCCTTCACCAGCTCGGTACGTTCCGGATCGGGCTTGCCGATTACCGCCGCTTCCACCACCGCCGCGTGTTCGATCAGCGCGCTTTCCACGTCGAACGGACCGACCCGGTAGCCGGACGTGGTAATCACGTCGTCGCTGCGGCCGACGAAGCTGATGCTGCCGTCGGGGTTCAGCTCCACGGTGTCGCCGCTCAAGTAGTAGTCACCGACGAAGGCCCTGGTCGGCCCGCCTTCGTAACCGGCGAACCAGCACATGGGCGACTGGCTGCGATCCAGCGCGAGAATGCCCGGCTGGCCTACGCCCAGCTCGCGCTGGTTTTCATCCAGCACCACGATCCGATGGCCCGGCGAGGCAAAACCGGCCGCGCCCAGGTGCACCGGGTGTTCCAGCCCATGGTGGTTGCACAGCACCATGCCCAGTTCGGTCTGGCCGTAATGGTCGTGGATCACCACGTTCAGGTTATCGGCGAACCAACGGATCACCTCCGGGTTCAACGGCTCACCGGCGCTGCTGACAATGCGCAGCTTGCCCTTGATCGAGCGGGCAAACTGCTCACCACCGGCAATCAACAGGCGATAGGCCGTGGGCGAGCCGGTCAGGTTGGTGATGCCGTATTTGTTGATGACCTGGCAGGTGCTTTCCAGGGTGAACGGGCCATCGTAGAAGGTAATCGGATGCCCCATCGCCAGCGGCCCGGTCACGCCAAAATAGATGCCGTAGGCCCAACCCGGGTCGGCGACGTTCCAGAAGGCGTCTTCGGGGCGCAGGTCTACCGCGTCACGGGTGTAGCTCTGGAACGCAACGATGGCCTTGAGCGGCACCGACAGTGCCTTGGCAGGTCCTGTGGTGCCGGAGGTAAACATCAGCAGGAACGGGTCTTCGCCGGTGAGCATCAGCGGTTCGCACTGGCTGGAGTAGTTCGCCACCTCGGCCCAGAAGCTGTAGTCGCCACGCACGATGCCCTGGCCCTTTTCGCCGCCGACCGTGACGATGGTGGGGCAACTGGCGACTTCGTCGAGCTTGGGACGGTTGACCGCATCGGTAACGACCAAGCGCGCCCCCGAGCTGCCGAGGCGGTGCTCGATGGCCTTGGGCCCGAATGCGGTGAACAGCGGTTGATACACCGCCCCGATGCGCCAGGTGGCGAGTACCACGATCAACAGTTCAGCGGTGCGCGGCAGCAGGCCAGCCACTTTGTCGCCCTTGCCGATGCCTTGGGCGCGCAGGAAATTGGCGAACCGCGCGGCGTTGTCCTGCAGGTCACGGTAAGTCCAAGTCGCATCGCTACCGTCACGGCCCTCCCAGAACAAGGCGATGCGCCCGGGCAACGCATGCCGGTCGCAACACTCTACGCAGGCATTGAGCGCCTCGAGCGAGCCGTGCAGTGCGGTGTTGACGGTGTGCAGGTAATCGAACTGCGAAGTGGCGGACGAATAATCGCGCATGACCAGCATCCCTCTGTGGTTTTTATTGGTTGGGGGAACCGTGAATAGCAGGCAAATACTCGCGCCGAAGGGCTGTGGCGGCAATGGTCAAAGCTTTCAAGTTGCTTGACTGGTTTGGCCATGGTTCAGGGATGTGGTGTTCTTCAGGCCCTCATCGCGAGCAAGCTCGCTCCCACAAGGGATCCCTGGCGACATTCCCACGCAGGAGGGTGGGAACGATCGATGTGGGAGCGAGCTTGCTCGCGATGGCGGTGGTTCAGCCGCTACAAGGGCTGCTGCCAGGCAAATGAATACACCTTCTCCGGCGTTGGCGACTGGCAGCGCTGGTTGTCCGCGTCAGCCCCCACCAGGAACCACTCGGCCCTTGAAGTATTGCCGACCCGGCGAGCTTTTTGCGGGTCGTAACAGCGGGCCAGGTCCCGGGCGGGTACCAGGGCGAAGGCCCGCGGGTGGCTGCGCAGCCAAGAGGCGGATTGTTCCAGGGAGTTGCCGTTATAAAAGCCGAAATGCACGATGGGTTGCTGGGCGAACAGCCAATGCCCCTCACGCCAACCCACGAGCACCAACTCGGCATTGGCAGTCATCCCGGCCACATCGCGCATCAAGGTCTGGTGGGGGTTGATGCCTTCCTTGTGGGGCTCGACGAAGCCGCGTACGAACCAGGCACACAACCACAGCGCAGCCAGCACGTTGAAGACCGCCCTGCCCCTCGGCCGCGCGCCAAACCAGCGGCGCAGCAGCCACGGCACAAGCGGCGCCACCACCAGAATCAACGCGGGTAACGCGGGAAAGATATACAGCTTGCGTTTGCCGCTGCTCAGGCTAAAGAACACCAATACCAGCAGTACCCAACCGAGCAGCACCAGCACCCGACCGTCGTGCTTGAGCAGTTGTCTGCGCCAGGCCGGCACCAGCCAGGGGAGCATGAACACAATCGGCAGCCAGTACTTCGGAATCACCTGGACGAAGAAATACCAGAATGGTTCGCGGTGATCCCATGCGTTGGCATAACGCCCAGCTGTCTGCTTGAACAGGATTTCCTGGGCGTACGCCAGGCTGTCGGCACTGCCCTGCGCGACAATCATCAGTAAAGGCCCCAGCCATAACGCGATGGCGGCCAATGCCACGACCAGCCCCAGCCACCAGCGTCCTGCCTGGCCAGGCATGGCCACCACCCCTTTCCAACCTTTGCGCAGCGCATAGGCGTAGGGAATCAGCATCAGCACCGGCAGAAAACCCACGCCTTTGCTGATGATCCCGAACCCCATCGCCGCACACGCCACGTAGTACCAACGCCAGGCCGGGCCGAGCAACACATGCTGGCACAAGCCATAGATTCCCAGGATGGTCCAGAGCGCAAGGAAACCATCGATCTGCCCGGTGCGCAGGATGCTGTAGGTCTGGTAGGTGGCGAGAAACAAGAGCGCCGCGATCACCCCCACGCGCCGTCCCCACAAGCGTCGGCCCAGGTCATACAGGCACGCGGTGGTGACAGCGCCTGCCAGCAGCGCGGGCAAGTACAGGGCAACTTTGGGCAGGTGGGTCAGTTGCACGAACAGCGCCACCGTCCACATGAACAGCGGCGGTTTGTCGGCGTAGATTTCACCGGCGCGATGGGGAATGAACCATGAGCCGTTCTGCAGCATCTCCAGGGCAACGCCAAGGAAGCGCTCCTCATCGACGTTCATCGGTTGGCGCCAGCCCAGGCCCGCGCCCACCATGATCAAGGCCAATACCACAAACGCCAGGAGCTCGAGCCGCGAGGAAGATAATCGTATCCGCACCGTCTCAGCCCTTCTTGGCCAGTTCGGGGTTTTCCTGCTCATGATGCTTGGCGATCAACTGCAAATTGCGCAGGTAAACGATAAAGCCGAAGGACTGGCCGACAATGAACACCGGGTCTTCGCGGTAAATGGCATAGGCCAGCAACAGCGCGCTACCGATGATGCTCAAGTACCAGAAGCCAACGGGAATCATGCTGCGCTTCTTGTATTCGCTGTACAGCCATTGCAGGGCAAAACGCCCGGTGAATGCCAATTGACCACTGAAGCCAACGGCCAACCACAACGATTCTCTGCCCATTTCAAACCTCGGTTTCTTGTGCGTTGACGTCCAGGCGGGTGCGCTTGATCAGCCACCACACCCCGAACAGATCGACAATGCCCACCAGCGCCCGGTCCAGGTTGCCGTAGTTGGACACCCCGGCCCCGCGCTCACGGTGATTGACCGGCTGAACCAGCATCCGGCCGTTGTGACGGCGGATCAGCGCCGGAATAAAACGGTGCATGTGATCGAAATACGGCAGGCGCAGAAACGCCTCGCGCTCGATCAATTTGATGCCGCAACCGGTATCGGGCGTCTGGTCCTTGAGCAGGCTGGCGCGCAGTTTATTGGCAAATCGCGAGGCCCAACGCTTGCTCGCCGTGTCCCGGCGGTTGACGCGATGCCCCGCCACCAGCTTCACGCCCCCGGGGGAGCCTTCGGAGCCGCGCACCAGGTCGAGCATTTTCGGCAGATCGGCCGGGTCGTTCTGACCGTCGCCGTCCAGGGTTGCCAACCAATGCCCGCGTGCCACTTCGGCGGCGTGGTAGATCGAGGTGCTCTGCCCGAGGGAACGGGTGTGGCTGAGCACCCGCAGTTGCTGGTAGCCACTGCCTTGTAAGGTTCTTAACTCAGCGGCGGTGGCGTCGGTGCTCCCATCGTCCACCACGATGACCTCAAAGTTCTCATTGGCCAACGCCGTGCGCACTTCTTCGAGAAGTGGAATGAGATTGCCTGCCTCGTTCTTGGCCGGAATCAGGACCGACACATAAGGGGTTTCGTGCATGATGCTCCAGAAAAAATGCTGGGAAATAAGCGGTTAGACGGCGTAATAGTCGCGATACCAATCGACAAACGACTGCACACCGACCGGCACTGCGACCTGTGGGCGAAACCCCACCCGCTCCTCCAATTCACGAGTGTCCGCCCACGTGTCGACCACGTCGCCCGATTGCAACGGCAAGAAATTCTTTATCGCGCGGATGCCCAGCGCTTCTTCAATGCACTCGATAAACTGCAGAAGCTTCACCGGTGAGCCGAAGCCGATGTTGTAGACCTTGTTGCGCACGCCGGTCTCATCGGTCGGCGGCAGCGGTATCAGCCGCACGAGGCCCTCGACGATGTCGTCGATATAGGTGAAATCGCGAGACATCGCGCCGTCGTTGTAAACGTCGATGGCGCGACCGTTGAGGATGGCGTCGGTGAATTTGAACAGCGCCATGTCGGGCCGTCCCCAAGGCCCATACACGGTAAAAAACCGCAGGCCAGTGGTGGGAATGCCGTAGAGATGCGAGTAAGCGTGGGCCATCAGTTCATTGGCGCGCTTGGTCGCTGCATAAAACGATACGGGCTGATCGACAGGGTCGGTGGTGGCGTACGGCAGGCGGTCGTTCAAGCCATACACCGAGCTGCTCGAGGCGAAAATCAGATGCGCCGGCCGATGGGCACGGCAGGCCTCCAACACGTTGAGGAAACCTACCAGGTTGCTTTGCGCATAAACGTCCGGATTGTCGATGGAATAACGCACGCCGGCTTGGGCCGCCAGGTGGACGACTTGGTCGAAGGCATGTTCGGCAAACAACTCCAACAGTGCCTGTTTGTCCGCCACATCCAGCAACTGAAAGCGGAAATCGCGGCATTCGGTCAACTGCGCCAGTCGTGCCTGTTTCAGCTCGACGCTGTAGTAGCTGTTGAGGTTGTCGATGCCAATGACCTGATGGCCATCGCTGCACAGCCGCTTGGCGGTATGAAATCCGATGAACCCTGCGACGCCGGTGACCAGTACTTTCATACGTCTCGTCCTTGCGGACTTTTCCCAACGGCGTGACAGGACCTGACTTGCAAACCGACACAATCGCTACCCAAAACGGTCACTTGCATACATTACTCTGATGGATGGCCTGGCTTTTCCGGCACCTGCAGAGGCTTATATCAAACATAGATGACGGTTTTATGAGCAGTAAATGACGCGATAGAACCCCCTGTGGGAGCGAGCTTGCTCGCGATGAGGGCCTGATAGTCAATGAAGAAGTGGCTGGGCCACCGCTATCGCGAGCAAGCTCGCTCCCACAAGGGGGCTTGGGGAGACACCAGATTGGAGACCAGCCGATGGATCAATCAGGGTCGTTGAGAATCAGGCTGCGATAATGCCCCGGGTTGGAGCCGGACCATTTGCGAAACGCCTTGTAGAAGGAGCTGGCATCGGCAAACCCCAGGCGCGAGGCGATTTCGACGAAACTGATGGAGGGCTCGGCCAGCCAGGTGATTGCCAGATCCTTGCGCACGCTGTCCTTGAGACCTTGGTAAGTCTGGCCCTCCTCCGCCAGGCGTCGGCGCAGGGTGGACGCGGACACACACAGCTGCTGGGCCAGCGCCTCGGTTTCCGGCCACTGTTCGGCAGGCAACTGCCGCAGGTCGTGCCGGATGCGGCTGGCCAGGCTTTGCGGGTTGCGGTATTTGACCAGGATGTTGGCCGGGGCCTGGGCCAGGAAGCGCTTGAGCTCATCAGCGTTGCGCCTGATCGGCAGGTCGAGGCATTCGGCGGAGAAAATCATCCGGGTACGAGGCCGGTCAAAACGCAGGTTCTGGGAAAACATCACCCGATAGTCGTCGCAGAAATCCGGCGCCGGGCAACGCAGTTCGACGGAAAGAATGGGAATGCGCCGCCCGGCCAGCCAGCAGGCCACGCCATGGACGATCATCCAGTAGGTGAAATAGGTAAAGGCCCGGCGCGGCTCTTGATCATCTTCCAGCAACACGATCTCCGCCAGGCTTTGCTGGCGCACCCACTGGGCCGGCAGGTGTTCGAGCATCAGCGACAGAAACCCCAGCCCCGCCGTCAAGCCGCTCGCCAGCGTGGGCTGGGCCATGGCGCACTGGCAGAGAAACGCCAGGCTGCCGGACTTGAGCTTGCGCGGGTCCATGCCAAAAAACTCGTCATCCAGACGCCGGGCGAGCAAACGCCAGAGCCGCGCATAGGCATGGGCCGGCACCCGCACCTGGGTGTCGTCGAGCAACGCAGGGTCTATACCGACCTTGTTCAGGACCTCATCGGTAGCCGCGCCGGGGGCGCAGCTCTGCAGCAGCGCCTCACGCACCAACTGGATGGAGATGGTGTCTTTTTTCGACATGGCGCGGGTGTTCACAGGATCCGGTAAAGCAGCCGTTCTATCCGCACCCGGCTGACCCGCTTCAGGAACCTGGCCACGGCGTCAGGGTAATCCGGCAGGGTTTCCAGGTCCAGGTAACGTTCGATCCGACGGGTATGGCGGTAGATCTGTTCAAGCTCGGCCTGGCGCGGCGCCAGCAACTCGCCCTTGGGGTCGTCCAGCAACAGCGCGTTTTCCAGGTCCAGGCGAAAGGCCCGCGGATTGAGGTTGTTGCCGGTCAGCAAGGTGTAGCGCTCGTCGATCCACATGCCCTTGAGGTGATAGGTGTTGTCCCCATCACGCCACAGGTGCAGGTTCAATTGGCCGCTGTCGATAGCGCGCTGATGGCGTTTGGCGAAGCGCCGCAAGCTGATTTCGTAGAGGTATGGCAGCGCCGCGATGATCTTGAACGGCTCGCTTGGCGGAATGTAGAAGTCGTTGGCGGTCTTGTCGCCGACGATGATGTCGATCTTGACCCCGCGGGCCAGGGCGCGATTGAGCTCCCGGGTCACCGCCAGGGGCAGGTTGAAATACGGTGTGCAAATGGTCAGTTGCTGGCGACTGCTGGCGATCAGTTCACCGATCACCCGGCTCAGCGGATTGTTCTTGCCCACGCCCAGCAACGGACTGACCGACAGGCCACTCTTGTCGAGGCTGCCAACGCTGGTGTCATAGGTCGCGTACTTGAGGCGACTGCGCAAATCGCCGATGTCCTTGCGCAAACTGCGGGTGCTGGGCAGGTTCGGCAGGTCCAGGCGGTGCACGGCCCTGGAGGTGACCAGGCCGTGCTGCACCAGGTGATGCATCGAATCGGCCAGTGCAGTGTTCTGCAGCAGGTGATAGCGGTCGTAGCGGTATTTGTCGAACTTGTGCAGGTAGACGTTATTCAGGCTGGCGCCGCTGTAGAGGACGCAGTCGTCAATCACGAAGCCTTTCAAGTGCAGCACGCCGAACAGCTCGCGGGTCTGCACCGGCACGCCGTAGATCGGCACTTCGCTGGCGTGGATACGAGTCTGTTCCTGGTACCACGCCGAGTTGCCCGGCTGCTTCTTGGCGCCGATCAGCCCGCGCTGGGCCCGCAGCCAGTCCACCACCACGACCACATCCAGTTCCGGACGCGCGGCCTTGGCGGCATGCAGGGCATCGAGGATTTCCTGGCCGGCCTCGTCCTGTTGCAGGTACAGGGCGACGATGTAGATGCGCTGGGTGGCCTGGGCGATTTTCTCCAGCAGGCAACGGCGGAATTGGGCAGCGCCATCGAGGATGGTCACCGCGTCGGCGGTCAGTGCAAAGCTGCGCAGCTTGGGCAGCAGGGAGCGTTTGAAAAGCGACGGCATAGGGCTCGCAAAAGGTCGATTCCGAAGAACGGATGAGCTTACACCATGGATGGGTTTGGGTCTTCCTGTCCTAAAGAAAAAAGACTTGACCAAGGAGAACGTTCATTCTACTTTTGTTTCATGAACGAAATCACTGGTAATGAAACACGAGACATCATCCTCGATGTCGCCGAAAAGTTGATCTATAAAAGTGGCATCGCCGCCACCGGCATGGACCTTCTGGTGAAAACCGCCGGCGTCTCCAGGAAAAGTGTCTATCGCTACTTCGCCAACAAGGACGACCTGATCGTGGCCGCCCTCAGGCGGCGGGACGAACGCTGGATGCACTGGTTCAGCACTGAGGTGGACAAGGCGCCGACCCCGACTGCACGGCTGCTCAACCTGTTCACCGTGCTCAAGGGCTGGTTCGACAGCGAGGGTTTCCGCGGCTGTGCATTCATCAACACCAGTGGCGAAACCGGCGATCCACAGGATCCGGTCCGCCAGGTGGCGAAGCTGCACAAACAGAAGTTGCTCGATTACGTAACCCGGCTGTGCGTCGAACAAGGTGTCCAGAACCCGGACGCACTGGCCCGCCAACTGCTGATTCTGATTGACGGCGCCATTACCGTGGCGCTGGTCATGGGCGACCACAGCGCGGCTGACGACGCCCAGGACATGCTGAAGATGTTGTTACACGCCTGAGCTGTTGAACCTTGTGCAATTCATTGGAGATCCGCCATGTCTGCTTCTTCCGAAGTTCGTCCGCCGTTGCCGCCGTTCACTCGTGAATCGGCGATCGAGAAAGTTCGTCTGGCCGAAGACGGCTGGAACTCTCGTGACCCACAAAAAGTATCCCTGGCCTACACGCTGGATACTCAATGGCGTAACCGCGCCGAATTCGCCCATAACCGCGAGGAAGCCAAGGCGTTCCTGACCCGCAAATGGGCCAAGGAGCTGGATTACCGGCTGATCAAGGAGCTCTGGGCCTTCACTGATAACCGCATCGCCGTGCGCTACGCCTACGAATGGCACGACGACTCGGGCAACTGGTTCCGCTCCTACGGCAACGAAAATTGGGAGTTCGATGAGCAAGGCCTGATGTATAACCGCTATGCCTGCATCAACGACATGCCGATCAAGGAAAGCGAGCGCAAGTTCCGCTGGCCGCTGGGCCGCCGGCCGGAGGATCATCCGGGGTTGTCTGAGTTGGGGTTGTAACGCTTTCGACTGACCTACCGCTATCGCGGTCTGATAGCGGTACATATCCATTGCTGCGGTAACGACGGCTTATGGTTCCGCCCTGACGGCGGGTCACTTTCGAAAAGCCCGGAAGCCGGCCCAGTCGAAAGTAACCAAAGCGCTCATGCCCCACCACTCGGCACCTCGCCTAGGCTCGGTGTGCCCGAGATCAACGTCCACCGCGAGGCGGCCTAGTAGCCGACCTGGCTCCCCCGGTCGTACACCCATCAGCTCTGTGGGAGCAAAGCTTGCTCGCGATGGCGGTGGCAAATCCGACAAAGGTGCAGGCTGACTCACCGCTATCACGAGCAAACGCCCACAGCAGCGCCAGACAAGCGGCCCCTCCAACAGGCTTGACCCACATGCCGCCAGGCATCACATTGCCTGGGCCGGCGATAAGCTCGCTGTTTCGTTGTGCAGCAGATTTTTGTGGAGCCCATGACCGCGTCGATTCCGATCCGTCCCCCCTGCCCGCCCGGCGTCTGCGATTGCGGCCGTGATGCCTTGCTGCAAGCGCCTGGTAGCGACCTGCGCATCCTTTGCCTGAATCGCCAGGAAGAAAAACGCCTGCTTGAGCGTCTGGAGAACATCCAGAGCCTCGACGAACTCCAGCGCCTGCAGCAGCGCCTGTACGAAAACCTGGGGATCCGCCTGAGCGTCGAGCCTGGCTACAATGAAGTGCGGACCATGCGCGGCATCGCCATCGAATTCCAGGACCAGCCCGGCCTGTGCCGCAAGATTCGCCAGTCGATTCCCGCAGCCATCCGCCGTGGGCTGGAAAAACGCCCGGAGATTGCCTGGCGGCTGCTGGATGCTCACGATCTGTTTCGCGACATCTGAGCCCGGGCGGCTCCGTCCCTGGAGCGGCGCCTCGGCCTAGAAATCCACCGTCGCGGAAAGCAGGTAGGTGCGCGGGGTCGACAGCGTCAATCCGCCCTCACTGTCATCCGATGCGCCGGCCGAACTCCAGTAGCGCTTGTCTGCCACGTTTTCGATGTTGGCCCGCAGGGTGATGTGCTTCTCGTCGACCTTGAATGCGTAGCGGGCGCCCACGTCGAAGCGCTCCCAGGAATCGATTTCCTTGGTGTTGGACTGGTCCAGGTACTGCGAGCTGGAGTAGATGCCCCGGCTGGTCAGGGTCAGGCCCTGTACCGTCGGCACGTCCCATTCGGCGCCGAGGTTGACGTTGTACTTCGGCGTGGCCGGTGCGCGGTTGCCGTCGAAGGTGCCGTTGGTGGTTTGGGTCAGTTCACTGTCGATGTACATCACGCCGCCGAGCAAGCGGGTTCCCTTCAGCGGTTCGCCAAACACACTCAACTCCACGCCGGTGTTTTCTCGCTTGCCGTTCGGGCCGAAGACACGCGTCGTGGCGTCGGTCGCATAGGCCGGCTGCTTGATCCGGAACAGCGCGGCGGTGACGGCGAATGGGCCGGCATCATACTTGGCGCCCACCTCGACCTGACGGCTGATGAACGGCGGGAAAATCTCATCCTCGTTCACCGACGTCGACGGCGCGATCTTGCCCTGGCTCAGGCCTTCCATGTAGTTGGCATACAACGACAGTCTGTCGGTCGCCTTGAACAGGATGCCGCCCGACGGTGAAACCTTTTCCTCGTCGTAGGCAGTGTCGCCCTTGACGTTATTCGTCCAGTCGTCAACCTTCACCCGTTGCCAGCGGGCGCCGAGGGTCAGCAGCAAGCGATCGTCGAACAGCCCCAGGGTGTCGGACAACGCCACGCCACTGAAGCGGTTCTCGGTGTAGACCTTATCGTCCTGTCGCGTCGGGTTGCTCGGCGTCGGGGTCTGCACCGGCTCATACAGGTTGCTGCGACCGTTGGCGTAACGGGCGCCGCCATTTTCGAAGTCCATGTAGAAATAGCTGGCAGCCAGGTTGACCTCATGGCTCACCGGGCCGGTATGGAACCAGTTGCGCACCCCGGCCGTGGCCGTACGGACATTTTCGTCGCGGGTAAAGTCTCGGGGCTGGACGGTGAAGTCACCCGCGTCGTTGGTCACCGAAACGTTGTGCCGAAGGAAGTCGTGCTCGCTTTTGCGCGCCCCCACACCGCCATACAGCATGACGGAATCGTTGACGTCGAACTCAGCGTTCACAGTGCCGAAGGTGTCCTTGGTGCGCGCCTTGCTCCAGGACTGGGCGTAGTTGTCGCGCACATCACTGGCGTGAGGAACCTGTGCATTGGCGCCCACCTGCACGCGTTCCTGGGGCGCGTCGGTGTTACGTTCGGTGTGGCCGATGTCCGTCGAGAGCCGCAAGCGCTCACCGCGAAAATCCAGGCCCAGTACCGCCATCTCGCGGTCCACGCTCTGGTGATCCCATTCGGTGTCGCCCGCCTGCTTCACGCCATTGAAGCGAATCCCGAACTTGTCATCCTCACCAAAACGCCGACCGACATCCACGGCACCGCCCAGTTGGTTGTTGGAGGCATAGCTGCCGGTGAACGAGGTGATGGGCTTGTCGGTGGCACGCTTGGGCACCACATTGATCCCGCCGCCCACGCTGCCCCGCGGCGAGATACCGTTGATGAGCTGGCTCGGGCCCTTGAGGATATCGACGCGTTCGGCCATCTCCATGTCGATGGTGTAGGTCGGCAAGATGCCGTAGAGACCGTTGTACGCAACATCGCTGTTGAACAGGCTGAAACCGCGAATGGTGAACTGCTCAAAGCGCCCGCCCGCCGGGTTGGTGGCGCGGACCGACGGGTCGCTGGCGATCAGGTCGCCCAAGGTGCGCGCTTGCTGGTTCTTGACCGCCGCGCTGGTGTAGGTGGTCATGCTGAACGGCGTTTCCATGAAGTCCCGCGAGCCCAGCAAGCCTTGCGAACCACGGCGAGCAACCTGGCCACCGGCATACGCCGGGCTGTCCGTCGACGCCGTGGCGCCGAGAATCGAGGTGGGTGCCAGTTGCAGGCTGCCGCCTTCCGGTGCTGGCGTCAGGATATAGGCCTGCTCACCCACCGCTTGCAATTGCAGGCCCGAGCCCGACAACAGCCGGGCAAACCCCTCCTCAATCCCGAACTCACCCGAAAGCCCGGCGCTGTTGCGACCACTCACCAGGGCCGGATCTACCGACAAGTTGACGCCCGCCAGCCCGGCAAACCGGGTCAACGCCGCGCTGAGGCTGCCCGCCGGCACCTGATAGCTGCGCCGGGTGGCTTCTTCGGCCAGGCTCGATGAGATAAAGAATGGGCTGGCGCTCAAGCTCAGCATGAGGCTCAGGTTCAACAGCGGACGCCAGCCGACAAAGGCCGGGCGCAAACGCAAAGGTGCAACTGCGGACATTGGAAAGCGCTCTCATTTTTGTTCAGTTGCCTTGAATGACAAGCGAGACAAAAAAAGGGGACAGGCCTCAGGCCATATTTTTGCGAAGCGTCAAGGTGACCCAGTAGCGAGTGCGCATGTGCACGTCCAGCGGCAGGCTGGCTGCAAGCAGCGTGAGGATTCGGTCGGTGTTGTCCAGGCGGAAGCTGCCAGTGATTCGCAGGGCTTCCAGGGTTTCATCCCAGCGCAACACGCCGGGGCGATAGCGGCTCAGTTCCCGCAGGAAATGCCCCAGTGGCTGGTCCTGCGCAACCAATACGCCGTCACGCCAACCCAGCTGTGCCACGTCGAACGCCTTCACTGGCCCCGCGCCTGAGTCCTGGATGTTGACCTGCTGGCCCGCTTCCAAGCTCAGCAATGGCCCGCGCAGAGGTTGCAGTTGCGCCGAGCCGCTGACCACCGACACCCGGCAATCGCCCTCGCCCAGGTGCAGGCAGACCTCGCCACGCCTGATGGTGATGAGCCCATAGGGTGATTGAACGGACAGCGGCGTGCTCCCGGCGAGCTTGAGGGCCATCTCGCCGCGCACCAGCACCAGGCGACGCGCCTTGAGGTCCAGGTCGACGGCGCTGTCGGTGTTCAGTTGCAGCGCACTGCCATCGACCAGCGACCAGCGCCGTTGCTCACCCGTGGCGGTGTGCAAGTCAGCGCGCCAGGCCTCCAACGGCAGCTCTCGCCCCAGCAACCAAGCGGCTGGGACCAATGCGGCGACGCCCAATGCGCGCTTGAGCACCTCGCGCCGGGCCAGTACTGGGCGGTCCAGGGTTGCCATGCCCAGGGACGCGGGCACCCCGGCAAAACGCTGGCGCAATCGCAGGGCCTTCTGCCAGGCCGCCTCGTGATGAGCGCTGCTGTCGCGCCAGCGTTGCAGGGCCGCCGAGTCGAACGCATCCCCGTCGAACTCCATCTGGGTCAACCAGCGAGCCGCCGCCCGCGCCGCTTCACGGGCTTCGGGCGAAGGAGCCGAGCGCATCAGAAGTCCACCAACAGGCAATGCTCATAGGCCTGGGCCATGTAGCGTTTTACGGTGCGTTCGGAGACTTGCAGGCGCTCGGCGATCTCGCGATAACCCAGGCCTTCAAGTTGGCTCCAGAGAAAAGCCCGGCGCACCAGGGGCGGCAGGCCATCGAGCAATTCGTCCAGGGCTTGCAGGGTTTCCAGCAGCAGCCAGCGTTGTTCTGGCGACGGTACACAGGCTTCAGGCAGGCTTGCCAGGGCGTCGAGATACGCCTGTTCCAGATTGCGTCGGGTGTAGAAGTTGCTCAGCAGGCGTTTGCCAACGGTCAGCAGATAAGCCCGGGGTTCTTGCAGGTCAGCCAAGGTCTGGGAACTGGAAAGCACCCGCAGGAAGGTATCCTGGCGCAGGTCCGCCGCATCCCAGGCATTGCCCATGCGCCGCCGCAGCCAGCCTTCCAGCCAGCTACCGTGGTCACGGTATAACGCATGGAGGGAATGCTCCGTCGGCGTAACTGCATCACACATGTCCAGAGCCTGCGCAAAGTCTTAAATGAGACTGATTCTAATTAATGTTCGCGCGCTAATCCAAGCTCTTTATGCAAAGTGTGTCTAAACACCGGGATGGAATTGATAGAGGACCCTGTGGGAGCGAGGTTCCTCGCGATGGCGAAGTATCAGTCAGCATCCATGTTTCTGACACACCGCCATCGCGAGCAAGCTTTGCTCCCACAGAGCTGTCGGCTGTCAGGCCGCCTCAGTGCTATCAGTGGCTGGCGTGCAAGGTCTTCGCCACCTCAGGCATGGCCGATGAGTGATGGTTGATGATCTTCCACTGGCCATCGAGACGCTCATAGAGGAAGGTGTAGCGCGCCTGGACCTCGCGCTTGGAACCGTCGGCCTGGGTCAGCGTGAAGGTGTAGACCCCACTGTCCATTGCCGCATCGGGGCCCAGGTGGCGGATCTCCCGGTAGTTGATTTGCCCGACCGGTTTGCCGGCCAGGAAATGTTCGAAGTAATCCTGGATCTGCGCCGGCGTGTTGCGCACCTTGTTGGAAACAGTCGGTTGCAAAATTGCATCCGGGGCGTAGAGACCGGTCACGGCGGTGGCGCTACCGGTTTGCAGCGCGGCGTTCCAGCGGTCGAACAGTGCCGCGATCTCGCGATCATTCACATTCTTGGGCTGCTCGGCCACCGTGCGATACACGTAAGGCGTAGCCTCAAGCGCCTGGACCAGCGGCGCGGCCAGCAGGAATAAAGCAGCAATGGCGCAGGTTTTCATTTTCATCAACGTGTTCCTTTGGGTTTCAATGGGCCCACTTTGCCGGCCTTCCCTGCCTTCGCCATCGGCCAACCGGTGCCAATCGCCTATGCCATTCGGCAGATAGGCCCGGTGCCGGTGACACGTTCTAATGACGCCACCGCGAACCGGACCGGTCCTCTTCCACGCTGGAGTTCCCCATGCAAAGCCCACCCCATGACCCCGGCAGTGCCCTGGCCATCCGCAGTCAATATCGCCAGTCGCAAAGCCGTGCCGCACGCCTGGGCCTGCTGCTGGGCACCGGCCATGAACTGACTCAGTTGCCTCTGTCGGCCATGCGCCAGCGTGCTTTGCAACGGGCGTGCGCGTTCATGGCCATGGACCATGGCCTGCTGCTGGAGTGGGCGCCGGACCACCCGTTGCGCACCCTCGCCAGTCACGGCAGCGCGGAACGACTCGAGCTGCTCGCCAACCTGGCCCAGCCACAAACGCCCGGCCCACAATGGCTGGAATCGCCCGGCAGCGCCCTGCCCCAGGTCTTGCGGGTACCGTTGCGAGCCTCCGACGGCGTAGCGTTCGGGGCGTTGTTGCTGGGCAACAGCGTGGCCCTCGGCGCGCCGGACAACGAAGACATCGAATCACTGCAATTGCTCGCGACGCTGTTGGCGGCGCACCTGGAGAACAGCCGTCTGCTCGAAGCACTCCAGGCCCGCGAGCGGACCATGTCCGAGTTGGTCCACCGCCTGTTCAGCGCCCAGGAAGACGAACGCAAGCGCGTGGCCTACGACCTGCACGACGGCCTGGCGCAGAATCTCGCCGGTTTGCATCAGCGCTTGCAGGGCTTCGCCGGTCGCTGTCCGTCGCTACCGCCTGCATTGGCGAACGAGCTGCAAAGCATCCTCGACCTGGCGCAAGGCTGCGTCGGCGAAGGCCGGCAACTGATCGGCGGCCTGCGCCCCCATGTACTGGATGATTTCGGCCTGTACAAAGCCGTCGACAAGGAGGCCGATCGCCTGCGCGACGCGGGCCTGACGGTGAACTGGACCGAACACAGCACCGCGCGCCTGCCGGGCAACACGGAGATCGCCCTGTTTCGCATTGCCCAGGAAGGCATCAACAACATTCTCAAGCACGCCCAGGCCAGCCACGTGCACTTGGGGTTGGCGGTGGACGATGGCCACGCTTGCCTGCGAGTGGAGGACGATGGCCGTGGCTTTGCCCTGGAGCAGCCCATCGAGACCAACGGCAGCTGCCATCTGGGGCTGGCCGCCATGCAGGAGCGCGCGCACTTGCTGGACGGTCACCTGAGCTGTTGCAGCCAGCCCGGTGGCGGCACCCGACTGCTGGCCAGCGTGCCGCTACCGGCCCACGGAGGACAACCATGAACCGACCTTTGCGCCTGCTGCTGGCCGATGACCACGAAGTCACCCGCACCGGGTTTATCAGCATGCTCGCCGGCAACCCGGGATTCGAGGTCGTTGGCCAGGCCCGCGACGGCCAGGAAGCCCTCGACCTGTGCGAGCGGCTACAGCCGGACATCGCGATTCTCGACATCCGCATGCCTGTCCTCAACGGTTTGGGCGCGGCGCGGATCCTCCAACAGCGCCAGCCCGGAATCAAAGTCGTGATCTTCACCATGGATGACAGCCCCGACCACCTCGAAGCCGCCATCGGTGCGGGCGCGGTCGGCTATCTGCTCAAGGACGCCAGCCGCGATGAAGTGCTCGACGCCCTCAAACGGGTCGCCCAGGGCGAAGAGGCGTTGAACAGTTCGGTCAGCGCGCGCCTGCTGCGCCGCATGGCCGAGCGCGGTGCGAATGGTGCCACTCAAGCCCAGGCCCTGACCGCCCGGGAACGCCAGGTCCTGGGGCTGGTGGCCGGCGGTTTCAGCAACCGCGAAATCGGCGAGAAGCTGGGCATCGCGCCCGGCACGGCCAAGGCCCACGTGGAGCGCGTCATCGGCAAACTGGGCGCCGCCGACCGGACCCAGGCCGCCGTGCGCGGCGTTGCCCTGGGCCTGGTGGCGCAACCTGCCGGGCAATGGCCATGAGGTTTCTCGCCGCCCGCCGCTGGGCCGACCTGCCCTTGCGCGGCAAAGCCCTGGTGGTGATTTCCCTGCCCCTGGTGGTCCTGCTGCTGTCGCTGGTGCTGATCTATATCACCGAACGCCAGACCGCCCGGGCCGAAGAGGATGTGCGCCGGGTGCTGCTGGTCCAGGGTGATATCCAGACCGTCCATACCCTGCTGGCCGAGGCAGCGGCCAGTGTGCGCGGTTACCTGCTGACCCGCCGCGAAGATTTCCTGCCCAGCTACGAGCAGGCCACGCCGCTGATCCATGCCGCGTTGCAGCGCCTGGACCACAACATTCGCGACGCCAGGATGCGCGAGCACCTCAAGACCATCACTCCGCTGATCGCCGACAAACTCGACGGTTTGCTTGCGCTGCGCAATGGCAAGCGCGACGACCCCGAGGCCATCACCGCGATCCTGATCGAAAACAAACAGGTGCTGGACGTATTGCGCGAGCAGATCAGCGCCATGCGCATACGCGAGGACGCCCTGCTCGCCGACCGCAGCGCCGCCGCCTCGGCCACGCGCATGCGCCTGTTGTTCGCTACCTTGCTGGCGGCGGTGTGCGGCCTGCTGGGGGCGATTGTCGCGGTGCTGTTCCTGTCCAAGGGCATTGTCGCCCGGGTCCAGCAGGTGCAAGGCAACGCCCAGCGCCTGGCATTGGGCCAACCCTTGTTGCCGCAACCGCCGGAGCAGGACGAAATCGGCCAACTCGGCACGCGCCTGGTGGAGGCCGGGCAGTTGCTCGCCGAACGCGAGCGGGCCCTGCGCGATAACGAGGAGCGCTTGCGGCTGATCATCGATGGCGTGAAGGACTACGGGATCTTCGCCCTGGATGCCCAAGGCTACGTCACCACCTGGAACGCTGGCGCGGAACGGATCAAGGGCTACACCGAGCAGGAAATCCTCGGCCGGCATTTTTCCCTGTTCTACCTGGCCGAAGAGTGCCCGGCGCACCCGGAGATGGCCCTGCGCGAAGCCACCCGCGACGGTCATTACATGGAAGAAGGCTGGCGTTGCCGCAAGGACGGCAGCCGCTTCTGGGCCAGCGTGGTCATCACCGCCCAATACGATGGCACCGGTGCCTTGCGCGGTTTTTCCAAGATCACCCGCGACATCACTGATCGGCGCGCCGCCGAAATCGCCCTGCGCACCGCCCGGGAAGAAGCCGAAAGCGCCAGTCGGGCCAAGAGCGAGTTTCTCTCGCGCATGAGCCACGAGCTGCGCACGCCACTGAATGCCATCCTCGGTTTCGCTCAATTACTGGACATGGACTCCACGGCTGGGCAACGCCCCCAGGTCAGCCATATCCTGCGGGCCGGCCAGCACTTGCTGGCGTTGATCAACGAGGTGCTGGACATTGCCCGGATCGAGGCCGGGCGCCTGCCGCTGAACATCGAACCGATCGCCCTGTCGACGGTGCTGCACGAAGCCCTGACCTTGGTTTCACCGATGGCCGCCGACGCCGGGATCCACTTGGCCGAGCTGCCAGCGCTGCCTGACGACAGCGGCGTGCTCGCGGACCGCCAGCGCCTGGTGCAGGTGCTGCTCAACCTGCTGTCCAACGCCATCAAGTACAACCGGCCCGGCGGCGAGGTGCGCATCGAAGTCAGCGTCCAGGCCCATCAGGTGAGCATCGCCGTCAACGACACCGGCCATGGCATTGCCCCGGAACAGCTGGACCAACTGTTCAAGCCCTTCGAACGCCTGGGCGCCGATCCCCAGGTCGAAGGCACTGGCCTGGGGTTGTCGTTGAGCAAGAGCCTGCTGGAAATGATGCAAGGCAACCTGCAGGTCCACAGTGAGCCCGGACACGGCTGCTGTTTCACCCTGCAACTGCCCGGCACCCAGGTGGTTGGCGCGCATTTGCCGCCCATCGCCGCCCTGGCGGTGACGCGTTCGCCTGTGGATTATCACGGCAAAGTCCTGTGCATCGAAGACAACCTGTCGAGTCTTGCGCTGATCGAAACCCTGATGCAGCGCCGTCCCGGCATCCAGTTGCTGTCGAGCATGCAAGGCCAGATGGGCCTGGACCTCGCTCGCCAGCACACCCCGCAACTGATCCTGCTGGACGTCAGCCTGCCGGACCTCGAAGGCCTGGAAGTCTTGCGGCGCCTGCGCCAGTCCCCGGCCACCGCCGCCACGCCCGTGCTGATGATCACCGCCGATGCCAGCGACCTGACCCACCGCGCCCTGCGTGACGCCGGCGCCACGGCGATCCTGACCAAACCTATTCATATCCAGGCCTTCCTGGGCCACCTTGAGCACTATCTACCGGAGCCCGCATGAATCGCGACTTGCGCATTCTGATCGTCGACGATCAGCGCCCCAACCTGGACCTGATGGAACAACTGCTGGCCCGCGAAGGGTTGCACAACGTGCTGAGCAGCACCGAACCGTTGCGCACGCTCGATCTGTTCAACAGCTTCGAGCCGGACCTGGTCATCCTCGACCTGCACATGCCGGCGTTCGACGGCTTTGCCGTGCTGGAGCAACTCAACCGGCGGATCCCGGCCAATGACTACCTGCCGATCCTGGTGCTGACTGCCGACGCGACCCGAGACACGCGCCTGCGGGCCCTGGCCCTCGGCGCCCGGGATTTCATCAGCAAACCCCTGGACGCGCTGGAAACCATGCTGCGCATCTGGAACCTGCTGGAAACCCGTGCGCTCTATAAGGCGTTGCGCGAGTTGATTCCGTCCCAGCAGATCGAACTGTTGCGCCAGCACCGTCCCGCCGCCGGCCCGGCTTGACCTGGCGGCCGCTCCATCAAGGCATTCGATGCATGAAAGTCACTGAACGAACATCGGCAACCGGCCTGCAGGCACACATTCGCGGCGAGCGCCTGGCGACGTCCGACGGCGTATCGGCCAAGGAGATCCTGGTCGAGATCTTTGTCCGTGAACGCAGCGAAGCACACATCGTCGTGCCGGCAGTGGCCGAACCGTTGCTTGTCTGGGTGTTGTCCGGGGAAGCCATCGTCGAGGAGCGTATTGCCAACGAGGCGTGGGAAACGAATACCGTGGTCACTGGAGATTTTTTCCTGACCACATCCCCGGTTCCTTATGAGATGCGCTGGCAAGTGACCAGCCGCGAGCCATTCGTGGTCATGCATCTGTACCTGGGGTTGGCGTTATTGGAGCGCGCCATTGCCGAAACCGGCGGCAGCGGCGCGATCCAGCTGCGGGAAATCTCTGGCGGGCGGGATGAAGCGCTTTCAGCCTTGCTCGAACAGATTCGGGCGGAATTGACCCAGCGCGGTGAAACCAGTGCCTTGCTGATCCAGGGCGTGGCGCAATGTGTGGCGGTGCACCTGGCGCGGTATTACCTGGATGCCGAGGCCGAGGACATGTCCGGACGTAACGCCCTGCCCGCCTTCAAGCTCAAACGGGTGATCCAGTTGATGGAACAACACCTGGCCGAACCCTTCAGCCTCGGTGACCTGGCCCAGGCCATCGCCATGAGCGAATACCACTTCAGCCGCTTGTTCAAGCGCGCCACCGGGCGTTCACCTTCGCAGTACTTCATCCAACTGAGAATGGCCCGGGCCCGGCAACTGCTGCTGGAAACCGAGCGCAGCATCATCGATATCGGCCTGGAGGTTGGCTATGGCAGCGCCAGCCATTTCTCGCAGATCTTCCGCCGCGAAGTGGGCGTGGCGCCGAGTCATTACCGCAAGTAAAACCTTTCGGCTGGCTGATCGTGGCTGATCGTTCCCACGCTCTGCGTGGGAATGCATCCCGTGACGCTCTGCGTCACATCCAGAAGCGGAACGCGGAGCGTCCCTGGCGGCATTCCCACGCAGAGCGTGGGAACGATCGACACTGACTACTGTGGGCATGTTCTCATTTGATCCGGTAGTGAAAAGTATTGCGCACTGCCGGCACCGTCACCGCCTTGCCATCGATGATTCGCGGTTGATAACGAAACGTCTGGGCGGCGGCCAGGGACGGTCGGATGAACAATGGGTGGCAACCGTCGAGCACCTTGGGGTTATCGATCCGCCCGTCCGGCGTCACGCTGTATTCCACGGTGCAATCGCCTTCCAGGCCCTTGTCCAGGGCGCGTTGCGGATAGTCCGGGGCTTGCTTGCTCAGCGGTTGGTAGCTGCGGCTGTCGGCGGCGGCCTGACGCGCCTGCTCGGCTTGGCGTTGCTCGGCGAGTGCTTGTGCCTGCCGGGCCTGGCGCTGTTGTTCGGCGGCCTGCTGCTCGGCGTCTTGCCTGCGTCGTTCGCTTTCCTGGCGTTCGCGCTGCTGCTCGGCCTGTTGCTCACGCTTTTGCTCCTCGACCCGTTTACGGGCCAGGGCCGCCTGTTCCAGTTTCTGTGCCTGGACACGCGGATCGACAACCGGCTGGGTGGGCGCGGGACGCGGCGCTTCTACCGGCGCCGCGGTCGGCTCGACCGATGGCGATGCAACAGGCGCGACAGGAACCGGGGCAAGGGCTTCGGGCGTCGGCGGCAGCATCACCAGTTGCGTGCGCAACACCCGGGGCGCCTCGGCAGCTGGCTTCTCCACACTCCAACCCAGCACCAACAACGCCACCACTCCCGCGTGCAGGGCCACGGCGAGCCCCGCCGCCAGGCTGTTTTTCCAGAAGCGACGGCCCAGCGCAGGTACGCTCAAGGAGGGACTGTCCATGATCATCGCCGTCATTGCGGCGCCTCGGTCACCAGCCCCAGGTTGCTCACGCCGCCCTGCTGCAGCGCGGCCATGGCTGCAACGACCCGACCGTAATCGGCATGCGCGTCGGCACGGATGTACACCTGGGTATCGCTGCGCTCGGCGACGACCTGCGCCACCTTGGCGCGCATCTGCTCCAGGTCCACGGCGCTGTCGGTCTGGTGGTGGGTGTCCAGCTCACCGCCGAGGTTCCAGGAGTAACCGCCCTCGGCCTTGACCGACAGCGTGAGGATTTGCTGGCGACTGTCGTTGGCCAGTGCTTCGCTGGCGACCTTGGGCAGTTCGATCTTCACCCCCTGGGTCAGCATCGGTGCGGTGACCATGAAAATCACCAGCAGCACCAACATCACGTCGATGTACGGCACCACGTTCATTTCGGCCTTGGGACCGTGCTTGCGTTGTGGCTTGACGAGCATCTGCCCTCTCCTTTCAAGCGGCCGTGGCCAGGTTCACCGGGGCACCGTGCAGCTTGCGGTGCAGACGCGCCTGCAGCTCGTTGCCAAAGGCGTAGTACCGGGTCAGCAGGGTCTGGCCGCGAGCGGCAAAACGGTTATAGGCAATGACCGCCGGGATTGCCGCGAACAGGCCGATGGCCGTGGCGATCAGCGCTTCGGCAATGCCCGGCGCCACGGTGGAAAGGCTCGCTTGTTGCACCTGGGACAGACCGATAAAGGCATTCATGATCCCCCAGACGGTGCCGAACAAACCGATGTAGGGGCTGACCGAACCGACGGTGGCGAGAAATTGCAGGCCTTTTTCCAGCTGTATTTCCTGTTCGCTGATCGCCACTTGCAGCGCGCGCTCGACCCCTTCAAGCACCACTTGCGGCGTGCTTGAAGGTTGGTTGAGCTGAGTGAAGGCCAGCACACCCGCCTGGAAAATCGGCGTGACACCACCGTCGTCTTCGCGGACCTGTGCGTGCTCCCGATACAGGGGCAGCAGATCCTGGCTGCTGCGAAAGCGCTGCATGAAACCGTTGAGCTGGCGCTCGTTGCGTTGCAGCACGGCGCTGCGCTGGATGATCAGGTACCAGCTCAATAGCGAGGCCAGCAGCAACGTGAGCATGACCGCCTTGACCAGCAGACTCGCGTCACTGATCAGGCCCCAGATCGTCATGTGTTCCAGAGTGGCTTGCATGGTTGAAACTCCTGTCTGGCGGTTATTCGATGAAATGTTCGTGACCGGTTGATGACAGCGTCGCTCAAGGCAGGCGCAGCGCTTTCGCCACGTCGGCCCAGGGCACGAACTTGAAGTTCTGGGTCTGCTCGGGCATGCGCTTGCGGCCGTCCTGGACCACCAGCATGCCCTGGCTCCAAGGCCCGCCGAGGTTCACCGAGGTCACTTCCAGGCCATCGGTTTGCGACGCGCCATCAATGCCTGCGGCCGCGTTCAGACCGACCCGGAAGGTGCCGCGCACGGCATAGGGAGGTTCGGCATCGAGCACCAGGTAGCTGTCGTTGCCCTGGCTGGAGATCACCAGGTAGTCGCGGCCCTCGGCCTGGTACAAGGCCATGCCCTCGACGTCAGCGTGCAACGCCGGGCCAACCTTGATCACACTGTTCAAGGTCGCCGGCTGGTCGGCCCGGGCATCCACCGCCCAGACCCCCACGTCCTCCTCACCGAGAAACAAGCGCTGGCGCTGCTCATCGGCGACGCAACCTTCGGGCTGGCTGTCGACGCTGAACTGGCGCACCAACTGGCCTTTCACCACGCCATCCGGCGCGCTCAGGCGGTACTGCACGAAGCGCCCGTCCTTGCCATTGGCGAAGGCATACAGTTCGCCTTCGGCAGGCTGGTACAGGCAGATGCCGTAGATTTCCTTCAATGACGTCGCAATCTCACCGGCTTCGCGCAACTCGCCACTGGCGCGGTCGATGCTGAACAGGCTCAAGCTGTTGCGATCGCGGTTGCTGGCCACGGCCAGATCGACGGTTTGCGTGCCCAGCTTGAAGTTCGCCCGCACATCGACGTTATTCAGGCGCCCGACCGCCAGTTCCTGCAGCAGCTTGCCTTGCAGGTCATAGGCCAGCAGGCCTTGCTTCTTGTTGGTGCCCAGCACCCGGCTCAGCCCGGGCGTCGTCGGATGCACCCAGATCGCCGGGTCATCGGCGGCATCGCCCTGGCGGGCCACCGGTTCACTCTGGACGATGGCAGCCACAGTGGACAGTACCGGCGGCAAGGGTACGGGCGTGGGTTTCCAGCTGATTTCGCCTTGGTACAGGTGTCCGTTGTCATCGTCGCGCAGCAGCACTTCGATGCCACTTTTCGTCAGCCGCGCCGCGAGGTTTTCCGCCTCCTTCAGGCCCGACAACGGCAGACTGGCTTTGGCGCTCCAACCCTCGTCCTGTTGCTGATACACATGCAGTTGCGCCGCTTCCGGGTCCAGCCCCAACAGGCCGCCCGGCAGCACCGCCATGGCCCCGGCGCTTTGCTGGAGGTCGCCAAACGGCGCACGCATCGCCACGGGTACCCGCACGGTCTCGGCCTCTGAGGATGCCGGATAGGCCCACCAACCCACCCGCTCCTCGTTGACGAACAATTGATTGGCGCTGTCCTGCACCTGGCAGGTCTTGGCGTCCGGCGGCAATGGCAAGCCGCGCACCCGTTGCGCGGTGTCGCTCAGGCGCTCGCCATTGCCTACCAGCCATTGCTCGCCCTTGCCCTCCTCGCCGACCAGGAACACAAACAGGTTGCTCGCCTCGTCGCGATACAGGCACAGGCCGTTGACCGGGAAATCCCGCGTGGGCAGGTACACCGGCATGCCCCACTGATGGTTTTGCGGATCAAGGCTGACGACCAGGGCTTGCTGGCGCGTGCTGTCGAGGCTGGCGACCAACACGTTCGCGCCCTGGGCACGGCTATCGACACCTTCGAAGGTGCCCTTCAGGCGCGTCAGTTCGCGCCCCTGGGCATCGAGCAAGAACAAGCCCTCGCGGGCGCTCGCCAGTCGCTCGGTCGTCGAAGGGCCAGGCAGGAATGCCAGGGCGTTGATCGACAGTTGCTCGGCTTGAAACCAGGGTTGCAGTTTTAGCTTGGGCGCCGGGGCAGCCGCCAGCGCGGCGGCTGATGCCAGGCTGATCGCCATCGCCAGCAGGTAGCGCTTGGGTAAGAAAAACATCGTGTTCAACGGGAAAATCCTTGTCGTTCAGTCAGGCTCAAACGGGCTTGTTGCTCACTTCTATGGCCAGGGAATTCATCTGTGGGAGCAAAATCCTCTTGCCACAAGTGATCAGGCTCGCGATTCAGAAATGGGTAAAGGTCAGCCCCAGCTTGTAGGTCGGGCCGTACTCCTCGTACTGGCCGTTGTAGGAGCGGTGGCCGGTGTAGACGAAATACGGCTCGTCGGTGAGGTTCTGGGCTTCCAGGCTCACTTGCAGGTTTTTGGTCAGCGAATAGCGCGCGCTGAAGTCGACGAAGGTCTGGGCATCGACGTACAGGTCATGGTCGCGGTCGCTGATGGACGCCAGCTCGAACAGGTACGCTGACTTGTAGTTGGCCGACAGCCGCAGGCTCAGCTTGTCGTTTTCCCAACCCAACATCAGGTTGCCGACCGTGTCCGACTGGTTCGGCAAGTCGATGCTGCGCTTGCGCTGGGTACCACTGGCCTGATCGAAGCCTTCGATCTCGGCATCCGAACGGCTGAAGGTGGTGTTGGCGCCGAGCAGCAGGCCGTTCCAAGGGGCCGGCAGCCAGTCGAATTTTTGCGAGTAGGCCAATTCCAGGCCATACAGCTTGGCGCTGTCGCCGTTGGCGTAGCTGTGGGCTTCTGAAAAATCGGTCCAGGCGCCCGTGCCGGCCAGGTCGGTGTTGTAGACGAAATTCTTGATGTCCTTGTAGAACACGAAGGCCGAGACCGTGCCGGCGTGCCCCATGAAGTGCTCGATGCCCAGGTCCAGGTTGCTCGATTCCAGCGGCTTGAGCTCCGGGTTGCCGAACGTGGCCTCGTCATCGTCGATGACAAAACCCGGCGCCAATTGCCCGAAGGTCGGACGCACCACCGATTTGGTCCAGGCCGCACGCACCTGGGTGTTCTTGTCCAGTTGATAGCGCGCGTGCAGGCCCGGCAACCAGTGGTGATACTTGCGGCGGGTCTCGGTGTCGGTGAAGACGCCGTCGGTGGCGCCGGTGCCCTTGGCTTCGAACTCGGTGCCTTCGTAGCGCATGCCGGCGATGAAGCGCCAGTCATCGATATCGACGGTGTTCATCAGGTATCCGGCGTTGATGTCCTCGCTCATCTTGAAGTCGTTGACGCGCGACTCCTGCTCGTCAAAAAACTCGTCGCGATTCAGACCGCCGAGCAACTGCTTGATCGCATCGGCGCTGATGCCCGGGCCGAAGCGGCCGAGGCGGTAGTCCACGTTGCCTTTCCGGAACTGCCCAAGGTTCAACTGCTCGTCGGTAAAGCCCAGGTCGTCGAAATCCTCGTAGACCCAGGCATTGAGGTCGTTGTCCTTGTCACGTCGACTGACTTTGCCACCGAACTTGACCTGGGACGCGTAGCCACTCAGGTCATAGTCCCGGGCCAGGTCCAGGCGCAGGTTTTTCTCGGTGTCGGTGGTCTTCTGCTCCTCCCAATCCACCTTGTCGAGGCTGAAGTTGGCCGGATCGTAGAACCCCGAGCCGATGATCGGCCGCGGTTTGTCGCTGTCGTAGAAGCCGCCGTTGAAACCGTCGATGCCTTCGAAAGTGGCGCCGGCGATGTGGCCGGGGCTGTCTTCGCTGGATTGGCTATAACCGCCCTGGCCACTCAGGGTCCAGAGCCCGAACAGGCGTTCGCCACCGAGTACGTAGGATTGGATTTCCTGGGTTTCTTCACGTTGCTTGAGTTTGCGCTTGCCCTCGGCATCCCCCAGCTCACCAGCGGCTTGCGGGTCTTCGAAAGCAATGCTGGCGGCGTTGCGGGTTTCGCTGTCCTTGTAGCGGCTGTACAGCGTGCGCAGGTAATAGCTGCTGAAGTCATCGGGCTTGTAGTCGAAGTTCAACCCGCCACCGGCACGCTCGCGACGGATGTCGTAGTCGCGCTGTTCGAACTCTTCGAGGCGCGAGCCTTGCTCGAAATCCCAGGCGCCGCCGGTTTCGACATTGTCCGAACCGAAGTCACGCTTCTGCCAGCTCAGCGCCGCGGCCACGCCGAAATTATCGATCCCGTCGCCGAGGCTGAAACGGTCGCTGATGGCGCCGGAGAATTTCGGGCTGGTCTGGCTGGTGTTCTTGTCATAGCTGGCTTCGCTGCTGCCGGTGTAGAACAGGCCCTTGTGGTCGAAGGCCGAGAGGCTCTTGACGTCCACCGTACCGCCCAGGGAATTGGCGTCCATGTCCGGCGTCAGGGTCTTGATCACCGACAACGATTGCACCAGCTCCGAGGGCAGCACATCCAGGGCAACGGCCCGGCGTTCGCTCTCCGGGGCCGGTACCAGCGTGCCGTTGATGGTCACGCTGTTGAGGTCCGGTCCCAGGCCGCGCACGCTGACAAACCGGCCTTCGCCCTGGTCGCGCTCGACGCTGACACCGGGCAGGCGCTGCACGGCTTCGGCGACGTTTTCATCCGGCAACTGCGCCACACCGTCGGCATGCACCACGCTCTTGATGCTGTCGGCGCTGCGCTGTTCCTTGAGGGCCTGATCGATACTGGCCGCCTGGCCGACCACTTCAACGTGTTCAGTGGCCGCCTGCTCGGCGGCGCTCAGTCGCTCACTGGCAATAGCCATCGCCAATGCGGTGAACGTGAAACCGACGAGCCCGGCAGTGCTTGTGCGGTGATACATGGTGGTCCTCCCCAGGAATCCGGAAATCCGCCAGGCAATGGCCCGGCAACTGGGAGGGCACGCTAGGGGTGGGGAATGACGGTTCTGTGACAGGGGTTCGCCGGAGGGGCTGCAATCGGCTGATTCAGGGGGGCTGGCGAGCCGGAATGAGCTGAAATGACCTGTTTTACAGGCTCAGGGAATCTGAAGGGCGAGGGAATCACCTCTGTGGGAGCAAAGCTTGCTCGCGATGCAGGCGCCTCGATTCCCTGAAAACCCGCGTCGTCTTCATCGCAAGCAAGCTTTGCTCCCACAAAATCCCCTCGCCACAATGAGATAGGTGGCGATGGCACGAATGAAAAGTTCAGACAATGGATGAGCTGATTCGACCTCCCCACGCCGTCACCCGCCGTCACCGCACTGTCACATCCATCTGCTGTGCTGGGTCGCATTCCGCTTCTGGCAAAGGATTCCGGCCATGTTCTCCGTGCTGCGCCCGCACCGCCTCAAACTCGCCCTGCTCCTGCTGGCGGCCAACCTCGGGTTGATCCTGCACTTGGCCAGCGGCGAACTCAAACCCGTCGCCGAATGGGTCTGGCTGGACATCCTCGGCGAAGGTGGCTCGGCGCTGCTGGCGCTGGTCTGGCTGGGGCTGGTGCTGAAAAGCCGCCCGGCCGGACGGGTCACCAACTACCTGATCCTGGGCCTGGGCTGCATCTTCTTTTCCTGGTGGATCGACAGCCTCGATGAATTCATCCGCCTGCCCGACAGCATCACCTGGGACCACTGGCTCGAATCCGGGCCGATGCCGGTGGGCATGATACTGCTGACCCTCGGTATCTATCACTGGCACCGGGAGCAACTGGCAATCAACGGGCAGATGGAGAAGCGCGAGCGGCTGTTCCGTGAGCATCGTCTGTTCGACAAACTCACGCCGTTGGGCGGCGCCGATTTTCTCAAGCACGAACTGTCCGCCAGCCTGGAAGACAGTCGACGCCGCCAGCAACCCTTGTCGCTGCTGGCCCTGGACCTGGACAACTTCACCGCCATCAACCAGCGCTTCGGCCACGGCGAAGGCGATGCGGTGCTCCAGGCCGTCAGCCAGTTGCTGGTATTGAACCTGCGGCGCCAGGATCTGCTCTGCCGGCTGGCCGGCGATCGCTTCGTGGTGCTGCTGCCCGACACCGGCGAGAGCCAGGCCCGACGCCTGGCCCTGGAACTGGAAATTGCAGTGCGCAGTCTGGCCCACAAGACCAGGCTACACAGCGAACGGTTGCAATTGGTCGCCAGTACGGCGGTGGTGATGGCGTTCGACGAGTCCCCCGAGGCCTTGCTCAAACGCCTGAACCTGGCGCTGGCTCAGTCCCGGACCACGTTGGCGAAAAGCGCATGACCCTCAAGACATGCTGGTACGAAACCGACAGCCGCTTCATTCCGGGGCACTATCAACCTGCCGCACTGATCGACCTGGCGCTGTCGCGGGACATCGACAGCCATCGCCTGTTGCGCGGCACCGGCTTGTTTCACGACGATATCCTCGCCGGGCAGAGCCGTATCAGCCCGCAGCAGTTCCTCGGCCTGATCGACAATAGCCGGCGCCTGCTGGATGCCAGCGACAGTAGTTTCCTGTTTGGCCAGCGGCTGTTGCCGGGCCACTACGGGCCTGCGAGCCACGCCTTGCGCCACGCGCAGAATCTGCATCAGGCCCTGCAGACCCTGATCGACCAACAGGCGCTTCTCAGCCCGTTGGCCGCCCCGAGGCTGCTGCTGGACGAGCACTATGCCTATGTCCATTGGCTGGACAGCTGCGGCGCCGATGAACAATGGCGCTTCGTACTGGAGGCGAGCATGACCTCGATGGTGGCGATGAGCGCCTGGCTCAGCGGCGAACGCCTGCCCTGGCAGTGCAGCTTTCGCCACAGCGAACCGCGCTACGTCGAGCAATATTGGGTGCATCTGGGTGAGCACACCCAGTTCGACCGCCCCCTGGACCTGATGCGCCTGCCCCGCCACTGCCTCGCCAAGCCCTGGCCCAACGTTTCCGCCACCGCCGGCCAGGTGGCGCGGATCGAAGCCCGGGAACAGCTCGATCAACTGGGTTTCGCTTCAAGCTTCCTGGATTGTATCTATGACTACCTGCACACTCATGTGCAGCAGACGCCCAGCCTGGAACAGACCGCCCAGGCCTTCGCCATGAGCCCGGCAACCCTCAAGCGCAAGTTGCACAAGCACCACACCGGGTTCCAGCAACAGGTGGACCGGGTGCACACCCATGTGGCGTTGTATTTGTATCAGGTCAAGGGCTTCAGCAACGAGGAAGTGGCGCAGTACCTGCGCTTCAACGATACGGCGAACTTTCGGCGCTCGTTCAAGCGCTGGACCGGCAGTACGCCGAATCTGATCCGGCAATTGCTGATGTTGGGCTGAACTGTGGGAGCAAGGCTTGCTCCCACAGATAAATTCCCTGTGGGCTCAGTGCCCGCGAATGTAATGCTCCAACTGCCGGATCAAATCCGCCTGCTCGACAATCGCCTCTTTCACCAGGTCACCAATGGACAGCAGGCCGATCAACTGCCCGTTATCCAGCACTGGCAGGTGCCGCAAGTGGCTGTCGGTCATGACTTCCATGCAGCGGTCGATGCTCTGCTGGCTGTCGGCGGTGACCACTGGCGCGCTCATGATGGTGCGCACCGTCGTCCCCACCGATGAGCGCCCCTTGAGCACCATCTTGCGCGCGTAGTCCCGCTCGCTGAACACACCCACCACCTGGCCGTCCTCGATCACCGGCAGCGCGCCGACATTTTTTTCGGCCATGATCTGCAGCGCCTCGAGCACCGTCTGCTCCGGTGCGATGCTGTGGACCTGCTGGTTCTGCACACTCTTGAGTCTTACCAGTTGGGCGGCGGTTTTCATTGTTCATCCCCAATTTCAATAGTAGGAGCTGTGTACGCGCTGTGTAGGAGCGTAGGAGCTGTCGAGTGCAACGAGGCTGCGATCTTTCCCCGAACACTTGAATCTCAAGTGAAAGATCAAAAGATCAAAAGATCAAAAGATCGCAGGCTCCGCCAGCTCCTACAGAGTCCAGCTGGAGCAGGCTCTCTCGCCATAACGCCGCACAAACACAGCCATTGCGCTGGTCAGTCTTCGCCAATCTCCACCACATCGCCATTGAGCCGCACCGGCCATACCCGCAGGCTTTGTTCCGGGTACTCCAGGCAGTGGCCGTCTTCCAGGCGAAAATGCTGCTTGTACATCGGCGAGGCAATCACCAGGTCACCCTTGATGCTGCCCAACAGACCGCGGCCGATGACGTTCGCACCCGACTTGGGGTCGCGGTTGTCGATGGCGTACAGCGGCTTGTCCTGATGCTCGGGCAGGTACAGCAACGCCACTTGGCTGCCGTCGTGCCAGGCGACCACGCCAGAGTTGGGCACCAGGTCCTCGCGGCTGCACAGGGCACGCCATTGCAAGGGTTCCTGGGCGACTTCGCAGGCGGGAATACGAACGACGTTTGACTGGCTCATCAGAGCACCTCCTCGGTAACGGGAATCAGGTGGAGTTCATGGGCGTGAACCGGCCGGCGCTGGCCGCGTTCGCGGACGAAATGAACGTCCGGATCGCCGCGCTTGTCGTTGACGAAGGTGCGGAAACGCTTGAGCTTCTCCGGGTCCTTCAAGGCATTGGCCCATTCGCATTCGTAGCGGTCGACCACCAGTTGCATCTGCGCTTCGAGCTCGGCGCCCAGGCCCAGGCTGTCGTGGATGATCACGTCCTTGAGGTAGTCCAGGCCGCCTTCCAGGCTTTCGCGCCAGACCGAGGTCCGTTGCAGCTTGTCGGCGGTACGGATGTAGAACATCAGGAAGCGGTCGATGTAGCGGATCAGCGTGGCGTCATCCAGGTCGGTTGCGAACAGCTCGGCGTGACGCGGGCGCATGCCGCCGTTGCCGGCCACGTAGAGGTTCCAGCCCTTCTCGGTGGCGATCACGCCGACGTCCTTGCTCTGGGCCTCGGCGCACTCGCGGGTGCAACCGGACACCGCGAACTTGAGCTTGTGCGGCGAGCGCAGGCCTTTGTAGCGATCTTCGATGGTCAGGGCCATCTGCACGCTGTCCTGCACGCCGTAGCGGCACCAGGTGCTGCCCACGCAGGATTTCACCGTGCGCGTGGATTTGCCGTAGGCATGCCCGGTTTCAAAACCGGCTTCGATCAGCTCGGCCCAGATGTCCGGCAACTGGTGCAACTGGGCGCCGAACAGGTCGATGCGCTGGCCGCCAGTGATCTTGGTGTAGAGGTCGTATTTCTTGGCGACCACGCCGATGGCGATCAGCTTGTCGGCGGTGATTTCCCCACCGGCGATACGCGGTACCACCGAGTAAGTGCCGTTTTTCTGCATGTTCGCCATGAAGGTGTCGTTGGTGTCCTGCAACGGCACCAGGGACGGATCCATGATCGGCTGGTTCCAGCACGACGCCAGGATCGAGCCCACCGCCGGCTTGCACAGATCGCAACCGGTGTGGCCGCGGCCGTGCTTGGCCAGCAGTTCGTCGAAACTGATGATGCCTTCCACCCGCACCAGCGCATACAACTCCTGGCGGGTGTAGGCGAAATGTTCGCACAAGCTCTTGTCGACGCTGACGCCGCGGGCAGTCAATTCATGTTCAAAGACTTGCTTGACCAAGGCCGCGCAACCACCACAACCGGTACCGGCCTTGGTGTCGCATTTGAGCTGGCCCAGATCAGTGCAGCCACCGTCGATGGCCGAGCAGATCGAGCCCTTGGTGACGTTGTGGCACGAGCAGATGGTGGCGGTTTCGGGCAACGCCGCCGGGCCCAGGGTCGGAGCGCCCTCGGACGACGGCAGGATCAGGCTGGCAGCGTCCTTGGGCAAAGCGATGCCGTTCTGCATGTATTGCAGCAAGGTGTCGTAGTAGCTGTTATCGCCCACCAGCACCGCGCCGATCACGCGCTTGCCGTCGGCGGCCACCACCAGTCGCCGGTAGCTGGCGCTGGTTTCGTCGATGAATTGGAAGCTGCGCGACCCCGGGGTGTTGCCATGGGCATCGCCGATGGAGCCAACGTCCACACCCAGCAACTTGAGCTTGGTCGACATGTCGGCGCCGGTGAAGGCTTCCGCGCTTTCGCCGCACAGCCGGGCCGCGACATTGCGGGCCATTTGGTAGCCCGGGGCGACCAGGCCGAAAATGCTGCCGTTCCAGGCCGCGCATTCGCCGATGGCGTAGATGTCCGGGTCGCTGCTCTGGCAATGATCGTCGATCACCACACCACCGCGCGGGCCGATCTGCAGGTCGCTTTGGCGAGCCAGGGCATCCTGGGCACGGATGCCGGCGGAAAACACGATGAGGTCGGTTTCCAGGAAATCGTCGTCGCCGAAGTTCATCCGATAACGGTACTGCTCACCGGCGCTGATGGACTGGGTGCCCTTGGACAGGTGCACGCCGACGCCCAGCTTCTCGATACGGGCCTTGAGGGCCAAGCCGCCCTGGGGGTCCAATTGCACCGGCATCAGCCGGGGGGCGAATTCCACCACGTGGGCCTCCAGGCCCAGGGTCTTGAGGGCGTTGGCCGCTTCCAGGCCCAGCAGGCCGCCACCGACCACCACGCCACGGCGGGCATTGCTGGCGGCGGCGCGGATCGCGTCCAAGTCCTCCAGGGTGCGATAGACCAGGCACGAATCGCCTTCGGCACCTTCAATCGGTGGCACGAACGGGTAGGAACCGGTGGCGAGCACCAGTTTGTCGTAGTGAAGGCGATCATCGGCGGTCACCACCTGATGCGCGTCACGGTCGATTTCCAGCACCGGCACACCCAGGTGCAACGTCACGCCGGGGGTCTGGTACAACGACGCTTCGCCAAGGGCCAGGGACTCGGCATCGCGGCCCGAGAAGTACTCGGACAGGTGCACACGGTCGTAGGCACGCATCGGCTCTTCGCTGAACACATGCACACGGTAATGATTGAGGGCACCGCGCTCGATCAGTTGCTCGACGCAGTGATGGCCGACCATGCCATTGCCGATCACGATCAGCGTTTGCAGCTTGTTCAGAGAAGCAACGTTGGAATTCATAAAAAGCACCCGACAAAAGCCCATCACGATTTTGAAAGCAAAAAAAAGACGCCTGAAACCTTGCGGTTCCAGGCGTCTTTGCCTGTTCTGTGCGGTATCGGCCCGGCGACTGCGCCTTGACCTACCGTTGTCCCCCGACCTGCTGGCACTCGATCTTCGTTGACCGACGGGGCTGCCCACTCGACTGTGTTCGCGGTGGGCCTGGTTAGCCTCTTGCAGCGAGCGTGCCAAGCCTCGTCCAGCCCCTATTCACCGTCGCGCATTCACCGCTAATCCCCTGTGGGAGCGGGCCTGCCCGCGAAGACGCCAGCTCAGTCACCGCAAGCCAACCGGCGCCCGCCTCCGCTGCGCAAGCACCGCCAACTGCCTTGCGATGGTGCGATCACCGCGCCTGCGGCTTCATAAAAGTGCAGCTTGCCCTCAAGAGGGTTGCTCTCGATATCCGTCGGTCAGTTGGCAAAGAGGCTGAATGTGCTCGCGATAGCGGTGGTTTAGTTTGAAGGAATGTCGACGGTCCTGTTCACCATCGCAACGATACTGGCCAGCAGCTCTTCCTTCGCCTCGCCAGCGCTGATTTCCCCGGTGGCAGCGGCATTGGACAGTGCCTCCGCAGCCCCCAGCATCGCCCGCAAACCGGCCTGGGTGATGCCTTTCGTGCCGGCGAACGGTTCCAGCACGGCGCGGCACTTGTCGAGGAAAATTCCCTCGTATTCGCGCTTGATGCGTTCCAGCTCCGGCGAGCTGGTCAATGCCGCGATCACCCCGGGAATCTCCCGGCCTTGCAACAGCACGCACTCGACGTAGGAAGAAGCAATCACCGCCGCCCGGCTTTGCAGGGTCGCGTCGCTGGCGTCCAGGGCCGCGTCCATCAGCGTGGTCTGACGGGCGTCGAAATCCTGGTACAACGCCGCCAGCAACCCGGACCGGGTGATGAAGTGGTCGTAGACGATGGGCTTGGTCACCCCCGCCTGATCTGCCAGCCGCGCCAGCGTCAGGGCGTCGCTGCCCTCCTCGCGCACCAGTCGCCAGGCGACATCCAGCAATTGTCGCTGCCGGTCATGCCGGGATAAACGACGACGAGGTGAAGACTGCGGATTTTCGTCAGTGCTTGACATGCTAACTTTACCAACCGTAACTTACTAACCGTAACTTAACCCAGCATACCTGTCTTCCTGACTGTGTGACCAGAAGGAGTTTCGCCATGCATGCATTGATCGTTGTGGCTCACCACGACCCTCGTTCCCTCACCCACAGCCTGGCCGAAAAAATCGCCGAGGGCATCACCCGCGCCAACCCCGCCGATACGTTCGAGATCGCCGACCTGGCCGCCGAAGGTTTCGATCCGCGCTTCAGCTTCGCCGACCATGCCGTTCACCACCGCGAAGCGTCGCCGCCCGCGGATGTGCTGGCCGAACAAGCCAGGATCGATCGTGCCGATACGTTGGTGCTGGTCTATCCGATTTACTGGTGGTCCATGCCGGCGCTGCTCAAGGGCTGGATCGACCGGGTGTTTTCCAACGGCTGGGCATTCGATTTCAGCCTCGACAAGCCGTTTGTCCAACAACTGCAGCACTTGCGGGTGCACCTGGTGGCGGTCGGTGGCGCCGATGCCGATAGCTTCCAGCGCCACGGCTACGGCGAGGCGATGACCACGCAGATCGACCATGGCATTTTCGATTACTGCGGCGCCCGCGTGGTGAGCTCCCAACGTTTGCTCGAATCGGAAACCGTCGATCCGCACCAGCATTTGCAGGCCGCTAGCGTTATCGGCCAGCGGCTGTTCACGACGCTCGACGAGACCACACACGCCGCCACCGCCTGCGCTTGACCTCAGAGTGCTCGACCCTGGGCAGCAGACAGTGTCGCGTCACGAGCATAGATATCCGGGATGTACAACGGCTGGCCCTGGCTGTCCGCTTGTGCTGTCCAGTACCCCAGCAGGATCGGCACGGGCCGGGCCAACCGGAATTCATGGGTCGTCTCGGTGGCCAGCAGCGTATCGGTACGCGCGCGTTCGGCCGGGCTTACCAGCAGGTCGCGCAAGTGCATCACTTGCTCGATTCGCACGCAGCCTGAACTGAAGGCTCGCGGACCTTTGCTGAACAGCGCCTGGCTCGGGGTGTCATGCAGGTACACCGAGAACGGATTGGGAAAGCGGATCGCCATTTTGCCCAACGGGTTCTTCGGACCAGGGTCCTGGCGCAGCATGAGGTTGCCCGGGTGCTCCCAGTCGATATCCTCTGCCAGCAACGGCAGGCCTTCACTGTCGAGGATCCGCAGGTTGTTGCGACTGAGAAACTCCGGATCACGGCGGATCTCAGGCAGTTTGTCTTCGCGCATGATGGTGGGGGGGATGGTCCAGCTCGGGTTGAGCGTCAGCCGGGTGACGTGGGACTTGAGCAACGGTGTCTGCCGTTGCGCACGGCCCACCTGGGTGCGGGTTTGCCAGATTGGCTCGCCGCCTCGATAAACCGTCAACTGGGCCGCCGCCACGTTGACCAGGACGCTGTCGTTCTCCACGTCCTGGGCCAGCCAGCGCATGCGTTCCAGATTGATGCGCAACTGCTCGCGACGCATGGCCGGGCTGATGTTCAGCTCGGTCACGGTCCACGGCCCCACCACCCCATCGGCCTGCAGCGAATGCTGGAGCTGGAAGCTCTTCATCGCCTCCACCAGCGTGGGACTGTAGTGCTCGTCGGTCACCAAAGGTGGTGTACTCAAGTAACCTTCGTTGAACAGTCGCTGGGCCAGGGCGGGGACGCGGGCGTCCTGCTTGTCCGGTTGCAACAGCGGCCCGCCCGGTACGGGTTGCCAGTCGGATAAAGGCTGTTGCCGCAGCCGGGCATAAAGGCCGCGCAGGTTGCGATAAAGGTCCAGGTTCGGGCGGGCCTGTTCAAAGGCACTGGCGACGTTCTGCAGGCCCAGCCCGGCGATGGCCAGCACCACGGCCTGGTGATCCTGTGGCGGCGGGTTGGCCTTCCATACCGGTTCCAGCCGGTCTTGGGACAAATAGCCGAAACGCAGGTCATGCAAGGCTTGCAGGTAGCGCTGGCTGATGGCGATGTCGACACAGTGAGCGCCCTGGTCTGCCCCCTGGGCAGGCAAGCTATAGCGCGTTGGATCCAGGCCGTCGTCAGCCAGTTGTTGCAACTGGACCTGCAACGCCATCCGTCGTTCGTCGTCCGCCCAGGCTTGCTGGCCTGCGTTTTGCTGATAGAACGCCTGCAAGTCGAGCAACGCCTGAAAGTCGACGCTTGCCGCTACTGTTGGACACGCGACCGCCAATTGCGCCAGTGTCGTCTGCACGAGCGCCGGATCGCTGTCTTCGGCTGTCGCGACCAATGGCGCAGTGAGCAATAAAAGGCTCAGGTAACATGCGGACTTTTTGAACAACTGCTTTACTCCAATCCATGGCCGTCTCGTTGACGGTGAATTTTGCGACAGGTACGACCCGCCATCATGCAAACAAACAAAATCGGACGGGATGCCGCGAACGAACACCACGCTGGATACGCTTCGCCTGTACAGGGCATCTTGCGCCGACTCTGTCTGGTCATGCTGGGCCTGGGCGTCATTTGCAGCCCGGCACTGGCCGAAAAGAAGACGAATTCGCAAACGCTCTACAACAGCCTCGCCCACGCAGCGCCGGAACTCAATCCCCTGGCGCTCAAAAGTGCCTTGAGCGCCATGCAATGCGCAGTCGCCAATGGCGCCAGCCAAGCCCGCCACCTGGCGGTCATCGACTACTCGCAACCCTCCACCGCCCGTCGCCTGTGGATCTTCGACCTGCGTCAGCAGAAGCTGGTATTGCGCGACCTGGTGGCCCACGGGCAAAAATCCGGGGAAAACTTCGCGACACAATTTTCCAATCGCCTGGGCAGCTACCAATCCAGCCTGGGCCTGTTTCGCACCCAGGAAAGCTACCAGGGCACCCACGGCTATTCGCTGCGCATGGACGGCCTGGAGCCCGGTTTCAATGACCTGGCCCGCGATCGGGCAATCGTGATCCATGCCGCCGACTACGTGAACCCGTTGTGGAGCGTGCGCCAGGGACGCATCGGGCGCAGCCAGGGCTGCCCTGCCGTACGCCCCCAGGTGGCGCGCCAGGTGATCGACAAGCTCAAGGGCGGTCAATTCATGTTTTCCTGGTACCCGGACCCCAGTTGGCTCAAGCGTTCGGCGTACCTCAACTGCCAGCCGCAACAGGTTGCCAGCATTCTTGGCAGCAGTGGCAGTTAAGGTGGCAAGGGATTGCGCCGGGGTAGCCTGCGGTTAAAATGCCGGCCTTTCGAATCCCTGGCGTTGCCTGAATGAATTGCGTAGCCCTTCAAACCCTTCACGCCCATTTGCTGACAGCCCTGGAGTCGGTGCCAGAAGAAACCCGGCGCCTGTTCCATGGCCGCGGGCGCTGCTGGCCGGGCCTGGAGCAAATCACTGTCGACTGGTTGCAAGGGGTGGTGCTGGTCTCGCTGTTCAAGGAGCCGGAACCCACGCACCTGGACGATTTGATCGCGACATTGCTGGCGCTCACTGCGTCGCCGGCCTGGCAACACAGCAAGGCCCATACGCTGGCGGTACAGCACCGCTACCTGCCGCAAAGCCTGACCCAATGGCTGGTGGGCGAGCCCATTGACGAATGGACCCTGACCGAAGGTGGCCTGCGTTACCGGATCGACCTGGGCAAGAAGCAGAACAACGGCCTGTTCCTCGACATGCGCTATGGCCGCGACTGGGTCCGGGCCAACGCCGAGGGCAAACGGGTACTGAACCTGTTCGCCTACACTTGTGGCTTCTCGGTGGCGGCCATCGCCGGCGGCGCCCGGCATGTGGTCAATCTGGACATGTCCCGTGCGGCCCTGAGCCGAGGCCGCGACAACCATCGACTCAATGGCCACGACCTCAGCCAGGTGAGTTTCCTCGGCCACGACTTGTTCAAGTCCTGGGGCAAGGTGATCAACAGTGGCCCGTACGACCTGGTGATCATCGATCCGCCGACCTTCCAGAAAGGCAGCTTCCTGCTGACCAAGGACTATCAGCGGGTATTGCGCCGCCTGCCGGAACTGCTGACGGCCCACGGTACAGTCCTGGCCTGCAGCAACGACCCGGCCACCGGCGCGGACTTCCTCATCGACGGCGTTACCCAGCAAGCACCGGGGCTGGTCTTAGAGCAACGCCTGGGAAATCCGCCGGAATTTCCCGACATCGATCTGGAGTGTGGCCTCAAGGCCCTGGTCTTCAAGACGACGCCTGGCCACTGACCTGGCCCGCAGCAGCTATGGAGCTGTGTAGGAGCTGTGTAGGAGCTGTGTAGGAGCTGTCGAGTGAAACGAGGCTGCGATCTTTCCCCAAACACTTGAGTCCCAAGCGAAAGATCAAAAAATCGCAGCCTCCGGCAGCTCCTACACCGTTCCCGACGTCCACCAGGCGCTGACCAGCTCAGTCGTTATCCGACGCACCAGCGCCTCGACCTCCCGGCTCTTGAGCGAGCGATAGATCGCCATGGTGCGTCGCAACTGATCTTCGGTGAGCGTCACCGGCTGGCCCGCGGCCCAATCCACATCCGCGACAGCCTCGAGCCCTGCGCGGCGCCAGACGGTGTGGTCGCCCTGCGTGAAGGACTCCAGTGGGCTGGGCAGGTCGGCATCCGGCCGCGCCAGGTTATCCAGCAACACCCGGGGCCAACGGGATGGATTCACCGGTTCACTGAACGCATCCACCAAATCGTCATCGACCGTTTCCCAGACCGCCAACCCTTCGGACCAGTCGCGAGACATCAACCCCAAGTAGGGGCGCCAGGTCATTTCTCCGGTACGGGGGGATTGATCATTGTTGTTGAAAGTGTCCTGCGCGTCGCAGAGCCAGTCGATGAACGCCGCCCGCGTCATATGCGCCTGGCGCTGCTCGATGTTCGGATAACGCTCCGCCAGCATGTGGTTCCAAAAGGCGTAGTGCTCGATAAGGAAGCCTTCAAAAGGTACGCCCTGTCGCTCGAGGCGAGCACGCTGGAGTGCTTCGAACATCGTGAAATGCAGTTCCAGCTCAGCAAGGTCTGGCTGTTGCCGGTCCAGACTGCGCGCTTGCAGGCGCACGCGCAGTTGCCCCAGTTGCTGATCGAAATCCGCGACCAAGTCCGGCAAGGGCGCATGAGCGTTCTGGTAGCCGATATAGTGCTGCAAAATAGCCGCCGCCCTCTGGCGATCGCCAAAGGCCAGCCCGAGAGACGAACGGGCATCGGCTTCCCGCATAGCGCCGGAGAACCAATCGATGAACCGTCGGTTTCCGGCGTTGTCGCGGGCAACTTCCAAGGCCCGCTGAAGGCTGGGGGAGATATACAGCCAATCGTCGATGGTGTAGCGAAAAGCCTCGGGCACCATGGCGCGAAGGGCCTGGATTTGCGCGCTTGGCAACGGATTATCCTCCAGCCACAGCCCAACGGGATCTTCCCTCGGCCACTGGACCAGGGCAGGCAGCAGGTCATCCTGGATGTTGGCGATACGGTTTTCCCTGAGGTCGAGAATGAGCATGTCGGATGAAGGTCTGGATAACACCGTCAAAACCAGAGCCGGCACTCGATCAAGCCCGGTGCTGGAAAGCTCCAGCTCCTGGAGGTTCACAAGTTCCGGCAAATCCGGCAGGTCCCGGCAGTTGTTACCGCTCAGGCGCAGGTCCTCCAGGCCGACAGCCGTGCGCAGGAACGCACTGCCCTGCTGATCCAGGCGCAGACCACAGCGCGCCAGGTCCAATGTACGCAACCCGGGTAACGCGGTGATGGCCTGCAACTCCTGGCGGGTGAAATGCAAGTTGTCAGCCCATACCAGATCACGCAGGGAGATCAGTCCGCCCAGGCGGTCGATAGCGGCGACCATGGCGGCACTGGCCCCCGCCTCCCCGCCGCTGCTGATTCCAGACAGGTGCAGCGTCCGTAAATGGAGCGCAGAACCGGCACCGAGCAGGGGCGCAAAGACCTCCGCGTCCATCATGAGCGGATTGTTGCTCAGTGACAGCTCTATCAGCCCGGGCAGCTCGCCCGCGGCCATGGGCACCGCGGTGAGGTTGTTGCCTTGCAGGTGCAGCGTGTCCATGTTGGGGAACAGCCGCAGGAACGTCGAAGGGTCCTCGCTCAGGCCCATGTTCACCAGAAACAACTCTTCTATATGTTCAAAACTCGTGCTGATCGGCGGCAGACGACCGATGTTGTACCCCACCAGCCGCAATGCCAGCTCACTGCCCTCTTGACCCGGATCCGGTGCACGTCGCCAGGCGCGGCGAATTTCCGCGGCTACGGCCCGGCGCAGCGAGAGCCGTGTCTCGGTGTCGAGGCCGTTCTCGGCCGGATGATGAGCGCCCTCATGGACCTCCCACTGACGCAGCTCATGATCCAGTGCGGTCCATTGGTTTTCCAGTTGGGCGACCAGGTTCTCCAGGCTCAAGCGCTGGCGACTGGCTTGTCTGGCCAGGGTCTCTTGAAGCCGCGCCAGTTCACTCCCTGCATAGCTTGGATAGAGTCGCTCAAGACGCGCTTCCAGGCTTGCACTCCAAACCTGCAAGGGAAGCCGTCCACGCCCGCTGAACGGATAACCCAAGCGCCCGTTCAACCATTGCGGGCGGGCGCCACGGGTGCCCAGGGGTTTTATCAGCAAATAGGGGCGCAGGCCTGGCCGATCGTCAAGGGCTTGTGCGAACAACCAGGTCCGCAGGGTGTCGCCCTGCCAGATGTTCAAGCCCAGCGCCCGGCGCGCGTCGTCCGGCAGCGCTCTGAGCAACGCCGCTTCCAGGTCCAGGGCATCGGCGAGTTCATGCCCTTCTTCGTCAAAGGAGCGGTACTGTTCGCCTTCCTGGCGGATGATCTTCAACGGCCCGGTTTCCCCCACCTCCAGCGGATTCGCAAGCTCACGCAGAAACAGGCGCAGGCGCACCCGGCCTTGCAATTGGGGAGCGCTGCCCACCAGGCCCATGATGATGCGGTCCCGATCGACGCTGCTTTCACCGCGTTCCAGGGCACGCAAGGCACGGCTCAGGCGCAGCTCGCGCAGGGCTTCGGCGCATTGACTGCCCAAGCCTTCTCCTACCCGGCCTTCAGTCAGGCGCACGCGGTCCTGGCCGACCGCCTGGCTGGCAAGCTCGTTGGCCATGGATTGCGGCAAGCCCGGAAAAGCCCGGACCAGTGGGACAGCCAGGGGGTCAGCCCCGGAGGTACGGACCATGGCGTCGATCACCCGTCGTGTATTGCGCTGCAGATGCCTGGCCCAGTGCCCGGCCAACAGCCGACTGCGCTCCACGGGCGGCAAGCCGAGACTGCCTTGGCCCAGCACCGCGGTCTGTTCAGCCGTGCTCAGGCCGGCCAGGACACGCTCGGCCCACGCGTCGTGTTCCAGGTCCGCTTTGCGTAGATAGAGCGAGCGCGTGTCGGCCAGGTCACCAATGGGATGAAGGGCCACGCCGTCGTGGTAGCGCAACGTCAGGTCGCTTGGCCAACCCGGCAACTCCACAATGGTCTGGACGATGCGAAAATGCCCGCTTTGCGGCGTTTCATTGCGCAGCAACCGTTCAATGGCGTGCCGCACCTGCTGCCAACACCTGGCCTCGTCCAGGGTATTGGCGAGTATCGCTGGCATCGGCTGCCCCTCTACTTGCAAGTAGCGCAGATGCGCATCGCTGATGCCGACCTGTCGTTGCAGGACGAGGACCGTCCTGTCGTCCAGCTCGGCCGGCGTCTCGGCGAAGTTGCGCAGCAGTTCCAGGCGACCCCGTTGCAAGGGGTTGCGATGCGCCCACTGCCAACCACGGGCACGACTCCACTCCAGGGGCGGGCGCACGCCTTTATGTCCCGCAGGCAGGCGCAAATCCATGGCATCGCCGGTGCCTTGGACTTCAAAGTAACGGTCCTCGATTCGCACCCACGCCTCGTTTGGCGTGCGCCAGACACCCCAGGCGTCCTGCTCCGCTTCCACAGGCGGCAAGTGCCTCGCTTCAAAAGCCCGGACATCGCCATTCCACAGGCGCGTGGTGCCGTCACCCACGGACATGGGTTCCACCGTCCCACCGACGAACCCCAGGTAGGCACCTTGAGCAACGCCGAACAACACGTTGAAGATATGTTCGATGCCTTCCTGGGCATGACCTTCGTTGAAGGCCTGGATGCCTTCGAAGATTTCATACACCAGCCGCACACCCCCGACCGCTGCCGCCGTCATGCCGAGGGGCGCGCAGAACGGGAAGAAGGTCGCAGCGAGCATGAGCGTGCGCTCGACAAGGCTTTCCCAGTAAGCGAAGCGAGCCAGCAGCGCCTGCCAGTCCTGGTCCCGAGTCGGGACCATCAGCGCCGCAGCGTTGGCCAAGGCATGGCCACGCCATTCGTGATAGCCGGCTGGCCAAGGCGGCTCACGCAAATCACTCAAGCCCCAGGCCACCTTGGGCAGGGGTATCCGAATGCGGCTGCCGTCCTCGCCCCGTTCGCCCTCGCGCCACCCCGTGATACGGGCATGGATTTCCTGTAGCACATTAGGGTGGGTCTCCAGCCGCCACTCCACTTGATCATGCAGGGCCGTCCCCAGCCAGGCCTGCAAACGCAGCGGCAGGTAGCGCATCAGGCTTTCTCGATAGCTGCGTCTACGTACCCGCTCGGTCAACTCCGCGGACATGGCCTGCAAGCTGGTGAACTGCTTGAGTGGTGCCACCGCATCATGGGGCATGTGCAGGACGATCGGGCGCACACCTCTGGCGTCCCCTTGCACGCCCCAATACACCCGCGCACCGAACAGCGGCACGGACAGCAACTCCAGCGACTTGACCTCGCAGGCCAGAGGCGCAATGGACCGGGCTTGGAGTTGAATGCCGGCGTAGGCCAGCAGACGCTCACCGGTTTCATCGAGGCGCCCGTCCAATTTCGCCTCGTAGGCGTCATGGGTGAGCAGGCTGCGTGCGTACGCCATGTAGGCGCTGGCGACAGCAGGCACCTCGGCGCCGATGCGCGGCAACCGCCGTTCAAGCACCTTGCGGTAGGCGCCGCCGGCATCCATGCGCCGACACAGGCGGGCGAATTCGGCCGGGGTCGTGGGCAACAAGACGGTATCCGATGGCTCGTTCCATGGGCGGAACTCTTGCGGCTTTCCCTGGATGAACAGCTGGCCCGTGCTGTCGAACTCGCTGCCGGTGACCGCCTCGGTGGGCGCGTAATTGCGCATGGCCGCTTCCACCACCGACAGCGAGGGCTCATAGCGGAAGGCGCCGCGCCTGACCCTTGCCCGGCGTATGGCATCGGCAGCACCGCCGGAGCCATTCACCGCTGGCCAGGCCTGTATCTCCGGCTGGGCTTGCAGCAGGTTGCGGGTGAAGGTCTCCGGCGCCGGCAGGTCGACAAGCAGTGCATTGAGCGCGTCGCTGTCGCGCTGCAGTTGCTGGGCAAGGACCTTGAAACGCTCCTGGTCGGCCCGTGACGCGCGTTTCAGCCAGGTGGGCAACCGGGCCTGGATAAAATCGACGTGGGTATCTTGAGTGGACATGATGGACCTCCTTCCTTGGGGTCGATTGAGCATTGGAGATGCTAAGGCACACTGAATTGATGTGCCTGCGATGCTCGCGAAAACAAGCGCTTTTTGAAACCGCCCAACCGTTGCAAGGGGTTGCGGCCCCAATCAGTCCCCCGCTCGCCCGCTTGCCTTGCTGCGCAGCAAATCGATGAACAGTCCCAACTCCCGGCTCACCGGTTCACCCTTGCGGCGCAGTAACCCGAACGGCGCCAGTTGCACGTCGAGCGCCACCGGCAACGCCACCACCAGGCCCATCTTCAGGTAATCGCGCAAGGCGGTTTCCGAGAGCACCATGATCGCGTCGGTCAGTTGAATCAGTTGCTGCATGGAATACACCGAGCTGCACTCGATGATGTCCGCCGGCGTTGGCAGCGCCAGGCGTTGCAGGGCCTGATCGAGGCCGATGCGTGCCGGACTGGTTTCCGGTTGCAGGATCCACGGCCAGTCGCTGACCAGTTCGGCCAGCGCCAGTTTCTTGCGTCGCGCCAGGGGATGGCCGGCGTGGACCACTACCAGCAAGCGTTCGTTGCCCAACTGTTCGAACTCGTAATGCTCGCTGTCGGTGGCCGCGTTGCGTCGGGCGATGGCCAGGTCGATACGGCCCTGTTCCAACAACTGGATCACCTGGTCGCTGGTGTCGCCCATGATGCGGATCCGCAGTTGAGGGTTGAGGGCCTTGATGCGGGCAATGGAGTCCATCACCAGGTCCGGTGCGGCGCCCATGATGGTGCCGATCGACAGATAGCCGTAACCACCCTGCTGGCGCGCCAGCAGGTCTTCGGCGCAGCGGTCCAGGCCGCTGAGGGCCAACTCGGCGAAGCGGATCAGTTCCTGGCCCAAGGCAGTCGGGCGCATACCCCGGGGCAGGCGCTCGAACAGGTCGCAACCGAACATGTCCTCGATCTCGTGCAGCATCCGGGTCGCCGCCGGTTGCGACATGTTCAGGCTCTGGGAGGCACGATGCAGGTTCTGGCTGGCACTCAGGGCCACCAGCATGTGCAGATGTTTATAGCGCAGGCGGTTGAACAGGCTGCGGGACAGCACGGGATGGGTCATCGAGGGCCTCTTTATCGATACCTTGAGGGTATCGCTTGTTAGCGAGATTCGATTTGTAACGCATCGTTAGCCGGCCGTACAGTCCAGCCCATAAGAACAAATACCTGCTAAAGGAACCCCGCGATGAAGACTCTTCCTGCGTCTGTGCTGGCCAAGATTTCCTGGCGCCTGCTGCCCTTCCTGTTGCTGATGTACATCATGGCCTTTCTCGACCGCGCCAACGTCGGGTTCGCCAAACAAGCCTTCCAGGCCGACACCGGTATCGGCGATGCAGCGTTCGCCTTTGGCGCCGGGGTGTTCTTCGCCGGCTACGCCTTGTTGGAGGTGCCGAGCAACCTGATCCTGCACCGCGTCGGTGCCCGGTTGTGGATGTGCCGGATCATGGTCACCTGGGGCCTGGTGTCGGCGGCCATGGTCTTTGCCCACAACGAAACGAGTTTCTACGTGCTGCGCTTCTTGCTGGGCGTGGCCGAAGCCGGATTCTTTCCCGGCGTCATTCTCTACCTCACCTACTGGTTCCCCTCGGCGGCCCGGGGCAAGGCCATGGGTTTCTTCTACTTCGGCGCGCCGCTGGCGTTCATCTTCGGCAGCCCGCTGTCGGGCCTGTTGTTGGAGCTGGACGGTTTTGCCGGTGTTCACGGCTGGCAGTGGTTGTTCGCCGTTGAAGGCCTGATGGCCTCGGCTGTGGGCATCTGGGCCTATTGGTACCTGGACAACCGCCCCGCCGATGCTAAATGGCTGACGGTCGAAGAACGCCAGCAGGTCCAGGCGCTGCTCGATGCCGAGGACCAGCACAAACAATCCCACGGCCGCAGCCTGCTTAGCGTGCTGTGCCAACCCTCTGTGTTGTACCTGTGCCTGATTTACCTGCTGATCCAGGCCAGCGTCTATGGCGTGGTGTTTTACCTGCCGACTCAGGTCGGCGGTCTGTTGGGCAGCAAGGTCGGGCTGATGGTGGGACTGGTCACGGCAATTCCATGGATCTGCGCCCTGTGCGCGGCCTACCTGATTCCCGGTTACAGCGACCGCTCCGGCCAGCGCCGCCGTACCGCCGCGCTGACCCTGCTGATGGCGGCCGCCGGGATCGCCTGCTCGGTGAGCGTTTCCAGCCCATTGCTGGGAATCGTCGCCCTGTGCTTCGCCGCTTCCGGCTTCATCGCCGTGCAGCCGGTGTTCTGGACCTTTCCGTCCAGCTACCTGGCCGGCAGCGCGGCAGCAGCGGGTATCGCGTTGATCAATTCCTTTGGCGCCCTCGGCGGCTTTATCGCCCCGGTGCTGAAGAATTGGGCCGAAGGCGCCTTCCACTCCCCCGCCGCAGGCCTCTACCTGCTCTCGGTTACCACCGTTATCGCCGCGTTGCTGGTGCTGGGTATCCACTCGCCCGGCCAACGCGCTTCAAAGACGCCCGCCACTGTTTAACTCAAGGAGCTGCATACATGGGTATTCCCACAATCAAACACGTTCGCGCCTTCGTGCTTCGAGGCGGCGGCGCGGATTATCACGATCAGGCCGATGGCCACTGGATCGACGATCACATCGCCACGCCCATGAGCAAATACCCGGACTACCGCCAGAGCCGCCGCAGTTTCGGCATCAATGTGCTCGGCACCCTGGTGGTGGAAATCGAAGCCAGCGATGGCACCGTCGGGTTCGCCGTGACCACCGGTGGCGAGCCCGCAGCCTACATCGTTGAAAAGCACCTGGCACGATTCGTCGAAGGCGCCCGGGTGACCGACATCGAGAAGATCTGGGACCAGATGTACCAGTCGACGCTCTACTACGGCCGCAAAGGCCTGGTGATCAACACGATTTCCGGCGTGGACCTGGCGCTCTGGGACTTGCTTGGCAAGATCCGCCAGGAACCGGTGCATCAATTGCTCGGCGGCGCGGTGCGTGATGAATTGCAGTTCTATGCCACCGGCGCACGGCCGGACCTGGCGCAGAAAATGGGTTTCATCGGCGGCAAGATGCCTTTGCATCACGGCCCGGCCGAAGGCGAGGATGGCCTGCGCAAGAATCTCGAAGCCCTGGCAACCATGCGCGAGCGGGTCGGCCCCGATTTCTGGCTGATGCTCGATTGCTGGATGAGCCTGGACCTCAACTACGCCACCAAACTCGCAGTCGGCGCCCACGAGTACGGTTTGAAGTGGATCGAAGAGGCGTTGCCGCCCGACGACTACTGGGGCTACGCCGCGCTGCGCAACAACGTACCCAAGGGCATGCTGGTGACCACCGGTGAGCATGAGGCCACCCGTTGGGGCTTTCGCATGCTGCTGGAAATGGGTTGCTGCGACATCATCCAGCCAGACGTTGGCTGGTGCGGCGGCCTCACCGAACTGGTGAAGATCTCGGCCCTGGCCGACGCCCACAACGCGCTGGTGATCCCCCATGGCTCCTCGGTCTACAGCTATCACTTCGTCGCCACCCGGCATAACAGCCCGTTCGCCGAGTTCCTGATGATGGCGCCCAAGGCCGACGAAGTGGTGCCGATGTTCCATCCACAACTGCTGGGCGAACCGGTGCCGGTGGAAGGCCGCATGCGCCTGTCGGTCCTTGACCAGCCTGGCTTCGGCGTGACGCTCAATCCGGATTGCCAGTTGCACAGACCTTATCACCGCGAAAGGAGCACGCCATGAACATGCCCCGCAACGCCTTCAAGGCCGCGCTCACTTCAACGCAAACCCAGTACGGTATCTGGGCCGGTTTCGCCACCGGCTATGCCGCCGAGATCATCGCCGGCACCGGTTACGACTGGATGCTGATCGATGGCGAACACGCGCCCAATACCGTACCCAGCGTACTCGGCCAGCTCCAGGCCGTGGCGCCCTATGCCACCGCGCCAGTGGTGCGGGCGGTGACCGGCGACGCCAACCTGATCAAGCAACTGCTGGACGTCGGTGCCCAGACCCTGATGATTCCCATGGTCGAAACCGCCGAGCAGGCCCTGGCCCTGGTGCGCGCCATGCGTTATCCGCCCCACGGCATTCGTGGCGTGGGCGGCGGCCTGACCCGCGCCACTCGTTGGGACGGCGTGGCGAACTACCTCACCACCGCCCATGAAGAACTGTGCCTGATCGTCCAGGTGGAATCGCGCACGGGCGTGGAAAACGTCGAAGCCATCGCTGCCGTCGAGGGCGTGGACGCGGTGTTCATCGGCCCCGCCGACCTGTCCATCGGCCTCGGCCATGCAGGCAACCCGGGGCATCCCGAGGTACAGGAGCGCATCCGGCACGCGGTCGACGCTACCCTCGCGGCGGGCAAGGCCTGCGGCATCCTGGCGCCCAACGAAGCCGATGCGCGTCGCTATCAGGCTTGGGGCTGCCAGTTCATTGCGGTGGCCATCGACATCAGCCTGCTGCGCCAGAGCGCCCAGGCCACCCTCGCCCGCTATCGCGAACCTGCCACCGTTCAAGCGCCGTCGCGCACTTACTGAAGGAGCCTGCCATGTCATCCATTCCTGTGTTCCAGAACTTCATCAACGGCCAGTTCACCCACAGCGAAGCGCACCTGGACGTGTACAACCCGGCCACCGGTGCACTGCTGTCCCGGGTCCCGGCCTCCACCGCCGCCGATGTCGACCAGGCCTTGGCTGCCGCCCGCGCCGCGCAGAAAGCCTGGTCGGCGAAACCGGCCATCGAACGCGCCGGTTATCTGCGGCGCATCGCCGGCAAACTGCGGGAGAACGTTGCGCACCTGGCGCGCACCATCACCCTGGAACAAGGCAAGATCAGCGCCCTGGCCGAAGTGGAGGTGAACTTCACCGCCGACTACCTCGACTACATGGCCGAGTGGGCCCGGCGCATCGAAGGGGAAATCATCACCAGCGACCGGGCCGGGGAAAACATCTTCCTGTTCCGCAAGCCCTTGGGCGTGGTCGCGGGCATCCTGCCGTGGAACTTCCCGTTCTTTTTGATCGCCCGCAAGATGGCTCCGGCCCTGTTGACCGGCAACACCATTGTCATCAAGCCCAGCGAAGAAACCCCGAACAACTGCTTCGAATTCGCCCGGTTGGTGGCCGAAACCGACTTGCCGCCCGGCGTATTCAACGTGGTGTGTGGCGACGGCCAGGTGGGCGCGGCCTTGAGCGGTCACAAAGGCGTGGACATGATCAGCTTTACCGGCAGCGTCGATACCGGCTCGCGGATCATGACGGCCGCTGCGGCGAACATCACCAAACTAAACCTGGAACTGGGCGGCAAGGCCCCGGCCATTGTGTTGGCGGACGCTGACCTGGCGTTGGCGGTCAAGGCGATTCGCGACTCACGGATCATCAACACCGGTCAGGTCTGCAACTGTGCCGAGCGGGTCTACGTGGAGCGCAAGGTCGCCGATCAATTCATCGAACGCATCAGCGCAGCCATGTCCGCCACCCGTTACGGCGACCCGCTGGCCGAGCCCGATGTCGAAATGGGCCCGTTGATCAACCGCCAAGGCCTGGACAGCGTCGAGCGCAAAGTGCGGACCGCCCTGCAGCAAGGTGCCAGCCTGATCAGCGGAGGCCGCGTGGCAGACCGCCCCGACGGTTTCCACTTTCAACCCACCGTGCTGGCCGGTTGCAACGCCTCGATGGACATCATGCGCGAGGAAATCTTCGGTCCGGTACTGCCCATCCAGATCGTCGACGACCTGGACGAAGCGATCGCCCTGGCCAACGACTGCGACTACGGCCTGACCTCTTCGGTCTATACCCGGGACCTGGGTCGCGCCATGCATGCCATTCGGGGCCTGGACTTTGGCGAGACCTACGTCAACCGCGAAAACTTCGAAGCCATGCAGGGGTTCCATGCCGGAGTGCGCAAATCCGGGGTGGGCGGGGCCGATGGCAAGCATGGCTTGTACGAGTACACCCATACCCATGCGGTGTACTTGCAAAGCTGACCGACGATAGACCGAGGCCTGGCCAGAGGCGCTTACCCTTCAAGATCAGCGCCCTGTCCAGGCCGTGCCCATCAGGCTGCCATTCGCTCACACGCGTCGGCGCAAGACCGGCAAGCTTTTGCACAATCCTGGCAGTGTGCCGGTTCGTGTTTGCCGCACTCCTCACCACACGCCCGGCAAATAGCGGCGCACACGTTGCACAGTTGAGCGGCGACACGGCTGTCGCGCTTCATGAGCGTGGCCGCGAGCCGGCAAAGGTCGGCACAGTCACGGTCCAGTTCAATGCACTTTGCCATCATCTGTACGTTCTGCTCATGCAGGCAAGCAGCGGCGCAGGTTTCACAGGCCATGGCGCAGGCGACGCATTCGGCTATGCAAGCTTCGTAACGACTGTTCATGGGAATCTCCTGTTGTGAAGGTCGATTAGGGTGGTTCTATCGCGCCTGAACAGGGCGATATAAGGTCCGACTCGGCCATCAATCCGGAGGTTTCGAGAGAAAAATTACAATTTTGTCAGCCGCTCAAATCACCAAGGTCAACCACGCCGATACCAGCAGCATCACCGCCATGACCCGATTGAACCGTCCCATCGCCACGGCGGAACGGCAGAACCGTGCGGCGCCGCGGCCCAGGTAGGCCCAGGCGGTCATGCACGGGATCGAAATGGCGAAGAATGCCAGGGACAGCCAGAGAACCCGCACGGTGCGGTCGGCCTCCGCCCCCGCGAAGACGCTGACCACCGCCAACGCCATCATCCAGGTTTTCGGGTTCACCAACTGCAACCCGGCAGCCCCCGCCAGGCCCAGCCGCGGGCCTTCGACCGGCCGGTCCGGGTCGATGGCCTGGGCCGGCGCGCTGAAAATCTGCCAGGCCATCCAACTCAACCAGGCGATGCCCGCCCATGAGAGCAGCGTCTGAATCGTGGCATGGCGCGCCAGCACGTCTCCCAACCCGGTGCCGACCAAAAGCACCAGCAAGGCCGCCGCCGCGCAGGCGCCGAGGATGATCGGCACAGTGGTTGCCAGGCCGAAGCGCGAGCTATGGCTCAGCACCAGGATATTGGTCGGGCCCGGGGTGATGGAGGCGACAAACGCGAACAAGGCAAACGGCAGTAACTGGTCCATGGAGCAAGATCTCGGTGAATGATCGATCGCTTGATCATCCCCACGAAGCCGTGGTCAGTCTGGAACAATTGAGCAGCGCTTGCGGTAGTCCGCCGGGCTCAAGCGATAGACGCGCTGGAACCAGCGACCCAAGTGGCTTTGGTCGGCAAAACCGAGCATGGCCGCCACCGCCACGACGCTCTCGCCACCGGCCAGCAGGCGCCGGGCGCGGGCCAGGCGCAACTGGATCAGATAGGCATGGGGCGCCAGGCCAAAAGCCGCCTTGAACGCACGGGTCAGGCGGAAACGATCCACGCCGGTGACCTGCGCCAAGTCGTCCAGCCCGATGTCTTCGCTCAGATGACTGTGCAGATAATCCCGGGCCTGCTGCGCCACCAATGGCAGCCGCGGATCCGGGTTGATCCGCGCCCGCCAGTGCAGGTGTTGGGTCAGGTTGGCCAACAGCGTATCGAGGGCCGTCTGGCGCACGATGCGAATCTCCTGCTCGTGCAGGCTCTGGAAGGCCATGGCCGTGGCACTCGCCAGCCGCACATCGTCCGTCAGGGTGGCGGCAAACCCCAACTGGGCGTTGTCCGGCGCCACGTCGAACAAGGAACGCAATTCGCGCTCCAGCCACTGAGGTTCCAGGTACAACGTGCGGTAGGTAAACCCGTGGTCGTGGGGGGCGTTGCCGTCATGCAGCTCGCCGGGCTCGAGCAGGAACACTTTGCCCGGCGTGCTGTTGTGTTGCTGGCGGCGGCAATGAAACTGCTGCACCCCCTGCTCGGTCACGCCCACCAGATAGGCGTCATGCCAATGGGGATCATAGGCATGCCCCTCGAAATGCGCGCGCACGGTCTCGATACCGGACGTGGCGTCCTGCTTGAGATCGATCCAGTTGCGCGCTGCCATGCCCTATCCCGCTTGGTGAATGTGCTCTTGGCAGATTAACTGCTGATGAGGTGAGTGTCTGGAAGATTTGTGCAGGCCTTTTGGAATTTGGGTCTGCTCGCGAGGGCGTTCGGTCTGTAGATGCATCTGTTGACAGCCCCACCGCTATCGCGAGCAAGCTTTGCTCCCACAGATCTGAAGGGTGTAGGACCAGGAGAGCCAGGTCGGCTATAAGGCCGCCTCGGGCATGCCGAGCCTAGGCGAGGCACCGAGTGGTGGGGCAAAAGCGTTTTGCTTACTTTTGACTGGGCCGGCTTCCGGGCTCTTCAAAAGTGAGCCGCTGTAAAAGCGGAACCATAAGTAGCCGTTACCGCAGCAATGGATATGTACCCAGTCAAAAAAACCCCGGTCGGCTGTCAGACCGCCATCGCGAGCAAGCTCGCTCCCACAGGTTTATAGCCGCCTCAGGCATCCGGAGTGATCGCCGGCAACACCGTCTCCACCGCCAAACGAGCCAGTTCAGCATCCTGCTCAGCCTTGACCCCTGACACCCCGATGGCACCAATGCACTGGCCGTCATGACGAATGGTCACCCCACCTTCAAGCATGCCCTGCAGATGCGGAGCGCTGAGAAACGCGTAACGACCACCATTGATCATGTCTTCGAAAACCTTGCTATCACGCCGCCCCATGGCGGCCGTGCGGGCTTTTTCGGTGGCGATGTAGGCCGACAACGGCGAGGCATCGTCCAGGCGTAGCAGCCCCAGGGGATGACCACCGTCGTCCACCACACAAACCGACACTGCCCATTGACGCTGATGAGCCAGCTCCTTGGCCGCCACCAGCAATTGCGCAACGTCCTGCTCAGTCAATACCGCTTTGGTTTTCATGGATCACTCCGTGCTATGCCACAGGAGGCCCGCGAGACAATCAGGCGCCCGCCCAGCAAGCCGAGGAATATTTCCTTCTGCGAACCATAGCGCACATTCAGCGGCTCATTGAAGCCCGGGGGCCGGCGGCCGGCCGTGGATGATACGAACATCCACCTCGCATCAATGGATCCACCATACGAACCAATTGTCCGCAAACACAGCAAAACCGTTGACAACGAAATTAGTTAAGAGAGTTAATGGATCCATAGACAAGAACAACATCCGCCTGGAGATCCCTCATGTACCCCAAAAATGCCTGGTACGTTGCCTGCACCCCCGATGAAATCGTCGACAAGCCCCTGGGGCGCCAGATCTGTGGTGAAAAGATGGTTTTTTACCGGGGGCATGAAGGCAAGGTCGCGGCGGTGGAAGACTTCTGCCCCCACCGCGGCGCCCCGCTCTCCTTGGGCTATGTCGAAAACGGCAACCTGGTGTGCGGCTATCACGGTTTGGTGATGGGTTGCGACGGCAAGACCGTCGAGATGCCGGGGCAACGGGTACGAGGCTTCCCTTGCAACAAGACCTTTGCGGTACAGGAACGGCATGGGTTCATCTGGGTCTGGCCCGGTGACCAGGCGCTGGCCGACCCGGCGCTGATCCATCATCTGGAATGGGCCGAAAGCGATGAATGGGCCTACGGTGGCGGCCTGTTCCATATCCAGTGCGACTATCGCCTGATGATCGACAACCTGATGGACCTGACCCACGAAACCTACGTCCACGCCTCGAGCATCGGCCAGAAGGAAATCGACGAGGCACCGCCGGTGACCACGGTCGACGGCGATGAAGTGGTCACCGCCCGGCACATGGAAAACATCATGGCCCCGCCGTTCTGGCGCATGGCCTTGCGCGGCAACAACCTGGCCGATGACGTGCCGGTGGACCGCTGGCAGATCTGCCGTTTCACCCCGCCCAGCCATGTGCTGATCGAAGTCGGCGTGGCCCATGCCGGCAACGGCGGTTATCACGCCGCGCCGCAATTCAAGGCGTCGAGCATCGTGGTGGATTTCATCACGCCGGAAACCGAGACGTCGATCTGGTACTTCTGGGGCATGGCCCGGCACTTCCAACCGCAGGATGACGCCCTCACCGCGTCCATTCGCGAAGGCCAAGGCAAGATTTTCAGCGAAGACCTGGAAATGCTCGAGCGCCAGCAACGTAACCTGCTGGACCATCCGCAACGCAACTTGCTCAAGCTCAACATCGACGCGGGTGGCGTACAGTCTCGCCGGGTACTGGAGCGCTGGATCGCACGGGAACGGGAAGCACAGGCCGGGTTGATCGCCAGCAGCCATCAACCACAGCTGGCGGAGCAACGGCCATGATCGAAGTCCAGGTCGCGGCGCGACACAACGAAGCCCTCGATATCTGCAGCTACGAATTGACCCGTGTCGATGGCCAGCTGTTGCCGGCCTTCACCGCCGGCGCCCATATCGATGTGCACTTGCCTGGCGGGCTGATTCGCCAGTACTCACTGTGCAACCATCCCGAGGAGCGGCACCGCTACCTCATCGGTGTGCTCAAGGATCCGGCGTCCCGCGGTGGTTCGCGCAGCCTGCATGAGCTGATCCAGCCAGGTATGCGCTTGCACATCAGCGAACCGCGCAACCTGTTCACTCTCGCTGCGCAAGCCCGGCGCAGCCTGCTGTTTGCCGGAGGCATCGGCATTACGCCGATCCTGTGCATGGCCGAGCACCTGGCCCAGAGCGGTGCGGCATTCGAGCTGCATTACTGCGCCCGCGCCCGCGACCGTGCGGCCTTTGTCGAGCGCCTGCGCCAGGCCCCTTATGCCGACCGGGTCTTCCTGCATTTCGATGAAGAACCTGAAACCCTGCTCGACGCTGCCAGAGTGCTGGCCGCGCCCGGTGACGACGTGCACCTCTACGTCTGCGGCCCTGGCGGGTTCATGCAACACATCCTCGACACCGCCAAGAACCAGGGTTGGCAGGAAGCCTGCCTGCACCGCGAATACTTCGCCGCCGCCCCTACCGACACCCGCGCCGATGGCAGCTTTTCGGTCAAGCTGGCCCGCAGCGGCCAAGTGTTCGACGTGCCGGCGGACTGCAGTGTGGTGCAGGCGCTGGAGCGCCATGGCATCGAGATCCCGATCTCGTGCGAACAAGGTGTCTGCGGCACCTGCCTGACGCGTGTGCTGGAAGGTGTGCCGGAGCATCGGGACATGTTCCTGACCGAGGCTGAACAGGCCTGCAACGACCAGTTCACGCCGTGTTGCTCCAGGTCCAAGACACCCGTCTTAGTACTGGACCTCTAACACCGGACATTGTGGGAGCGAGCCTGCTCGCGAAGACGTCGGCTCAGTTGCATTGATGTTGACTGACCCACCGCTATCGCGAGCAAGCTCGCTCCCACAGGGGGATTTGTGCTGGGTTCACAAATCCATCCACAACTGGGGCTGTTCACTCCGAACGCAGAATCACCGTCATCCGCTCGTCAGCCAGCGTCGAGCCGAAGACTTCGGCGTAGCGCAGGGTCGCGTTGGCATGCTCGCGCATGATTGCCTCGGCGCGGCCGCTCTGGCGGTTGATCAGGGCGTCGAACACCGAGTGGTGTTGCATATGGGCATAGTTGAAGCGGCGAAATTCGCCGGCCATGTTCTGGCGATCTACCGCCAGGGCGGTGACTGAGGCGAATGGCAGATGATCGTTGCGGGCCAGGGCATCGGCAATCGCCGGGTTGTGGCTGCCTTCGACGATCACCTGGTGAAAGCGCATGTTGAGGTCGTGATAGACCTCCAGGTCATCCTCGGTCACATAGCCCTTGGCGAACAGTTCATCGCCCTGCACCAGGCATTGCTCGAGTATCGCACGGGCCTTTTCAGACAAGCCGTGCTCGGCCGTCTGCCGTGCCGCCAGGCCTTCCAGCACGCCACGCACCTCCACCGCCCCGGCGATCTGCTCGGCACTGACCGAACGCACCTGGAAACCTCGTCCGCCGAAGCGCACCAGCAACCCTTCCTGCTCCAGGGTGCGGAACGCCATGCGCACCGGCATGCGCGAAACGCCGAACAGCTCGGCCGTGGGTATTTCCATCAGGCGCTCGCCAGCGGCCAACTCGCCCGAGGCGATCATCTTGCGCAGCGCAACCAGCACCGTTTGGCCGGGCTTACTCATCCAGGCGATTCCACAGAAAAGAAGCCGTCATATTAGAAGGCTTGGCGCAGCGTGTCACGGCAAGGCAGTGGCAGCCAGGCTGGCCGCCACAGCGGGTTGTTCAAATCCCTGCCAACTCGCGCAACTGCGCCATGGTCTGTTCGTCCAAGCTAATCCCTTGCTCATTGGATTTGCTGCGTTCGCGATGGCGACGGTCTCCCGGCAGGCGCCGCAACCCAACGCCATGCATCTGCCTGACCAGTTCCTGGCTGCGCTCGGCAAAGTTCTGCCCGGCGGTCTTGCTCGGGTCGATCACGATCAACAACTGACCGGTCCACGGGGTCTTGGCGCCCGGATGGTTGTGCCAGTCGAACTCGAAGGAAAAATTGCCGCCAGTCAGGGCTGCCGCCAGCAACTCGACCATCATCGACAGCGCCGAGCCCTTGTGCCCGCCAAAGGGCAAGAGCGCGCCACCTTCGAGAATTGCCTTGGGGTCGCGAGTCGGCTGGCCGAGGCTGTCCACGCCCATTCCTGGCGGCAACAACTCGCCCTTGCGTGCAGCAATCTGTACATCGCCGTGGGCAATGGCGCTGGTGGCGAGGTCGAAGACAATCGGCTCACCGTCAGCCCGTGGTGCGGCGAAGGCAATGGGATTGGTGCCAAACAATGGACGGTCCGCGCCATGGGGCACCACACACGTCATGCTGTTGACCACACTCAACGCCACCAGGCCTTCATAGGCGAACGGCTCGACATCCGGCCAGAGGGCGGCAAAGTGATGGGAGTTGCGAATGGCCAGGATGGCAATGCCGGCGCTGCGGGCCTTCGCCACCAGCAATGGACGCGCTGCGGCCAGGGCGGGCTGGGCAAACCCGTTGCCGGCGTCCACGGCGACAAACCCTGACGCGACGTCCTCGACCACTGGCACGGCCTTGCCGTTGACCCAACCGCTGTCGAGTGTCGAGACATAACCGGGAATGCGAAACACCCCATGGCTGTGGGCGCCATCGCGCTCGGCCCCGGCGCAGTTTTCAGCCAGGCACCGAGCGACTTCGGTCGACGTGCCATGACGCAGGAAAATTTTCTCCAGCAAGCTCACCAGAGCATCGAAAGACAAAGTGCAAGAAGCGGCATGATCGGATGGCGCAGACATCTGAAGCTCCAGAATGATTGTTGGAGGTAGCAACAGCGTAAAGGGACCCGCCGGGTGATTAAACACCGTTTCAGGCGCGCACTGTCAATCCTTGTCCACGGCATCTGCCCGGCCTGGCAGGTCGAACACCAGCATGCGGTAACTATGTACCACCTTTGCTCATTCATCGTTGCCTAGTCTGGCGGCTTCCTCCATGTTCGCGCCGCTCCGAGGCGCCCTGATCGAGAAGCAACGATGCTCACTGAAACCACGCCACTTTTATTTCCCGAGGTATTGCACGCCCATCGCCTGGACGAATTGACCGCCACCCACGGCCTGACACAGGCAGACCTCGACTGGTTGCAGCACATCGCGCTGCCCGACCACACCCAGCGCGCAGCGCAGACACCCCCGATGTTCGCCGAAACCATTCTGTTGCAAGCCGATGAAAAACCGCCCATCGCGCTGGCCGGCTGCTTTGTCCTCGGCACCTCGTCGAACAGCAGCGAAACCAGCACCCACCCGGTATTCCTCTACACGCCCAGTGGTGGAATCAAAAAATTCGACAACCTGGTATCTCTCGAAGAACAGATTGACCAGATGCGCCGGGACACTGCGCAACGCGACGACCTGTTTCGTCTGTTGTCGATTTCCCAGCGCAGCGAACTGAACAGCACCACCGACATCAGGCAGACCCGGCAACTCATCGAAGAGGATGTTTTCAAGACCCAGCTCGAATCCATCGAGCATGCCCAGAGCCTCAATGCCCTGGCCATGGTGAATGAGCTGATCAAGTTGCCCTCGTTAAGATCGATGCTTGACCAGATCTTGAACGAGGTGCTGCCGGACCTGGATCATCGACAGATCCGCGTAGCCTTCAGCAAGGGGGCTCGCCCGCAAAATCCAAGGGCCATCCAGGTGACCGAAAGCATCCCACTGAGCGATGCCATCCTGGGCTATTTCCATCATCAGGGCTGGCCTGTCGGGCATGACATCGATCTGACTCATCCGGGGACACTTGCATCGTCCTACAGCCCGCAGCAATGGGAAAACACCATAAAGGACGTTGCCAGGAAGCTGATACCGACGCTTATCGGCTGCCTCGATGCCTTTTGGGAGAACACGACGACTCACTTCTATATGTCTCGGCGCAAACTGCTTTCACAAGTCATCCACGATGGACTCTGGGCAGCCATCCTGGTCGAGCGGGAGAAAAGGCACCTGACGGATGAGCAAAGTCGTGAACTGCTCCGGCTGTTCAGACCTTCCCGTCGAGACGAGACACTGCTGTTCATCGAAACGATTCGCCTCTGGGAATATGAGCCGCACTTTGTAGAACTTGCAGGCTCCATGATGATCAGCGCCAAAGGCAACTATCTCTACACGCCCATGCATGGTCTTCAGAAGATAGACAACCATCTAGGCTTCAAGGCAGCGCTGTTCGGTAGCCCCGCAAGCACCGCACAAAAGGACGCGCTCTACAGCCTGCTGAGCCTGGAAGAGCGCAACCGGTTCCTGCGCTTTGACGAGCCACAGATTTCGGGCAAGCCGCTGGACTTGCCAGTGTCCGAGTCCCTGGCGAACGCCATCATTGAAAAGCAGAAGAATAATCTTCATTACGCACTGGAAATGTCTCGCCAGGGCGATGTCGATATCCACCCGCTCATCGACAAGGCGTTGGATATACGCACCTTCATCAACAAAAGCCTGTTGGACCAGCCTACTGCCGGACACTGGGGCACTCATCCCGCTTTTCATGGAAGTCTGCGCCCGTCCAACTTCATGGCTGATCAGATGCAAAGAAAGGTCAAGAGCTACACCGATGTCGAAGCGGCTTTCGATAGCCTCTTTACCCGGTTGCCGACCTCCCACAACGTTTCGCTGCACAATGGGCTCAAGCAATTACTGGCTGAACTGACCAATGTTTTTTCCTTGGGGATACGTGCCGAGGCCGAACTCAGGGAACTGAACGCGAGCCTGCCGTCGATTGCGAATGACCTGATCAGAGCGGTTTTTGCCTACGATTCAGAATACCCGGACCGCGCACAACGGATCGGCGTCAGGGGCTTTCGGCCGGATGTCTATTCATTGACGCTGGCTTGTAGCGAAGCTGGTCGAACGGTTTATCTGCCCCTTGCCAACTGCTTTTTATTAACTGAGCGCGGAGGCCTCGATACACCCTATTCGGGCATGGCAATCCTCTGGACGCCCGCCGATGGCTTGCAGGCGTTTTCGTCCGTTGATGTTGCCACCCAGCAGTTGAATCGACACCTGCTCGACTCCCGAAAACGCTTTGGTTTGCTCGCCAACCTCACGCCGGCCCAACGCCAACCTCATGGACACTATCAACTCCAGGCGTATGAGCTGATCGAGGACAACGTGCTGGTGAATCGGATGAATTCGTTCATCAAACATTTTGAGGCCGAGCATGCTTATCTGAGCACCTTGAAGGCCGGGAGCTGGCAACTGACCGGCAAGGCACTGTCGAGAAGCCTTCAGGCATTGCTGAACAAAGGCGCGCCCACCAACCTCAAGCGCGCCACATACATTGCCCAGGCCAACAAGCAGCAACAGCAACTCCCCGCCTGGCTCGGTACAGCGGCACTTGACGATCAACGCCTGCACGTCGAGTTGCTTGAGCAATATAAAAACAGCGTGGTCGATGGCAAGGGCTATCTGGACGGTATCGAGCCGCTGCGCACCTATGTGCGCAATAAATTGAAAGCGCTGCTGAGCGCACGCTTCGCCGCAAACAACCTTGACCCCGACGCCATCCAGATCACGCCCGACCTCGCCATAGTCGGGCCGGCCAGTTCGCTAACCGACTTCGCCATGCATCACATCGAAGTGACCCGGGAAGGATTCAAGGTTTCTTCAACGTCCACGCAGAAACTGCCGGACGGCCTCAATGAAATCGCTGTCAGGCAGATGCTATCCTCGCTGGATATCTCGACCGACTTTAAAAATCAGGTGGCGCAGAAATTGTCCGGCACCACTGCGCAGGCCCGGCAAAGAAAAACGGCCTTCCGCCAACAAATGCCCTGGCAGTTGCTGCAATACGCTCACGCGCGCTATCTGCAACAACACCTTTCCCCCCTGGCGTTTGATTTGATCCGTCAGGTGGTGGACATGCCCGATGCCATCGCTCGCAAGGCCGTTGACGGTGCCAACGCGTTTATACGCCCGCTGGAGTTGATCAAGACCGACGGTGCCGTGCCGGTCAAAGCGCAGGGGCTCTACTTGATTGGTTCGAGCGTCGATGCGACAAGTCCTCAAGTCCTGTATTCGCCCTATCATGAGGGGCATCACTTCACCGAATTCAAGGATGAAGAGAGCGTCATTGCCGCATTCAATACGCCAGGGATACTTCAGGACCTGCTGATTCGCCGGCTTCCCGAACACCAGCAGTCCACATTCAGGCACCTGTTCGCCGCCACGCTCGGGCAGCGATCGGAAATCAGCCTGGCCTCGAACCCTATCCAGACCAACCTGCTCGACACCTTGTTCGACGACAACGCAGCATTGTTATCGGACATGCTGACCGCACAAACCAATGAAAACCGACAGTTTGACTGGGGAACGGTCCTGCACCTGTTCAGCTCCGGCATCAAGTTGGTGGGGGGCCAGTTGTCGGGCAAACTGACTTTTATCGAAACGCTTTGGGAAAGCTACCAGGACTTCAAGGCCTCAGCCGAAGCCTTGCAGCAGCATGACTGGAAAACAGGCCTGCACGACTTTATCGCCGGCGCCGCGGAGATGGTGTCGCTGGGCCTGATGAATCGCGAGGATACATTCGGTCTTCTCGATCCCATTGAACCGCTCTCCCAAGGCGCTACCTTGGCCAATCGCTGGAAGGACATCGCTTCCACCGCCCAGATCCGCACCGACTTGAGCGTTTTCGAGGCCATGGGCATCAGCCTGTCGGAGCTGCAACTGGACCTGATCGACGGAACCTACAAGGCACTGGAAAACGGCAGGCTGTACGTCCCCCTTGCCGGCAAAGTCTTCCAAGTAGCGAAAGCCGGCCAAACCTGGCGAATCGTGCATGAGCACGCGGAGGGGCCGTTATTGAGAAAGTCGCCTGACGGCCGGACATGGGCACTCGATCCACAACGCCAGACCATACGCTTCGGTAAAGCCGGGTCGAAGATGGCCGTCACCTACAGCGACTTCAAGGCCAAGGGTTCACTGAATATCGAAGCAAAGGGCATGGCTGAGATACGCAGGAAATATCCGTATCGTGCAAATGCAATTATGCAGGCACTGGAGACCGCGAGGTTCTATTCATTCAACGCCCTTCACAACTTTGATCAATTCAAGCGACAACCACTTGTGGGCTCTCGGCTGGATAATTTCCTGAGATTGTTTTTTGGGGTCACCAGCGTCGATGCTCGTCTTATCGGCAAGATAGAGGCGGCGATCTCGCCCATATGCCGGGCGTTGGCCGATCCATCCTGGGCGCACCAGAATGCCGACCGCATCGTGATCGGCAACCTCAAGCACCTGGAAGATCGAGCAACCGCCTTCGTACTCGAGCCTGCAGCCGTCGGAAGAATCTATATCACGCAGTTTTTTTTCGACATGGGCTTGGACTGGTACAAGGCCGTCGTACCCGAGTTCTTCAATGTCGATGCGCATGCCCAGGGAGCGACCTTCATTCACGAAATTTCCCATCAGTTGTTCAATACGTTCGACATCATCTACCTGGACGCCGCATTGCCATTTCTCGATTTGATTTCAACAGCGACTTATGCCGGAAAGTTGCAATACGACAAGCAAAAGGACCTGCAACTCAACGGGCTTTCATTGACCACGCCGAAGTCAAAACTGTTCACGCAATGGGACAGCACGGATAACACCTACAAGAAGCTGGAGCTGTTGCCTGGATACCGGCAAACCACACGGGAGATCCTGAAGATAACCGGCGCCAGAACCATGGATAACGCTCGTGATGATTTTCTCGATCCGATTTTGCCGGACAAGCGCATCGACGTCATACTTCGCAACGCCGACTCGCTCACGCTCTTGATTTGTGAATTGGGACGCCAACTCGACTCCACTCCATCACAGCAAATTGCCGTGCCGTGAAGGGTTTGAGTGGTTGATCTTTTTTTCACGCAATGTATGCGACGGTATGCCATGACAAATGTTTGAGAAAAAAAGGCTCATTGATGCGTAAACGCCATGACGGCTGTTCTCGGCAGCACATGCCGAAGGTTAGAATGCGGCAAACCAGGAAGAGTCAATGACCGAACATCCCCTCTCGGAAGCCGAATACGACGCCATTACCGATGCCGCTGCCCATTGGTGCATGCGCTTGCATGCCGTCGATTGCACCGATGCCGAACGGCAGGCGTTCAAGCAATGGCACGATGCCGATCCCCTGCATGCTTTCGAATACGAAGCCATGCTGGAGATCTGGGCTGTTGCCGATCATCTGCCGCGTGTCGAGTCGGCGCCTGCCGCCCCAGCACGCCGCAGCCGGTCGCGCTGGAGCCGGTTGGCGGTCGCCGCGGCGGTGTTCGTAGTCGGTATGCCGCTGGCCGCTTACACCGGCTGGAACCTGGGCTGGGTTGCCAATTCCTACCAGCGCTTCGAAGCCGGCGCCAGCGTACGCCATGTCACCCTGGGTGACGGCAGCCAGGTCGAACTCAACCTGGGCAGCGAGCTGGTATTTGCCAACTACAAAAACGAACGCCGGGTGACGCTGAAAAAGGGTGAGGCGTTTTTTGACGTCAGCCATGACAAACAGCACCCGTTTGTCGTTCGGGCCGGCCAAGGCCAGGTGCGCGTGACCGGGACTCGCTTCAACGTATGGATGTACCAGGACCAGGTACGGATCACGCTACTGGAGGGCTCGGTGAGGGTGACCAGCAACCAGGCGAACACCCGTGACGGCCTGGCGCTTTCCCCGGGCATGCAGGCCAGCTACAAGGCGGGCGACCAACAACCGCAAGTTCGTGAGACAGATCCCAATGACAGCTCGCTGGCGTGGCGCAACGGCAAGCTGGTGCTGGATAACCTTGCCCTGAGCGATGCACTGCCGCTGATCAACCGCTACCTGGACCGGCCCGTCATGTTGGCCGACAACAGCACCGGGGGCCTGCGTATCGGTGGTGTCTACAACATCAGCGAAGTGCAGAACCTGGTGCCTTCGCTGCCGAAAGTGCTGCCGGTCTACCTGACCCAGAACAAGGATGGCAACCCGGTCCTCAACTCCATCGGGCAACGACCGGCCACGAACTGAAAGCTTTTCTCTGTGGGAGCAAAGCTTGCTCGCGATAGCGGTGGGTCAGTCGGCCTTGATGTTGAATCTGCCGCCGTCATCGCGAGCAGGCTCGCTCCCACAGTTTGGATCGGTGCCCGCCTGCGATCTTCCGGCCAACACAAATCCGCTGTGGGAGCAAAGCTTGCTCGCGATAGCGCCGGGTCAGTCTGCCTTGATGTTGAATGTGCCGCCGTCATCGCGAGCAAACTTTGCTCCCACAATTTGGATCGGTGCCAGCCTGCGATTTCCCGGCTAACACAAATCCGCTGTGGGAGCGGGCTTGCTCGCGAAGGCGGTGGATCAATCTACACCGCGGCTATTGCGTCGCCACCCTGCCCGTCTCATCACGTTCGCGGATAATCAGCGCCTGATAGTGCGGATCGGCCTTGATCTGCTGTTCGGTGAATGGCAGCACACTCCACTGCTTCTGCGAAAAGGCCTGGGTCTGGTCCGTCGAATAGGGCGATGCCGGGTCGCTGGAGAGGGAGAATGCCAGCAATCCCTGGGCCTGCGGACCTTTGCCGTCAAACGTCACCACTTGCAGATAACTGGTCCCGCTGACCACCTCCCGCTTACCGTTCACCCCGGGCACACTCTGGATCGCGTTGTAGATGCCCAGCTCCCCAGGGCCGCCATGAATCGGTGTCTGGCGGCTGCCGCTGCTGGCCACCTGCACGTCTTGCCATTGGCTGTCCTTCGACAATCCGGCGACCTTCACCGCCTCCACCGAAGCCAGCATGGCATCGCGCACGGCTTTCAGCACTGTTGGCCGCTCGATCGCCAGGCCACGCGGGGTGTGTTGCGGATCTTTGGGATCGAAGGCGACGCGCCATGAGTCGGGCACCGCCTGCAACCGATCCATGATGTGCTGGAAATGCACGATCCCCAGGCCACTGTTCAGGCCGGCCTTGCGATCCCAAGCCTTGAGGCTGGCACAAGCCTGGCCCAATGCCGAAGCATCGGCCCCCAGGTCACCGGCGCACACGCCGAGCAGGTCCGGCATCACCTGGTCAGCCAGGTAAACCTGGTCGTCCATGACCATGCGCTGCAAATCCTCCACCTTCACCGGCCCGTCCTTGGCCAACTGGCCCATCCGATCCAGCGCAAAACGTGCCCGCAGTCCCAGGGGCTGGCCTTGCTGGCTGATCAACGGGGAGTAACCTGACAGCGGCTGCGCAGGGTTGACCATCCAGGCCGAATCGTTGGAGTTCTGCACATAATCGCGGCGCAGCAACTGCGGAAGCTTGTCGGCGGCATAAATGCCCTTTTGTACGGCTTTGGAATCGATGCCCCAAGCACATTCGCTGCGAGAGCCATCCAGCACGATCAGTCGCAACCCGGCTCCGGGATCGCTGCACCGGGCCAGTTTCTCCGTATCGACGTTCGGCACCACCGACACGTTCATGTAAAGGCTTTGCCCTTGGTCGTCCACCGCCAGGGTATTGACCCAGGGAATGCCCTGGATCTTATGGACGGTGTTTTGCAGATCCTTGAGCGTGACCGCCTTGTTCATGGCGTACCACTGGGCCAGCACGCGATCGTTTTCCAGGTTCGCATCCCGCAGGCTGTAGGCGAACCGGTTATCCCAGTCCAGCCGGCCAGGCCATTGCACGATCGGGCCGAACTGCGAGCCATACACCACTCGGGAGACCCTCTGCACCTGGCCGTCAGGTTGCTTGACGTCCACCGCGACCGTTTGCTGGCTCATCGGCACCGACTTGCCGTCGAGCAGATAGCGGGTCGGGTCCTTCGGGTCGAGTTGCAGGCGGTACAAGGTGAAATGTTTCGAGCTGTCGACGGTGTGGGTCCAGGCCAGGTGCTGGCTGAAACCGATGTTGATCATCGGCAGGCCTGGCAGCGCCGCGCCCATGACGTCCAGCTTGCCGGGAATGGTCAGGTGCATCTGGTAGAAACGCATGCCGCCCAGCCACGGAAAATGTGGGTTCGCCAGCAACATCCCGCGACCGTTGAACGAGCGCTCGCTGCCGATGGCCAGCGCATTGCTGCCGCGCTCCAGGGCAAAACGCTGCTGCCGGGTTGCAGCGGCCGCAAAACCGGTGACCGGGGTGCCCACGAGTGCGGTCGCCTGGGGCGGTTGCGCGCCGGCCAGGGCCTCGGCGAACTGGCCGACGCCGCCTTCCACCAACAGCCGGCGGGTCAACTTGACCAGATCCAGCGCCGTGATCGGCCGCACCCACTCGCTGGCACATTGTTCGGGCAGGCCTTTGGCCTTGCGCTCGACCAAGGCACGGTTGTAGCCCGCCACGTAGCCTTCGACCAGTTGTTGCACTTGAGGCGTCTGGGCCTGCCAGAAGCCGGAAACCGCTTGTGGCGTGTTGAGCCAGCTGAAAAACAGATCGCTGACGCGGTTCTCCCGCTGCTCGACCGTGACCTGCTCCGGCCCGAAATAACGCGAGCGCTGGGCATTGACCGTGACGATTTCATTGGCCAGCAGGCACAGGTTGTCCTGGGCGTAGGCGTAGCCGATGCCATAACCCAGCCCGCGTTCATCCTGCGCCCGGATATGCGGTACGCCAAAACGGGTGCGACGGATCTCGGCACTGGCCTGCTGCCCATCGTCTTGCGCATTGACCACGGGACTGAGCCCGAGGGCGATCCCCAGAAAAGCGCCTGCGAGGCCAATCCTCGATAACTGCCCGGACATTCTCACGTTCACTCCTGATAAAAACTTCAGAAACCAGGACGGCTACCGGTGCGCCAGAAGACAAACACACGGCCCGCCTGGGAAATCACATGCCGCGTGCCGAACCGGAATGTGCCTACCTTGCAGACGAACCGGATGAAAAAAAATTAATGGCTGGTGACCGTTTGAACACGGGGGTTTGACGCAGCAAAGGCATTTTTTTCACATCATGGCCCTCATGATTGTGCGTCCTCGTTCGTCCTATTACAGGAGAGTATCCGTGACCTTTTCTGATCAGGCTGGTAAGGAGTTTTTGCATGCGTAACGCGCAACTGCCCATGGAGGGCAAGCCAAGGGCGACCGGCGTCTCGCTGAACGCCCCCCACCGTGTATTCGACAGGCCGACAGAGCGAGGCGGCAATGACCACATCAGACGCTTGCTCAAGAGCTTCGGGCTCAGGACCAGCCTGATTCGCCTCAAAGTCATCGACGCGCTGCTCAAGGCTGCCCACGAAAACCGCAGCCTGGGCGTGCGCGGGGTGCACAGCCAGTTGTTGGGGCTGGACATTCCATTGTCCTTTCTCAGCGTGCGCGAGGTGTTGAAGCGCCTGTGCAGCGAGGGTGTCGTGACCCTCAACCCGGATAAAAGCTACTGCCTGCACCCCAGTGCGATGGCCGTGCTCCAGGCCGAGGATTGAAGCCGGCGCTCAGGACTTGACCTTGCGCCGCATCACGCCGTTGATCACCACCACGATGACTGCCACGGCAATGGCGATGTATTGAAACAGCTGCTCGCTGATCATGCCCCTGCCCTGCATCCACGACAGTCCCAGCATGATTGCCAGGACGACGAGGACGATCAGAATCGAGTATTTCAAACGTTGCGAATGAGTCATTTGCCAGCTTCCTGAAGTGATTCGTTCTGCATCCCGCGCGCTGCCCAGACACTGTTTCGCCGACGTCATTGCGCGATGCAGGCAAGGCCTTATGTTACAGCCGTGGCACGTTTTCGCGCGACTGTGGCTGTAGAAGATTGGTTATCTACGTCAACGGGCGTCAGATTACTTACCAGCGGGCACTGGAATTTCTCTGAAGGAAATTTCCCACACGCACAGGTCCGCTTTCCACTGCTCACTAAGGGAAAAGGCGTCTTACGACCGTGAACGTCACCCACGTACTCTCGAAAAAGAAGTGATTTTCTTCTTTCCGAAAGCCAACGTTGGGAACTCATGCAAAATCAGCCGTCCCGTTTTCCGTCCATTCGCTTGGCAGGCTTCTGCCTGGCAATCGCCGTCTTTGAACTCCTTACCTATATGGCCAGCGACCTGGTCATGCCCGCCATGCTCATGGTGACTCGGGATCTGGAGGCGTCCGCCGATCAAATTCCCTACGCATTCAACTTGTACCTGTTGGGCGGCATCCTGTTGCCATGGTTGATCGGCCCGCTGTCGGATCGCCATGGACGGCGCCCATTCATGCTGGCCGGGTGTGCCGGATTCGTGCTGGCTTGCGCGGCGATCACCCAGGTCACCAGCATGCAAGGTTTCAATGGGCTGCGCTTGATCCAGGGGATGGGGTTGGGCTTCGTGATTGCGGTCAGCTATCCGGCCATTCAAGAGGTCTTTTGCGAATCCGCTGCGGTGAAAGTCATGGCGTTGTTGGGCAACCTGGCCCTTCTCTCGCCCCTTTTGGGACCGTTGGCTGGGGGGATGCTGCTGCAATGGCTGTCCTGGCGCGAGCTGTTCATGCTGCTGGCCGGCCTCGGGACGTTGAGCTGGCTGGTCTTGTGGTGGTTCATGCCGCGAAGCGCAGATGCGGTTCGCTTCCCCAGTACCACATCAACCGTCGAGCCACTCGACATGCGGTCGCTCCTGCGGCGATACGGCGCACTGCTGCGCCATGCAGGGTTCATGTCGGCCAGCGTCGCGCTAGGGTTGATGAGTCTGCCGCTGATTGCCTGGATCGGCCTGTCTCCGCTGCTGTTGATCCAGGGCCAGGGCCTTTCTCCATTGCTCTACGGTATCTGGCAGATTCCGGTTTTCTCGGCGGTCATCCTCGGCAATCTGTTGCTCAACGCCCTGGTGGAGCGAGTCGGCGTGCGTCGGGTGGTCGGCTACAGCCTGTTGCCCTTCTGTACCGGCCTGATCGCTTTGGTCGCTGCCAGTCAATTCGATCTATCGCTCCCCGTACTGGTCAGTGCCCTGTCGTTGTACGCGATCGGACTCGGCATGGGCAACGCCGCGCTTTACCGACTGGCGCTGTTCGCCAGCGACGACAGCAAAGGGCTGGTCTCGGCCATGGTCGGAATGATTTCGATCGCGGTGATGAGCGCGGCGGGCTCGCTTCTGGCGCTGCTGGGCGCCGGGGCGAGCCTGGAATCCTTCGCGTTGATGGTCGGCATCGCCGGCCTCAGTTGCTTGGTTGCATTGCGCCTGTTTTCGGCACAACCCGCCGCTCACGTCTGATTTTGCCTTCCCTGAGGACTACCTGATGATTCACTTTCCCCATGCCGATGCGCTGTGCGCATTGCCCCAGCCCTATGGCTACGATTCGGTGCCGCCAGGACTGTTCGATCAAGCCATGGCTGAAATCAGCCGGTTTCACTGTCAGCACACGCCCGGTTATGAACATTGGCTCAACGCCAACGGGTTATGCCTCAATGACTTGGAGCATCTGACTGACTGGGCGCGACTGCCGCCCATCTACGCCAGCTATTTCAAGCAAAGATTGCTGCTCAGCCCTACCGCTGAAAACGCACTCGAACTCACCTCCTCCGGCACCAGCGGCCAGAAAAGTCGCATGCGCTATGACGAGCGCAGCATGATGGCGGCCCAAGGCATGGTTGCGAAAATCTTCGAACACTACGGCTGGTCCACGCCTGATTCGCCCTGCAATTATCTTCTCTTCAGCCACGAGCCCGAAGCGGCCAACCAACTCGGCACGGCATACACCGATCAATTCCTGTGTCGCTTCGCACCGGCCAATCGCGTTGCCTACGCCTTGCGTCGCACCGGGAAAGGTCATGAATTCGATGTCTTCGGCGTGATCAGCGCCCTGCAATCGTTTGCCGAAGAAGGCCTGCCGGTGCGGATCTTCGGCTTTCCGGCATTGTTATGGCATGTACTTGAACGCATGCAGCAAACCGCTGTACAGGACCTGAAGCTTGCCCAAGGATCACTCGTCTTCCTGGGGGGCGGTTGGAAGAAGCAGGCGGCCCAGGAGATCCCTCGCCATCAGGTCTACGCACGCATCACCCGGCAGTTAGGCATCGAGGCCCATCGGTGCCGCGACGGCTACGGCGCGGTCGAGCACGCGGTGCCTTACATCGAATGTGCACAGCATCGGTTCCACGTACCGGTCTACTCGAAAATCTTCGTGCGCCACCCCAAGGACTTCAGTGTCCAGCCACTGGGCGAGCCAGGGTTGCTGTCGTTCGTCTCGCCCTACATCTCATCCAGTCCGGCGCACGCCGTGGTGATGAGCGACCTGGCGACGCTGCATCCGGCCAATTGCGAGTGCGGCCTGCCAACCGAGTGGTTCGAATTGCACGGACGCGCCGGCACCAGTGCCAGCCGAAGCTGTGCCATGGCCGCCGCCGAATTGATCAAGGAAAACTGATATGTATCTCATCAACGGCCAACTGAACGCCGAACTGACGCTCGATGCAGCACTTGAACGCCTGCAAGCGCAACTGCCCGCCCTCCTGGACTGCCCGCCCCGCAACGAAGAGGTGCTCGATTGCGCAGACGCGTTCGTACAAATGCTGCAGATGTCCGACCAAGACCCAATGCTCGACGAGGAACAGCGTCAGGCGCTGATCGCCTTCTGTGGCCGCACCCACCTGGGCCTCAAGCTTGAGCGGGAACTGGGTTCGGCTCCACGCTCGTTGCGGCGGATCGATTACGCCGACGGCCCGTTCGAAAGTTGGCAGCCCCTGGGACTTGTGGTGCATGTGACGCCGGGCAACTCACCCTTGTTGGGATTCTGCGCGGCGCTTGAAGGCCTGTTGGCGGGTAACGTGAACTGGCTGCGCCCCAGTACTCGTGAAGGCGACCTCACGGCGCGGCTGCTGGCTGCGTTCCTGGGGTGCGACGCCAGTGGCCGGTTGCGCGACTACTTGGCTGTATTGCCCGTGCCCTCCCACGAAACCGGTCGCCTTTTCGCACTGGCACAGGGCATCAGCGCCTGGGGCGGCGAAGCGGCCCTGACAGCGTTACGCGAACAGGTTCCAAGTGGCTGTCGCTGGATTGATTGGGGCCATCGCATCAGCTTCGCCTATATCACCCCTCTTGCGGCAAGCGCGCAGGCGCTGGACAACCTGGTGGACGAAATCTGCCGCCTCGATCAGCAGGCATGCTCCAGCCCGCAATGGCTGCTGGTGGACAACGACGAGCCTGCCCGGATACAAGCCTTGGGCGACGCTCTGGCCGCCGCTTTCGAACGACGGGCCGGACACTGGCCCGCCCTGGAAACCACCGCGGCCGAAGCATGTGAAATCACCACCCGAACGGCACTGGCCCGCCTGGATTACAGTTTCGCGGGTCAAACCGGTCAGGTCTGGGCAGGTAACGGCTGGCGCATCCTCTGGGAACATCACCGTGAACTCCAACCTTCACCACTGTTTCGCACGCTGTTGCTACGGCCAGTGCCTGAAGGAATGCTCGCTGAAACGTTACTGCCGTGGCGCAATGTGCTGCAGAGCTGTGCCCTCATCTGCGAACCGGAACGAGTACCCGCACTGGCGCGCCGTCTGATAACCGCCGGCGTAACTCGCGTGACCTCCACCGCGCAGATCCAGCAGGGCTATGACGGTGAGCCCCACGATGGCGTTTATGCGCTACAACGATTGAGTCGCCGGGTATCGGTCGGCCTCGAAGCGGACGTTGCCAGTCACCGCGTGACGCTGGATGCTTCCCCGGCCGCGTTATCGCTTTGCCCCTCGACGCCGATCCTGGACAAGACCGCGTTCATGGCCCTGCCTGCGGCCCCTCGAGCGCAGCTGTTCTTCCGCTCCGGCGGCAGCAGCGGCGCCCCCGTGCTGTCCCCCTACAGTTACCGGGATTTCGAATACCACATGCGCGCCGCCGCCGACGGACTGCGCGCGGCGGGCCTGGACCCTGCGCAGGATCGGGTCATCAATCTTTTTTATGGCGGCAGCCTGTACGGCGGATTCCTCAGTTTCACGAAAATCCTGGAACAGATGAAGGTCGTGCATTACCCCATGAGCGCACCCTCGGATGACAACTTCGACGAGATTGCGAAGCTGATTGTCGATCAGCGAATCAACACGGTGGTCGGCATGCCGAGTACCTTGCATCGCCTGTTCTCCAGCCAGCAGCCGGTGCTGCAAGCGTATGGCGGCGTCCGCAAAGTCATGCTGGGTGGCGAGCACCTTGGGCAAGGCAGCCGCAGGTTATTGCAGCAGTGTGGCGTCGCACGCATTTGCTCAGCCATCTACGGCACCGTCGACGCCGGCCCCCTCGGTCATGCGTGCATCGCCAGCGACAATGGCGTGTTCCACCTCATGGACGATATTCAGTCCTTGGAAATCGTCCATCTTGAACAGGATAAGCCGGTTGCTCCCGGGGAAGCCGGACGCATGCTGTTCACCTCTCGCATACGCCAGGCGCGCGCCCTCCTGCGATATGAAGTCGGCGATCTGGGACGCTGGTTACCCGGCCCCTGCGCTTGTGGCCTGGAGTCGCCGAAATTCGAGTTACGCGAGCGCCACGGTCGCCTGGTACGCATCGCCACGGAACTCATCAATACCCAGGAACTGGCCGAACGGGTGCAAGCCGCCATTCAAATCGTGCTCGACCATGGGAATGGCGGCTGTGAACGCTTGCTGATTCGCACCGATGGCGACGCCGAAACGGTTCGACGCCAAGTGCTGGACCTTGCACCGCTGCGCCTGTCCGTCGAGGCCATGCTGCTGGTCCTGGAAGTCCAGTGCTGTCCGGTGGAGCACTTCGAACGCAATAAACACAGCGGCAAAGTCCCGCTGGTGATTGACCGTCGAATCCTGGCCAGTTGATCTCGCCCGTTTTCGATAAGCAAACCCTCAAGCCTTGAGAAAATCCTGATGAGCGCTTCATTAGTCTATGAGCAATGGTTCAACCATATCCGCACGCACTCAGCGTTCTATAACACTCAGCTAACCCACTTGCCCGTCCAGGGATGCGACCTCGGACAATGGCCGATTGTCGATGTAGATGAATACTGGAAAGGCAGTCATGACCTGGATACCTGGCAAGTACTGACCGATAAAGTCAGGGATGCACTGGTTTTCAAAACCGGCGGCACGACCAGCCAAGGCAAACTGTCGGTGTACACCCACGCTGAATGGCAGATGATGCTCGACTGCTTCGGTCGCAGCCTGTCAGCCCAACTGGTTGCAGGGGATCGAATCGCCAATCTGTTTTTTTCCGGAGACTTGTACGCCAGTTTCCTGTTTATCCACGGCGCCCTTTGCAGCTTGAATGTACCTATCACCGAGTTTCCCTTCACCGGGTCGGTGAAGCTTGATCCCTTGGCCGAGGCTATCGCCGACCACCGCATCAATGTGCTGGTGGGCGTGCCTGCGCACTTGTTGGCATTCGCCAGCCATGTCAATGGACAGGGGCGAACGCTGCCACAAATCACCACCGTCCTGTTCGGCGGCGAGAACCTGTTCGAAAGCCAGATGCCGACCTTGAAGCGGGCATTTCCGCGGGCACGCTTTGCGTCGATCGGATACGCCAGCGTGGATGCCGGCCTGGTAGGCGCCAGCACAGCCGATTGCGACTTGGGCGAGCATCGCGTGTTCGACGAACAGACACGGGTGGAGATTATCGACGACCTCAGCGGTGAGGTCATCGATGCCTGCGGTCAAACCGGAAACCTGGTGGTGACCAATTTCACCCGGACCCTGATGCCCATCGTCAGGTACCCGGTGGGAGACCGGGCCAGTTGGTGCGAGCCTGTCGGTACGCCACAGCGCAAGTTCGCCCTCCAAGGGCGCAGCGCACAAAGCCGTCGAGTACGGGTTGGCGTGTTGTCGCTATTCCCTGAAGAAATCAGCGGTATCGTCCGGCGCATGGGCGGCAACCTTCAATGGCAGCTGATTATCGAGCACGTCCAGGATAATGATCGCCTGCTACTCAAGTGGCTACCCGATGCACAGGCTGACGCTGACCAAACACACTCGCGAGCGCTGAAGGACGCCTTGATCGAGCAATACCCAGGCATCGATAAACTCGACCTGAGTGTCCAGGCTTGTGCCGCGCAGGACCTGGAACGGCATCCCCGCTCCGGCAAGCATCTGTCAATCATTGATCGTCGGGTCTACGGTGTGCTGCCAGAAAGGAGCATCGGATGAGCCACGTGGTCATCAGGCCGTTCAAGCCCTCGGACAGTGCCGACACCTGCGAGCTGTTCCGCCGAGTGTACGGCGATCACTACGTCTCGCCGGACGTCTACATGCCGCAGATGATCTGCCAGCATAATCTGCAGGGACGGTGGCACTCGTTGGTCGCCATGATCGACGACCGCGTGGTTGGTCATGCTGCGCTGTGCCGCCAGGTGTTGGCGAGCCAAGATGCCGAGCTGGCGCTGGTGGCGGTGGATCCCGATTCGCAGGGCGGACAGATTGCCACGCGGCTGGGGCAGCAACTCCTGGACAGTTGTCAGGCGCTCGGGCTTGCCAGGCTGTCGATCAAACAGGTTACGAGCCATCCCTACAGCCAACGACTGTCCCAACGGCTTGGTTTTCATGACGTCGGCCTGCTGCCCGACTTCGTACCCTCGCCGTTCGCCACGGACCAGGCCGAAACCATCGTGATCGGCTGTCAGGCCATCGGCGGAGACTTTCGACCGCTGCCGCGTGTCCAGTGGCCAGCGCCCTGCCAATGGCTAATGACTCCACTGGTTTCGCAGTTCGGGATCCTCCACGACGACACGCCACCGGGGATTCAACCGTTACGGATAAATCATTTGCCCGGACGAGTCGACATCTTTGCCGAACGCATGGATGTCGGCCTCGTCGGGCAGTTGCGACAACTGCCAGCCCATTGGCCGCTTTCAATCCGACTCGGACTCGGTCGGCACTTTTGCACCGACTACCACCTGCTGCGCACCGCTGGTTTCTTCTTCACAGGAATAATGCCCAGCGACACTGCGCAAGGTTGGCAGGCGCTGTTCCACCGTGTTTCACAGCCGCGCAAGCTCAATCTGGAGTCCGCCTCCATGCAACGTCTCCACGATGAATGGCAAGTCCACGCCCAAGCCTCGAAAGACACGCCAGCCAGCTCGGCCGCCTGACGCGACGTCCCCCCGCTTCGCTCAAGCTATCGGCACGGACGCCGATACAACTTGGCACGCCCATCCCAACTGTGCCTGAACCTTACGGCGAGTCACTGTCGAAAAGCCGGAATGCCGGCCCAGGCGAAAGTAACCAAGGCATTCCTGCCCCACCGCGAGGCGGCCTGACAGCCGACCTGGTTCTCCCGGTCGTACTCAGATTCCATTGTGGGAGCAAAGCTTGCTCGCGCTGGCGGTGGGTCAGCCTCCATCGGTGTCGAATGGGCTGATGCCTTCGCGAGCAAGCTCGCGCCCACAGGACTTTATTCCCCCTTGCAACCTGACAAATCTGTAATCCCCGCCTCAGCCCCCCGTCAGCTCGCGCTCGCTACTCTGTTATCCTCCCTCCAAACCGTTCCATACGAGACCACCGCCATGGCCCATCCCCTGCACCTGCTCGCCTTGAGCGCCCTGTTCATGACCACCCTGGCCCAGGCGGCCGAACCGGTCACCATTGATGTACACCGCGATGCCAACTGCGGCTGCTGCAAAAAGTGGATCTCGCATCTGCAAGCAAACGGCTTCAAGGTCAACGACCATGTCGAGGCCGACATGAGTTCGGTCAAGCAACGCCTGGGCGTGGCGCCGAACCTGCGTTCCTGCCACACCGCCGAGATCAACGGCAAATTCGTCGAAGGCCATGTCCCAGCCGACCAGGTGCTGGCGCTGAGCAAGCGCGATGACCTGCTCGGTGTTGCCGCGCCGGGCATGCCCATGGGCTCGCCTGGCATGGAAATGGACGGCATGAGCGATGCCTACCAAGTCATCGGCTTGAAGAAAGACGGGACCCAAACCGTAGTGGCGGATTACCCGGCTCACTGATGGGCGAAGCCTATATCGGCTTGTTCCTGGCGGCTTTCGGCGCGGCGACCCTGTTACCGTTGCAATCGGAAGCCGTGTTGGTTGGCTTGTTGCTCAGCGAACGCCATCTGGTCTGGCTGTTGCTGGCCGTTGCCACACTCGGCAATGTCCTCGGCTCGCTGGTGAACTGGTGGCTGGGCACCCGGCTGGAGCACTTCAAGGATCGGCGCTGGTTTCCGGTCAGCCCGGCCCACCTGGACAAGGCTCGCGTGCATTACCAACGCTTCGGCCACTGGTCACTGCTGCTCAGTTGGCTACCGATCATCGGTGATCCGTTGACCCTGGTGGCCGGGGTGATGGGCGAACCGTGGCGGCGTTTCCTGCTGCTCGTGAGCCTTGCCAAGGGGTTGCGCTATGGCGTTCTCGCCCTGGCGACACTGGGCTGGATGGACTGAACGTTCTGGCTGTTGGGTTGCCTGTGGTTAATGTCGCCATAATCGGGCCGCGCCAGGATCGGCGGCGGCCACAAGGAGATTGACCATGCCCCGCACCACCGCGCGCTGGTTGCCCAGCCTGTTCCTCACCGCCGCCCTGCCCCTGTTCGCCGAGGCCGCCAACCCGCCCGAAGGCCCGGCCTACGGAGCGCAGTTGGAGGGCTTCGAATACCCCTACACCCTCAAGCACTTCGCCTTCCAGTCCCAGGGCCAGTCGTTGCAGATGGGCTATATGGATGTGCCGGCCCAAGGCAAGGTCAATGGCCGCACAGTGGTGCTGATGCACGGCAAGAATTTCTGCGCCGCCACCTGGGGCGATTCGATCAAGGTGCTCAGCGAAGCCGGATACCGGGTCATCGCGGCGGACCAGGTCGGCTTCTGCACATCGAGCAAACCCGAGCGTTACCAGTACAGCTTCCAGCAACTGGCGAACAACACCCAGGCCTTGCTCAAGGCCCTCGGCGTACAGAAAGCCGTCGTCCTCGGCCATTCCACCGGCGGCATGCTCGCCACCCGCTACGCCTTGCAGTTTCCCGACGAGGTCGAACGCCTGGCGATGGTCAACCCCATTGGGCTCGAAGACTGGAAAGCCTTGGGCGTGCCCTATCGCACCGTGGACCAATGGTACGCGCGGGAGCTGAAAGTCAACGCCGAGGGTATCCGCAACTACGAGCGCACGACCTATTACGCAGGCCGCTGGAAACCTGAGTTCGAGCGCTGGGTAGACATGCTCGCCGGCTTGAACAAGGGCCCGGGTCATACGCAAGTGGCGTGGAACTCGGCGCTGATCTACGACATGATCTTCACCCAGCCGGTCTATTACGAGTTCAAGGACCTGACGGTACCCACCCTGCTGCTGATCGGCACCTCGGACACCACCGCCATCGGCAGCGACATCGCGCCGCCGGCGGTCAAGGCCAAGCTCGGTCACTACGAGGTATTGGGCAAGCAGGTTGCCGGGCTGATTCCCCGCTCGACCCTGGTGGAGTTCCCCAATCTGGGGCATGCCCCGCAGATGGAAGAGCCGGATCGGTTCCACAAGGCCCTGTTGAGCTGGCTGGACAAACCCATTCCCTGACGAGGTGTTCCATGGCGGTGCAAATAGCAGTCATAGACGATTGGCAAGATGTGGCACGTGGCGTGGTGGACTGGTCGGTGCTGGACAGCGTCGGCCAGGTGACGTTTCTCCATGAATATCCCGCTGACCGCGACACCCTCGTCGAGCGCCTGCAGCGCTTCGAGGTGATCTGCGTGATGCGTGAACGCACGGTGTTCGACGAAGGCCTGCTGCGTCGCCTGCCCAATCTCAAGCTGTTGCTCACTGGCGGCATGCGCAATGCCGCCCTGGACCTGAAGGCTGCCGCCGAGCTGGGCATCCAGGTATGCGGCACCGACAGCTACAAGCACGCCACGCCCGAACTGACCTGGGCACTCATCATGGCCCTGACCCGCAATCTGGTGCAGGAAGCCAACGCCCTGCGCGCCGGCCTGTGGCAGCAAGGCTTGGGCGGCGACCTGCACGGCAAGACGCTGGCGATCCTCGGCCTGGGCAGCATCGGCACGCGGGTGGCCCAGTTCGGCCAGGTGTTTGGCATGCGGGTCATCGCCTGGAGCCAGAACCTCAGCGCCGAGCGCGCCGCCGAAGTGGGCGTGACCTACGTGAGCAAGCAGGCATTGTTCGAGCAGGCCGATATTCTGTCGATTCACCTGGTGCTCGGAGAACGCACCCGCGGCCTGGTGGATGCCCAGGCCCTGGCCTGGATGAAACCCGAGGCGCTGCTGGTCAACACCTCCCGCGGGCCGATCGTCGATGAAACCGCGCTGATCGACGCCCTCCAGCACAAGCGCCTGGCCGGCGCCGCCCTGGACGTGTTCGCCCAGGAACCTTTGCCAGCCGCCCATCCGTTTCGAACCCTGGATAACGTACTGGCCACGCCGCATGTGGGCTACGTCAGCCGGCAGAATTACCAGCGGTTCTATTCGCTGATGATCGAAGACCTGCTGGCCTGGGCGGCGGGCCAGCCGATTCGGGTGCTGACGCCCACGGGCCAAGCTTAGAACTCGAATTATGCATCGCGAAAAAACCTTGTGGGAGCGAGCCTGCTCGCGATAGCGGTGGATCAGCTTGCATTGATGCTGAATGTACAGCCGTCATCGCGAGCAGGCTCGCTCCCACAAGAATGGGGGTGTCTTCAGGGGTGTCATTAGCCATCAATACGCCTCTATTCCACCCGCTCCTCAATGGTGCATCACGCCATTCCATCGCGCACGCCAATGAAACAACCCCGTCCCCATACACATTTTTCTTTTCAGAAAACTGCACTTCGTCGGTGCGTATCCCCCTTTGTCATGTAAGAGATTGCCGACAAAAACCGTGATTGTCGGACAATGCGACGAACCGAGCCGCACCGCTCTACGTTCTGACCTAGACTGCCTAACCGGGGGGAAAACCAACCGGTCATCCAGACGAAAAAAAGTCGAAACTTTTCGCAACGGCGACAGGTCAGGTTAGAGGTAGGGCAACCGCGACTGGTGCAGTCCTTGCACTAGTCATTGCAACAGCTCCTTCAGCTGATTCGCTTCGCCGCATTGGGTAGCCGTTCGGTTTCCCTGCGTTGCGCTTGTGCGCCTGGCCGCAGGATTTGGCCAATGAAACAACAGCTCTGGCGCTTGCCGGAAACAGATCGAGAAAATGGGAGATATTTATGATCAGTGCTGCCTTGGAACCACAACAAGTCCGTTCTCAACTACCGCCCGCGGCCGAATCGCCAACGGCACCGGTGCTGGCCACCGGCGGCAAGGCACTGCTCCCCGTCGTTCGACAGAATCCCAACCGCAAGAAAGTATTATTCGTCACCTCGGAAATCGCCGACCTGGTAAAGACTGGCGGCCTGGGCGATGTCTCCTCCGCACTGCCCCGGGCCATGGCCGGGCTGCATGATGTCCGGGTGCTGATCCCCGGTTATCCGCAAGTGATGAACAGCGGCAATCCAATCCACATCATCGGCGAACTGGGCGGCCACGCAGCACTGCCGCCCTGCAAGATCGGGCGCATGGACATGGCCGACGGCCTGGTGATCTACGTCCTGATCTGCCCGGAACTCTTTGCCCGCGAAGGCTCCCCTTACGGTGCCAACAACGGTCGCGACTGGCCCGACAACCACATTCGCTTCGCCCGCCTGGGCCTGGCTGCGGCCGACATCGCCGCCAACCTCGCGCAGATCCACTGGTGCCCGGACCTGGTCCATGCCCACGACTGGCCAGCCGGGTTGGCGCCGGCCTATATGCACTGGCGCGGGCAACGCACCCCAACCCTGTTTACCATTCACAATCTGGCCTACCAGGGCGTCGTCAGCCTGGCGTCCTGCCCGGAGCTGGGGATCCCCGAACATGCCCTGCAACAAGAAGGCATGGAGTTCTACGGCAAACTGTCGTTCCTCAAGGCCGGGATGGCCTACTCCAGCCATATCACCACCGTCAGTGCCACCTACGCCCAGGAGATCACCACCCCGGCGTTTGGTTGCGGGCTCGACGGTTTCCTCGCTGCCAAGACCCAACAAGGCTTGCTCAGCGGCATCCCCAACGGCATCGATGAAAGCTGGGATGCAGCCACCGACACGCACCTGTTCCGTCAGTTCGCCGTGGGCGACTGGGACGGCAAGGCGGTCAACGCGAGCCATGTGCGCGAGCTGTTCGGCCTCGACGACTCCACTGGCCCGCTGTTCGCCGTGGTTTCGCGCCTGGTCTACCAGAAAGGCCTGGACCTGACCGAAGCGGTCGCCGAGTTCATCGTCGAGTCCGGTGGCCAGATCGCCATCATCGGCCGTGGCGAACCGGAGGAAGAACAGGCCATGCGTGAACTGGCACTGCGCTTCCCCGGACGCATCGGCGTGCGTATCGGCTTCAACGAAACCGATGCGCGGCGGATGTTCGCCGGCAGCGACTTCCTGCTGATGCCGTCGCGCTACGAGCCCTGCGGCTTGAGCCAGATGTACGCCCAGCGCTTCGGCTCGCTGCCGGTGGCGCGCAATACCGGAGGGTTGGCGGACACCATCGAAGATGGCATCACCGGTTTCCTGTTCGATGAGTCCACCGTGGAAAGCTACAAGCAGGCCTTGAGCCGGGCCTTCAAGGTCTTCGAGTTCCCCGACCTGCTCAACGCCATGCGCTGCCGGGCCATGTCGGCGCCGTTCAACTGGTGCCAGGCCGTGGAACCCTACGCCGAACTCTACGAACAGCTGGTGGCTAAGTCACTGGGAAAATCGGCCAGACAATGAGGTAACAATGACGTCAAGGACGCCTGATACATGGACCCACGGGGCGGTCATGCTGGATGACGAGCACACCCGCTTCGCCCTCTGGGCCCCGGATGCATTTTTTGTCAGTGTCGAGCTCGACACTGGAGATTCAATACCGCTACTGCCCCAAGCCGACGGCTGGTTCATGATCCAGACCCGTTGCCCCGCCGGCACCCGCTACCGCTACAACATCGATGGCGAGCTGGAGGTGCCGGACCCGGCCTCGCGCGCCCAGGCCGGCGACATCGATCGCCACAGCGTGGTGGTCGACCCGCATGCCTACCCATGGCGACACACCCAATGGTCCGGTCGCCCCTGGCACGAAGCCGTAATCTACGAGTTGCACGTGGGCGCCCTGGGTGGTTTCGAAGGCGTCGAACTGCATCTGGCACACCTGGCCGGGTTGGGCATCACCGCCATCGAGCTGATGCCATTGGCGCAGTTTCCCGGTGATCGCAACTGGGGCTACGATGGCGTCCTGCCCTACGCCCCCCAGGCTTCCTACGGCACACCCGAACAGCTCAAGCATCTGATCGACAGCGCCCACGGCCATGGGCTGTCCGTCATCCTCGATGTGGTCTACAACCACTTCGGCCCCGACGGCAACTACCTGCACCGCTATGCCAAGGGCTTCTTCCGTGAAGACAAGCACACGCCCTGGGGCGCGGCGATTGATTTCCGCCGCCGCGAGGTGCGGGACTTCTTCATCGACAATGCGCTCATGTGGCTGCTGGAGTACCGTTTCGACGGCCTGCGCCTGGACGCGGTACACGCCATCGAAGACCCGGACTTTCTCCAGGAACTGGCGACCAGGGTGCGCGAGCAGGTGGACCCGATCCGGCATGTCTGGCTGACCGTGGAAAACGAACACAACCAGGCCCACCTGCTGGAGCACGGCTACGACGCCCAGTGGAACGACGATGGGCACAATGCCTTGCACGTGCTGCTGACCGGTGAGACCGACGCCTACTACGCCGACTACGCCGAGCAGCCGACCGAACAACTGGCCCGTTGCCTGAGCCAGGGTTTCGTCTTCCAGGGTCATCTCAATCGCCATGGCGAAGCCCGGGGCGAGCCCAGCGGTCACCTGCCGCCGAGCGCGTTCGTGCTGTTCCTGCAGAACCATGACCAGATCGGCAACCGTGCCCTGGGCGAACGCCTGCATCAGCTCGCCGCGCCCCAGGCCCTGCAGGCAGCCACAGTCTTGTTGCTGTTGTCACCGATGATCCCGCTTCTGTTCATGGGCGATGAGGTGGCGGCTGAACAACCGTTCCTGTTCTTTACCAGCCACCACGGCGAGCTGGCAGAGCTGGTGCGTGAAGGCCGACGCAACGAATTCAAGGCCTTCAGTGCCTTTGCCGATCCGCAGAAGCGCGAACGAATTCCCGACCCCAACGCCGCCAGCACCTTCGAGGCTTCACGTCCAAGCCTGGAGTCGCAAGGCCCGGAGCACCAGGCCAACGAGGCGCTGTATCGGCAACTGCTGAAAATCCGCCGTGAAGAGATCGTCCCGCGCCTGCCCGGTGCCCAGGCCCTGGGTACCGATGTGCTGGGCCATGGCGCCATCAGCGCACGCTGGCGGTTGGGCGACGGCAGCGTGTTGCGCATCGATTTCAACCTGGGTGATCAGCCCGTCGAACACAGTGCCCCGGAAGAGGCACGCATTCTTTTCGAACATCCGCAGCAGGTCATGGGTCTGTTGCAACAGGGCGTCCTTGCGCCCTACAGCGCGCTGGTCAGTCTGACGCAGGCGACAACCTTGCCCAACATCACTGGAGAGCGCCTATGAGCGATGCGCAACTGGAAATCCTCGCCAGCCGAGCGGGCCTGGCGGTGGATTGGATCGATGCCAATGGCCGGGCCCAGAAAGTCTCGCCGGCCGTCTTGCGTTCGGTTCTCACCGGCCTGGGCCATCCCGCCGGCAGCGCCCAGGAAATCGACGCCAGCCTGCTGCAGTTGCAGGAAGCTCAACAGAACCATCAATTGCCACCGCTGATCACCGCCGACGTCGGGGTCAGCCTGGACTTGAGCCGCTACTTCGAGGCCGGGACACCCTGCGAAATCAAACTCGAAGATGGCGCGACACTGAACCTGAACCTCGATGCCGATGCCAAGCTGCCGGGGATGGTCCCGGTGGGTTATCAGCATGTCAGCATCCAGGACCAGCATTTCACCCTGGCCGTCGCGCCGGCCCGTTGCTACAGCGTGGCCGAGGCGGTGGACGACCCGACGCCACGGGCCTGGGGCCTGAGCGCGCAACTGTATGCCCTGCGCCGCCCCGGTGACGGTGGCTTCGGTGACACCCAGGCCTTGGAGGAGCTGGCGCGGGTGGCCGGCGAGCGCGGCGCCGAGGCCGTTGCCATCAGCCCGATGCACGCGATGTTCAGCAGCGACACCGGGCGCTACAGCCCCTACTCACCGTCGAGCCGACTGTTTTTCAACAGCCTGTACGCCGCGCCGGGCACTATCCTCGGTGAACGTGCGCTGCGCACCGCCATCGACGCCACCGGCTTGACCAATCAACTGCGCACCCTGGAGGAGCAACCGCTGATTGACTGGCCGGTCGCGGCCCAGGCCAAGCAGAAAATCCTGCGGGCCCTGTACGACGGCTTCAGCCAGGGTGAGCATCCGTTGCATGAAGACTTCAGCAGTTTCCGCCACAGCAGCGGCGAAGCCCTGGAAAACCATTGCCGCTTCGAGGCCTTGCAGGCCGAACGCGCTGCCCGGGGGGAAAACCTCGACTGGCGCCACTGGCCGGAGGAATGGCGCGACCCGCGCAGCCCCGCCCTGGCCCATTTCGCCGAGGAAAATGCCGATGAGATCGGCTTCTACGCTTTTTGCCAATGGTTGATCGCCCGCTGCCTGGAGCGCGCCCAGAGCGCAGCCAGATCCAGCGGCATGGGCATCGGTCTGATCGCTGACCTGGCGGTGGGCGCCGATGGCGGTGGCAGCCAGGCCTGGAGCCGGCAGGACGAACTGCTCGCCTCGCTGACCGTGGGCGCCCCGCCGGACATTCTCAACCGCTCCGGCCAAGGCTGGGGGATCTCGGCGTTTTCCCCGGAAGGCCTGGTGCGCAACGGCTTTCGCGCCTTCATTGAAATGCTGCGGGCCAACTTCGCCCACGCCGGCGGCTTGCGCATCGATCATGTCATGGGCTTGCAACGGCTCTGGGTGATCCCTAACGACGCCCCACCTCGCGATGGTGCCTACCTGTATTACCCGGTGGACGACCTGCTGCGCCTATTGGCGCTCGAATCCCATCGTCACCAGGCCATCGTGCTCGGCGAAGACCTCGGTACCGTGCCCGACGGCCTGCGGGACAAACTCATTGCCCGCTCTATCCTGGGCATGCGCGTGCTGTTGTTCGAACAGGACAACACCCACTTCAAGCCCATTCTCGACTGGCCGGACAATGCCCTGGCCACCACCAGCACCCATGACTTGCCGACACTCAATGGCTGGTGGCACGGTCACGACATCGACTGGAACGCCCGGTTGGACCTGATCGATTCCCACACCGAAATGGACTGGCGCAAACACCGCGAGCGCGAACGCGAAGGCCTGCGCCACGTGCTGAACCAGGACCCGCAGAACTTTCGCGAAGAACACCGCGAGACCGACCAGGTGCTCGACGCCAGCGTGCGCTTTCTCGGTCACACCCGCGCGCCGCTGGTGTTGTTGCCGCTCGAAGACGCCCTGGGCATCGAGGAACAGGCCAACCTGCCGGGCACCATCGACACCCACCCCAATTGGCGCCGCCGCCTGGCCGGGCAAAGCCAGGCGTTGCTGGACCACCCGGACGCTGCCCGGCGTCTGGAAATACTCGCCTGTGCGAGACTTCAGGCGAACGAGCGTGACCGATGAAACAGACGTTGATCCAACCCCTGCGGGCAACATTGCGCCTGCAGTTTCATAAAGGCTTCACCCTGGACGATGCCATCCCCCAGGTGCCGTACTTCGCCTCGCTGGGCATCAGCCACATTTATGCCTCGCCGCTGCTCAAGGCCCGGGCCGGGTCCATGCATGGCTACGATGTCGTCGACCCCACCCTGGTCAACCCCGAACTGGGTGGCGAAGCCGCGCTCAAGCGCCTGGTCGCGACCTTGCGCGAGCATCGGATGGGCTTGATCCTCGACATCGTGTCCAATCACATGGCCGTCGGCGGCAACGACAACCCCTGGTGGCTGGACTTGCTGGAATGGGGGCGCTTGAGCCCCTACGGCGAGTTCTTCGACATCCAGTGGCACTCCCCCGACCCACTGATGGAAGGCCAATTGCTGCTGCCGTTCCTCGGCAGTGACTACGGCGTGGCGCTGCAGGAAGGCACCTTGCAACTGCACTTCGATGCCAGCCAAGGCAGCTTCTACGTCGAGCACTATGAACACCGCTTCCCGATTTGCCCGATGCACTACGGCGAACTGCTCAAACCCACCGAAACCTTGCCCGCCGAGCAAACCGAATCGCTCAAGGCCCTGGCCGAGCGCTTCACCACGCTGAATTACCAGACCGATGCCCATACCCTCGCCCGCCCGGTGCAAAACGACTTGCAGGACCTGGCAGCACAAGCGGACATCCTCGCCGCCATCGAGGACAACCTGGCTGGCTACGACTCTACCCAACCCGAAGGCTTCGAGCGCTTGCACCAACTGCTCGAACGCCAGAGCTACCGGCTCGCCAGCTGGCGCACGGCGGCGGACGACATCAATTGGCGGCGTTTTTTCGATGTCAACGAACTGGGTGGGCTGCGGGTCGAGCGTCCGGCGGTCTTCGAGGCGACCCATGCCAAGATTTTCCAGTTGATCGGCGAAGGCCTGGTAGACGGCCTGCGGATCGATCACATCGACGGCCTTGCCGACCCTCGCGGTTACTGCCGCAAATTGCGCAGACGCGTCGATTCACTGTCGCCGACCCGGCACCTGCCGATTTTCGTCGAGAAGATCCTTGGCGATGGCGAGACCTTGCGGCGGGACTGGAACATCGACGGCAGCACCGGTTACGAATTCATGAACCAGGTCTCGCTGCTCCAGCATGACCCAGCCGGTGCCGCCCCCCTCGCCGAATTCTGGAGCCGGCACAGTGAACGGCCAGCGCACTTCATCGAAGAAGCCCGCCTGGCCCGCCAGCAGATTCTCAACGGATCCCTGGCCGGAGACTTCGAAAGCGTCGCCCAGGCCCTGCTGCAAGTGGCCCGGGACGATGTGATGACCCGCGACCTGACCCTGGGCGCGATTCGGCGAGCCTTGCAGGAACTGATCGTGCACTTCCCGGTGTACCGCACCTACATCACGCCCCTGGGCCGCTCCGCCGAAGACGAGGTGTTCTTCAACCAGGCCCTGGAAGGCGCCCGGCAAACCCTCAGCGAAGCCGACTGGCCGGTGCTCGACTGCCTGGCCGGCTGGCTCGGTGGGATGCCCTGGCGGCAACGGCCGCGCGGCAACCAGCGCAAACGCCTGCGCCATGCCTGCGTGCGTTTCCAGCAACTGACCTCGCCGGCCGCCGCCAAAGCGGTGGAGGACACCGCGCTCTATCGCTCGGCGGTGCTGTTGTCACGCAATGACGTGGGCTATGACACCGAGCGCTTCAGCGCCCCGGCGCAGGTGTTCCACCACGCCGGCCTCGAGCGGCTCGAACATTTTCCCGACAACCTGATCACCACCGCCACCCACGACCACAAGCGCGGCGAGGACACCCGCGCCAGGCTGGCCGTGCTCAGCGAACGCGCCGATTGGTACACCGCCTGCGTGGAGCAATGGCGCATCCTCTCGCCCTCGCTGCACAGTGACCCGGCGGCGCCCTCGGCCGGTGATGAACTGATTCTGTACCAGGCACTGCTCGGCAGCTGGCCGCTGGACCTCGACCTCCAGGACCACAAGGCCCTGGCCGCATACAACGAGCGCCTGTGGCAATGGCAACGCAAGGCCCTGCGCGAGGCCAAGTTGCAAAGCAGCTGGGCGGCGGTCAACGACGCCTATGAGCAAGCCACCCAGATGTTCCTCGAACGGCTACTGCTGGGCGATGAGGGGTTGCCCTTGCGCAGCGCCATCGCCGAGGCGGTCCAGGCCATCGCCCCGGCGGGCGCCCTCAACAGTCTGGCGCAAACTTTGCTGCGCATGACCGTACCCGGCGTACCGGACCTGTACCAAGGCAACGAGTTCTGGGATTTCAGCCTGGTGGACCCGGATAACCGTCGTCCGGTGGATTTCCAGGCACGCCGCGAGGCGTTACGGGCCGACAGCACGCCAGCCGCGTTGATACATGATTGGCGTGACGGCCGAGTCAAACAGGCATTGATCGCCAGGACACTGGCCGTGCGAGCCGAGTATCCGCAGCTATGGCGCCAGGGACGCTACCAGCCGCTGGAAGTGCTCGGCGAGCAAGCCGAGCGAGTATTGGCCTTCATGCGCGAAGACTCGCAACAACGGGCGATCATTGTTGTACCTGTCCATGCGGCGCCGTTGCTGGAAAACAGTGCCGTGCCGCTGGTGGCTGCGTCGGATTGGGGCGATACCCGTGTGTCGTTACCGTTCGCCACCAAGGATGAAAAACTGAAGGGACTTTTTTCAAGCGCAACAGTCACACCCCAAGGGGAGCTGCTGATCAGCACCGCGCTGGGGAATTTCCCGGTCAATGTCTTTATCCAACCTTGAGTTGAATCAGGAGCACTGCGATGAGTACCGACGATAAACGCATTCGCGAATTCGCCTATCAGATCTGGGAGTCCGAGGGTAAGCCCGCCGGGCAGGAGAAACGCCACTGGGAGATGGCGCGCAAACTGGCCGAAGCCGAAGCGCTGGCGCCGAGCAAGCCACCCAAGGCGGCGAGCAAATCAGCGGCCAGCAAAACCGATGGCGCCAAGCCCGCTGCCGCCAAGAGCACCACGGCCAAGACTGCCGCAAAAACCACCACGCCCAAGGCCAAGCCTGCGGCCAAAGCGGCTGCGACCACCGCAGACAAGAAGCCGCGGGCCACACGCAAGCCGCCGGCGGTTTGATTCATCCCCCTATCGGTCTCCTTGCCAGGTGGGAGCAAAGTTTGCTCGCGAAACAGGCGCCTCGATTTCTACAGGCGCGCATCACTTCATCGCGGGCAAGCCTTGCTCCCACAGAGAAGCAACTTTGTCCCACATAGCGGGGCGGTGCGACGTTTCGCTAAACCCCCTCGCCACAAGTGAAGGGTGGAGCCACCCAACCCAAGTGAACCGCATCGCTGAATCTGTCTGTCTTTTGCAGGAGCAACTATGACCCGTCCAAAAAAAAACACGCCGCCGCCCGTGATCGAGGCTTCGCGGATTCGTGAAGGGCTGCCTTTTCCACTGGGTGCAACCTGGGATGGCCTCGGGGTCAATTTCGCGCTGTTTTCAGCCAATGCCACCAAGGTCGAACTGTGCATCTTCGATGATGCCGGCGAAGTCGAACTCGAACGCATCGAGCTGCCGGAGTACACCGACGAGATTTACCACGGCTATCTGCCGGATGCCCACCCGGGCTTGATCTATGGCTACCGCGTCTACGGTGCATACGACCCGGCGAACGGTCACCGTTTCAACCCGAACAAGCTGCTGATCGACCCGTATGCCAAGCAACTGGTCGGCCAGTTGAAGTGGTCCGAAGCCCTCTTCGGCTACACCATCGGCCATCCCGATGGCGACCTCAGTTTCGATGAGCGCGACAGCGCCCCGTTCGTTCCCAAGTGCAAGGTCATCGACCCGGCGCACACCTGGGGCCACGACCATCGCGTCAGCGTGCCCTGGGACAAGACCATCCTGTATGAGACCCACGTGCGCGGCCTCACCATGCGTCACCCTTCGGTGCCCGAGAACCTGCGCGGTACGTTCGCCGGGCTGATGGTCGACGATGTGCTGGAGCATATCCGCAAGCTGGGTGTCTCTTCGGTGGAACTGCTGCCCATCCATGCCTTCGTCAATGACCAGCATTTACTGCACAAAGGCATGACCAACTACTGGGGTTACAACAGCATCGCCTTCTTTGCCCCGGACCCACGCTACCTGGCCAGCGGCAAGATCGCCGAGTTCAAGGAAATGGTCGCCCACCTGCACGAGGCCAACCTGGAGGTCATCCTCGACGTGGTTTACAACCACACCGCCGAAGGCAACGAACAGGGCCCCACCCTGTCCATGCGCGGCATCGATAACGCCTCGTACTACCGGCTCATGCCCGACGACAAACGCTACTACATCAACGATTCCGGCACCGGTAATACCCTGGACCTGAGCCATCCTTGCGTGCTGCAAATGGTCACCGACTCCCTGCGTTATTGGGCCACGGAGATGCACGTTGATGGCTTCCGCTTCGACCTGGCGACCATTCTGGGCCGTTACCATGACGGCTTCGACGAGCGCCACAGCTTCCTCGTGGCCTGTCGCCAGGACCCGGTGTTGCGCCAGGTGAAAATGATCGCCGAGCCTTGGGACTGCGGCCCCGGGGGCTACCAGGTGGGACGCTTCCCGCCGGGCTGGGTCGAGTGGAACGACAAATTCCGCGACACGGTGCGAGCCTTCTGGAAGGGCGACGACGGCCAGCTTGCCGATTTCGCTAGCCGAATGACCGCCTCGGGCGAGATGTTCAACCAGCGTGGCCGACGTCCGTACGCCTCGGTGAACTTCGTCACCGCCCATGACGGTTTCACCTTGCATGACCTGGTGTCGTACAACGACAAGCACAACGAGGCCAACGACGAGAACAACCAGGACGGCAGCAATAACAACCTGTCCTGGAACCATGGCGTCGAAGGCCCGACGGACGATCCAGAGATCAACGCGCTGCGCCATCGACAGATGCGCAACTTCTTCGCCACCCTGCTGCTGGCCCAAGGCACGCCGATGATCGTCGCTGGCGACGAATTTGCCCGTACCCAGCATGGCAATAACAACGCCTATTGCCAGGACAGCGAGATCGGCTGGGTCAATTGGGACCTGAGCGAGGATGGCGCGACGCTGCTCAAGTTCGTCAAGCGCCTGATCAAGTTGCGCCTGACCTACCCGATCCTGCGGCGCGGACGGTTCCTGGTGGGTAACTACAACGAGGACATCGGCGTCAAGGACGTGACCTGGCTGGCCCCGGACGGCAGCGAAATGACCATTGAGCAATGGCAGGACAGCCATGGTCGCTGCCTCGGCATGCTGATGGACGGCCGCGCCCAGGAGACCGGCATTCGACGCAAGGGCGGCGATGCGACGCTGCTGCTGGTGGTCAACGCCCACCATGACATCGTCAACTTCCGCTTGCCGGAAGTCCCCGAGGGCAGTTTCTGGACCTGCATGGTCGACACCAACCAGCCGACCGTTCGTGGACAAGAACGCTTCGATTTCGATTCCGAATATTCCGTCACCGGGCGCTCGCTGCTGCTGTTCGAGCTGCAACGCGAAGAAGAGGAATGAAGTACCGGTTGTAAGCAGCCAGAGAGACCGCAAGGACGCGGTTTTTCGATGCACGCAGCCCAGTTTGGAGAAAAAAATACAGTTCAGATACACATCTCGCGAGACGAATCGGCCGACATGGTCAATACTTCACATGCGGTAGTCTCCAGGATTCGGAGCGCTGTGAATCGCAGCCATACCCACGCGGGCGTCATCGGACAGTAGGCCCGGTAGATGGCTGAAAGATTGAATACAAACAAGGATGTCTCTCATGAAACCTGCCTCTCGCTTGCCAGGCCGGCAGCACCCGCAAATCTGGAACAGTGCTGCGCAACTGGCCGATATCCCGATCATCAGTACCCAGACGCTCATTCCCGCCGGCGCCCGCGCCGTCATCCTTTCCCCGCATCCGGGCGATGAGATCGGCGCCTGTGGCGGATTGCTGCAGTTGCTGAACAACCTGGATCAACCCATGCTGCTGATCTCGGTCTCCGATGGAGCCCTGATCCACCCCGGTTCACCGTTGTGGACCGATGAGCGCCTGCGTACACACCGCCCTCACCCGCAGGAAAGCGTGGACGCCCTGCATCGCCTGGGCATAGCCACCCATGGCCTGCAATGGGTGCGCGGCGGTTTCCCGGAAAGGACCCTGGCCGAACACGAGGCCGAGCTCACCGACTTTATTGCACGTCATCTGCGCCCCGGTGACGTGGTGTTCAGCACCTGGCGCCAGGATGGCGACAGCGACCACGACACCGTCGGGCGCGCCGGGGCCCTGGCCGCCGACAGGATCGGGGTGGCGTTCAACGAACTGCCGGTGTGGGCCTGGCACTGGCCGGTCCGCGAGCAAAATAAGATCCCCTGGCACCGGGCCCGCAAACTGCGCCTGGATGTCTGGACTACCGCCCGCAAGCGTCACGCCATGCATGCCTACGTCAGCCAACTCAACGGCGAACCGGCGAGCGGCATCGCCCCGCTGGTGCCCCGGGTCATCCTGGATCGGATGGGGCTGCCGTATGAGATTGTCTTCATCTGAACACCTGCCTGTGATGGCGGTGGTTCAGATACACCGCTATCGCGAGCAAGCTCGCTCCCACAGTAGGCCTGCGCAGGGATGCAATGTCTGTGTGCGCCACCGAACTCTGTGGGAGCGAGCTTGCTCGCGATGGCGACCGGCAAGGACATGAAAAACCCGGAACTGTCGGCGCCTTGGGTCAGTCGCATGAACAGGTACGTCTGATTCAGGAGGGAACGTGACTCAAGATCCCGATTGGCGGGCCGTCGGACCAATGCCATCGGAACTGCCGGCGGCGGTTCATCGGCTGCGGATCCTGACGGTCAATACCCATAAGGGTTTCACCGCCCTCAACCGTCGCTTCATCCTGCCCGAATTGCGCGAAGCGGTGCGCAGTACCGGTGCCGACCTGGTGTTCCTGCAAGAGGTGCTGGGCGAACATGACCGACACGCGTCACGCTACAACAACTGGCCCCAGACCTCCCAGTACGAATTCCTCGCCGACAGCATGTGGAGCGACTTCGCCTACGGCCGCAATGCGGTCTACCCCGATGGCCACCATGGCAACGCGCTGCTCTCCAAATACCCGATCCGCCAGTTCCGCAATCTCGATGTGTCCATCACCGGCCCGGAGCGGCGCGGGTTGCTGCACTGTGTGCTGGATGTGCCCGGGCACGCCGCTGTCCATGGGATCTGCGTGCACCTGAGCCTTCTGGAAAGCCATCGCCAATTACAGCTCAAACTGCTCTGCCAACTGCTCGATTCGCTGCCCGAGGATGCCCCGGTGATCATCGCCGGCGACTTCAACGACTGGCAACTGCGTGGCAACCTCGCCCTCGCCCGCCGTGGCTATCTGCATGAAGCCTTCGAGCACCACCACGGTCGTCCCGCCAGGACCTACCCGGCCCGCTTCCCACTGTTGCGCCTGGACCGTATTTACCTGCGCAACGCCAGCAGCCACGCCCCGCAAATCCTGGGCAACAAACCCTGGACGCACCTGAGCGACCACCTGCCGCTTTCGGTGGAAGTGCATTTGTAGGGCGGGCCTTTTCTGCTCGTTCTGCGCATCGACCTGTAAGTTCTGACAGTAGCGACGCCGGCTTTTCATTGCTAGGGTGCCATCCCATACAGCGAGCGTTGCCAGGCCCTGTGTGCCATCTGTCGTGCAACCGATGCTGAAACCGGCATTTGCAAAATGCCGATGCAGAGGGATAGCACATGATTCGGCACGATAGAGGATTCAATCGGCTGTTCAACGCTGTGTGGATATCAGCCCCCTTCCTGTTACCCGTCCCGGCCGCCATGGCCGCTTGCACGCTGACGCCAACCGCAGGCGATGACGTTTATGTCTGCGACAGCGGCACCAGCCCCGGGCTGACGGACCTTTCGGGGAACAACAGCCTGACAATGCCCGCCAACGGCAGTGGTCTCATTAGCGGCGACGTCACATTCGGTACCGGCGTCGACCGCATCGTGATCAATGCCAACGGCGTGATTGACGGTGATGTCGAGCAAGGCTCGGAAGCCGACGACTTCGTCATGAATGGCGGCCGGATCCTGTCCCTGGCCCAGGGGGACGGCCTCGATACGTTCCTGATGACCGGCGGGACCATCGTCGATGCGTTCGAAGACGGCGACATCGCGAAGATGACCGGCGGCACTATCGGCCGCGTCGACATGAAACTCGATGACAACGTTTTCGATATGTCCGGCGGAAATATCATCGGCAACCTGGTGACCGGTTTCGGCCAGGACACCATCATCCTCTCCGCAGGACGCATCGGCGGCAATGTCAGTGTCAGCGGCGGCAACGACAGCATCACCGTCAGCGGTGGTGAGATTCTCGGCGAGGTCCGGGCCAGCGCGGGCGATGACCAGTTTCAGTGGAGCGGCGGACTCATTCATTCGGCCGTCCTGATGGGCGACGGTAGCGACACCGCGTTATTGAGCAACCTCGATGAAACCCTCCTCGCTACTACACCCAGCGTGGACGGTGGATTGGGCCAGGACGCGTTGACGTTCAGTGGCAGCACCTCCAGCACCGGCGCTCGCTACCTCAATTGGGAAACAGTCAACCTCACCCAAGGCTCGCAACTGGACCTTGACGACACTCTGACCGTGGGTGACAGCGCCACCGCCACCGGGACGCTCAACATAGACTCCGGCAGCACGCTAACGTCGACCCAAGGCGTCATTGCCCCTTTTACTGCCGGTCAGTTGGCGACGCTCAACAACGCTGGCGTGGTGGACCTCGCACAGGGCAACACCCGCACCAACGACACCCTCACCGTCCAGGGCAACTACGTCGGCAATAACGGCCAGTTGCACCTGCAAACGGTACTTGGCGCCGACAACTCCCCCAGTGACAAGCTGGTGGTCAATGGCGGGACACTCACAGGCAGTACCGCCATCACGGTCACGAACCTGGGCGGCACGGGCGCACAAACGACCCAGGGTGGCATCGAAGTGGTCCAGGCCCAAGGCGGCGCGGTCAGTGATAGCGGCGCCTTTTCGCTAGCGCAAGCGGTCTCGGCCGGCGCGTTCGATTACCGCCTGTTCAGGGGCGGCGCGCCCGGCAATGAAAACAGCTGGTACCTGAGCTCCACCTTGGTCGCCGGACCGGTAGCAGCGCCCAGCCCGACGTTGCCCGTGCTGCCGGCCGCAGTACCCGGCGCGGCGCCCATCCCGCTGTACCGGCCGGAAGTACCAACCTGGTCGGTATTGCCCCCGGCGGCGGCACAACTGACCCTGATGGCCCTGGGCACTTTCCATGACCGCCAGGGCGACCAGCGCCTGCTCACTGAAAACGGCGCGTTCGGTGCAGGCTGGGGCCGGGTCTATGGCAAGGACCTGGATCAAACCTGGGCCGGCACGGTGACGCCGCGGTTCGACGGATCGATCAAGGGTTTCCAGGTGGGCAATGATCTGTACAGCTCGCCGCTGTCCAGTGGACAGACCCAACGCATCGGTTTCTTCGTCGGCCATACCGAATTGAACGGCGACGTCGATGGTTTCAACCTGGGTTTCAAAGGCCGACGCGCCGGCAAGATAGAACTCAACGGCGACAGCTATGGGCTCTACTGGACGCTCACCGCCCCCTCTGGCGGCTACGTCGACGCCGTGGTGATGGGCACGCGACTGGACGGCGACAACCGCTCCGAACGCGGGCTGAAAATCGATAATCGCGGGCACGCCCTGACCCTGTCGGCGGAAGCCGGTTACCCCTTCGCGGTGGCCACCGACTGGGTCCTGGAACCCCAGGTGCAGATCATCCACCAGAAGGTCTCCCTGGACACGCAGGACGATGGGGTCTCAAGGGTCGAGTTCGATTCCGACAGTGCCTGGACCGGCCGCCTCGGCGCTCGCCTCAAGGGCCGCTACCAGGTCAGCGGCATGCCCGTGGAACCGTATCTGCGCGCCAACCTCTGGCACACGTTTTCCGGCACCGATACGGTAACGTTCGACGACACTGAGCGGGTCGAGACCCAGCAACGCGCGTCCACCGGCGACCTGGGTGTCGGCGTCATCGTGAGCCTGGCACCTACGGTCAGCGTATACGCCGGAGCGGACTACAGCACCAACCTCGACAGCAGCCAGCAACGCAGTGTGGCGGGCAATCTCGGTGTACGGATCAGTTGGTAGGCAGCCTCTGCGACGATGATTTGACGCCCAAACACAGTCCTTAATAACCAATTTAAATCAGCGTCTTATTGACGCTGATTTCATCTTGCCATTCATCGTTCATTTTCTTGACGCGCCGCCATCGGTCTTCTTGACTACACCGTACTACCCCCGGAAATACAGTCAGGGGCAGGCCTCTGGAACCCGCCAAGACGGGCCGCCAGAGGCTTGCCTCAATCCATTCGGTCGCCCCTCATTCGGGGTAGGAGAGACGCCAAAAAGCGAGAAATGCATGCGATTGCAAGGCAGACCCCCATGAAAACTTCCCTCCGTCCGCAAGAGATCTCCATCACCTTCCACACCCTTTCTACTTCGTTGTTGCTGCTTTCCTCCATGGAGGTACAGGCCTGGCCTGACGAAGAAACAACACAGCCCTGGTATGGCCGAGCACAGTCCAGCAACAGCAATACCGCAACCATCGGCAGCGACCCTGCCTCCGGCAAGAGCTCTGCCCTGTTCACATTGCGCAACGACAGCGGCCATACCCAGCGCGTGGGCCTGATCAGCGGGCAAAACCAGATCATTTCAACGGGCAGTGGCCTGCTAGTGACGCCTGCGATGGCCGAACCGGGCAAAGACGCCCTGAACCTGAAAGGCTCGAGCCTCGGCGCCTATTGGAGCCTGACCAGCCCCGCCGGCTGGCACGTGGACTTGAGCGCCAGCGGCGGCCGGGTAAATGGCTACAGCCGCACCGAACAAGGCCAGCGCCAGGCCACCGAAGGCAATGCGGTGACACTGTCGGTCGAAGGCGGCTTTCCGATTGGCATCGGGACCCACTGGGTCGTCGAACCCCAGGCGCAGTTGATCAACCAACGCATCACCCTCGACACACCGAATGCCGAAAGCGGCACCGGCAATGAACTGAACAGCTGGAGCGGCCGCGTCGGCGCACGACTCAAAGGCAATTACCAAGTCAACGGTCTCGGCATGGAGCCTTACGTGCGAACCAACCTGTGGCACACGGTCCAGAACGCCGGCACCGTGTCCCTGGATAAGGTCGACAAGATCAGCAGCAGCCGAAAGTCCTCCACCGTCGAAGTCGGCCTGGGCCTGGTGGCCCGGGTCACGCCGGCGGTAAGCCTGTATGTCAGCGCCGACTACAGCAGTGACGTCGACGACAACGACCTCAACGGCATCATTACCAGCATGGGGGTGCGGATGCGCTGGTAATGCCACTTCTGTAATCGATAGCCCCCGCGTGTGTAGGAGCTGTCGAAGGCTGCGATCTTTTGATCTTTCGCTTGGGACTCAAGTGTCTGGGGAAAGATCGCAGCCTCGCTGCACTCGTCAGCTCCTACACAACGCCTACATAAACACGGCGCAAGCAATCTGCCGCCACTTAAAAAACACCTCCATTAAGGCGTATAACGCTAAAAGCGATTTATACCTGCAAGCCGTCTGCCCCTGGCTCATTTCATTGATGGAGTAACGACATGACCACCGACCCCTTCCTCGCCAACCTTTTTCCCGGTGCCGCCGACATCCCGCAGGCCTACCGCCTCGAAGGCCGGATCGAACAGCGCGAATACCTGGTCGACGGCGTCCTGAAAACCTGGCAAGGGCCATTGGCCGTCGTCCGCAGCCCCGTTTACCTGACCGGTGAACTGGGCGATGAGCAAGTGATTCTCGGCAGCACACCGCTGCTGGACGCCGAAACCGCCCTCACCGCCCTGGACGCTGCCGTGCGGGCTTACGATCGCGGCCAGGGCCAGTGGCCCACGATGCGCGTCGCCGAGCGCATCCGCCACGTGGAAACCTTCCTGGCGCGCATGCGCGAGCAACGCGAGGCCGTGGTCAAGTTGCTGATGTGGGAAATCGGCAAGAACCTCAAGGACTCCCAGAAGGAATTCGACCGCACCTGCGACTACATCGTCGACACCATCAACGCCCTCAAGGAACTGGACCGGCGCTCCAGCCGTTTCGAGCTGGAACAGGACACCCTCGGGCAGATCCGCCGCGTGCCCCTGGGCGTGGCCTTGTGCATGGGCCCCTACAACTACCCGCTGAACGAAACCTTCACCACGCTGATCCCGGCCTTGATCATGGGCAACACCGTGGTGTTCAAGCCGGCCAAGCTCGGCGTCCTGCTGGTGCGGCCGTTGCTCGAAGCCTTCCGCGACAGCTTCCCGGCAGGCGTGATCAACGTAATCTACGGCAGCGGCCGCGAGACTGTCAGCGCGCTGATGGCCAGCGGCAAGATCGACATCTTCGCCTTTATCGGCACCAACAAGGCGGCCAGTGACCTGAAGAAGCTTCATCCGCGGCCACACCGCTTGCGTGCCGCCCTGGGGCTGGATGCGAAGAACCCCGGGCTGGTGCTGCCAGACGTCGACCTGGACAACGCGGTCAACGAGGCGCTGACCGGTTCGCTGTCATTCAATGGCCAGCGCTGCACGGCGCTGAAAATCCTGTTTGTCCATGAGGATGTGGCGCCGGCGTTCATCGAGAAGTTCAACGCCAGGCTCGCCACCCTGAAACCCGGCATGCCCTGGGAGGACGGTGTGGCGCTGACGCCGCTGCCCGAAGCGAGCAAAGTCGATTACTTGCATTCGCTGGTCGCCGATGCACTGGCCAAGGGTGCAGAAGTGAAGAATGCCCACGGCGGCGAATCGCGAAGCTCGTTTTTCTACCCGGCGGTGCTGTACCCGGTGAACACGGCGATGCGGGTCTACCATGAGGAACAGTTCGGCCCGGTCGTGCCCATCGTGCCGTACCGCGACCTCAATACCGTAATCGACTACGTACTGGAGTCCGACTTCGGCCAGCAACTCAGCATTTTCGGCACCAACCCGGCACAAGTCGGCAAACTGGTAGACACCTTCGCCAACCAGGTCGGACGCATCAACATCAACGCCCAGTGCCAACGTGGCCCGGACACGTTCCCGTTCAATGGCCGGAAGAATTCGGCCGAGGGCACCTTGTCGGTCCACGATGCGCTGCGCACCTTTTCCATCCGCACGCTGGTGGCAACCAAGTTCCAGGACAACAACAAGGCGTTGATCAGCGACATTATCCGTGAGCGAGATTCCAACTTCCTGACCACTGATTACATCTTCTGATCCACGCCCGAACGGTGGGCTACGACAGGGCTGGGCGCCGCGACTTGATGCCCCAGCCCTGTTGCATGCCGGCAGCCGCCAGCAGGATCGCCGCCACGCCTAGCCATTGCAGCGGCTCCAGGCGATGGCCGAAGGCAAACCAGTCGACGAAGATCGCCGCAATCGGATAGATGAACGACAGCGCCCCGGTCAACGCGGTCGGCAACCGTTGTATAGCGCTGTACAGCAACACGTACATCACGCCGGTGTGCATCACACCCAGGGTCAACAGGCTGGCCCAGGCCTGGGCGTGTTGCGGCAACGCCGAGAAGTTCGCCCAGGGCGCCAACAGCAACACGCCGGTGCTGACCTGGATCAGCGCGATCAGATGAGGTGGCGTGCCGGTCAGGCGCTTGATGATCAAGGCCGCGATGGCGTACAGCAACGCGGCGCCCAGCGCCAAGGCGATGCCCAACAGATAGTCGCCACCACCCTGCCCTTGCTCACCATGGGCACTGACGATGGCCAGCATTCCGAGAAACGACACCGCCAGCCAGAACAGTTTCTGCGCGGTGATTTTTTCCCCCAGGAACAGCGCCGCCAGCCCCACCAACATGAACGGCTGGACGTTGTACACCGCCGTGCCGATGGCAATCGAGGCGCGGGAATAAGAGGCAAACAACAGTACCCAGTTACCGACGATCGCCACACCGCTGAGGACCGCCAGCAGGAACGTGGTACGGGTGAGGATACCGGGGCGCAAAAAGCCGAAACCAGCGCAGATCAGCAGCAAGGTCACGGCGCCGAACACGCAGCGCCAGAACACCACATCCAGCACCGGCAGGCCGGAAACCAGCACGAACCAACCAATGGTTCCGGAGATCAGCATGGCGGCAGTCATTTCCAGCGAACCGCGGCGTAGGGTCTTGTCCATCTTCAGGCTCCTTCAGCAAGTGGGCACAGTATGCCGAGCCGACGGAGGGCTTCTCCATGGTTTGAAAAAGGCTAAACTCGACTTTCACCTTTTTTATCAAGGCAACTTCAAACATTCGCCTAATGGAGTTGAAATGACTGACGATATTGACCAGATCCTCATCAGTGCCCTGATGGAAGATTCCCGACGCTCCCTCAAGGCCCTGGCAAACCTCAGTGGCCTGTCCTCCCCCAGCGTCGCCGAGCGCCTTCGCCGGCTCGAAGAACGTGGCGTGCTCAGGGGCTACACCGTTGAGGTGGACCCCAAGTGTTTCGGCTATCAACTCCAGGCCATCGTGCGTATCCGCCCGCTGCCGGGGCAGTTGCAGGAAGTGGAGCGGCAGATCCAGGCCATCGCCGAATTCACCGAATGCGACAAGGTAACCGGCGACGACTGCTTCATCGCCCGCCTGCACGTGCGCTCGATGGAACAGCTGGATACCTTGCTGGACAAACTCAATGTCCACGCCGAGACCAATACGGCCATCGTCAAGAAGACGCCCGTCAAGCGGCGGTTGCCGCCGATGGCGTAAGAACGTATTCCCCCTGTGGGAGCGAGCTTGCTCGCGAAGAGGCCAGCATATTCAACACCTTCGTCGACTGTTACATCGCCTTCGCGAGCAAGCTCGCTCCCACAGGGTTACCGTTGCAACGGATAGACACGCCAAGCCTTATCCTTTACGAACACGGCGATGGTCAGCAAAAAAGGGCTTATCCGTGGCAATACGATCCGAGGCCTTGGGCCCATTGGCCGCCTGGCCGTCCTGGCCGTCGACGTACCAGTAACAGTGCTGCACCGCACGCGTGATGCCCACATACGCCAGACGCAGGATTTCGTCCTTTTGCGCCGAGTCGTAAGGTTCGGCGTCACCGTCCTGGCCAAGCCCGGCCATTCGATAGACCTGGTTCTTGTAGGGCGAACTGCTCAGGTGCTGGCAGTCGCCCAGCAGGAACACCGCGTCGGCCTGGAGCCCCTTGGCACTGTGGTAGGTCATTTGCCTGAGCCGTCGCGCGTCGTACGGCAAGCTAGAATCAACATTAACTGTTGGCTCAATATACTTTTCTATCAATAACTTATCGCTACTTTTTCGATACAACATCAAAATCGAATCGCCCTTGCGGTAATGCTCATCCAGTCGCCGCGCCAACCCTTCGTCGTCTCGATCCAACACATTGACCGGGCTCAGCGAGCGAGGCACGCCACTGGCCTTGGCCTTCTTGCCTGGGATAGCCGCAGCGGCGCGAACAATATGCTCGGCCGCATCGATGATGTGTTGATGGCTGCGGTAGTTGTCAGTGAGCATGACCCGGGTCGTCGTCGGCGACGGGAATTGCTTGTTGAATGCCATGAAGTAGCTCGGCGAGCTGCCGCGCCAGCCATAGATCGATTGCCAGTCGTCCCCTACACACAACAATGAAGAGCGCTGGGCGCCGCGCCCCACGTGCATCGCGGGACCACGGCTGCGTATTTCCCGAAGACTGGCGCGCAGCCAGGAGACGATCTGCGGCGACACGTCCTGGAATTCGTCGACCATCAGGTGCGAAAGCGGCCTGAGCAACGCATCCCCCAGCAACTTGAAATTTTCCGGCGAGTGCTCGCTGAACAGCGCAAACATGCGGTTGTAGGTCATGACCGGCGGCGATTGGTCGAGCAGATGGTCTTCGAATGCCCGCCAGTAGCGACTCAGCGCCTCGAAGAAATACCGATCGGGATCATCCTGGGCAAAGGTCATCCGACCCACGGCATCCGGGACGTCCAGGCCCAGGTTCTCGATAAAGCCTGCCGCCGCGACAAAGCAGTCCAGCAATGGCGCTGAACCCAGCTCACCCTTGACCTTGTAGTCGAACCCAGGCCCGGCGCTGGCATCGCCGGCCATTGACGCCAATACACGTTTTGACGCCTCATAACTTTCCAGCCAGATCAGTGGCTTACGGCAAAAAGCTTGAAACAAGGTGCGCTTTACCGCCCATTCCGCGCGGATGCTCAACTTGGCGCCCGGACGACTGAGCCGGGCGTCTTCCCGTGGATCGAACCCCAGTATCACCCAGGCATCCAGGGAAGGTGCGTAGCCATGACAGTGGAATGTCGAACCATTGATTTCGAACGTTTGTCGTTTCGGCTCGATACCCTTGATCGGCCAGGCACCGGCGCGAAACCAAAGGTCTTCGACGGCATCGCACAACTCTTCGTCGCGCTGGGCCGCCAGCTCGGTCACGGCGACGCGCTTTTGCACATCCGGGTGATCGCGTTCCAGCTCCTTGAGCTGCAGCGCGTGACGGGACAACGGCAGGATCAGCTCACGGAAACGCGCGTCACGCTGGTAAAGGTTGTGATAACAGGCGTTGAGTTGCTGGCGCTGGGCGTCGTTGATGCGCAAATCAAAGGGATTGCCCCGGGCATCATCGTCACCCGCTTCGGCGCGATGACTCAGGGTCTCGAACGCCTGGAGCCGTTCGAACCCGGGCAAGCTGCGGACCATGGGCAAGATGCGCGAATGGAATGTCCGCACCAGGTCACGGGCTTCCTTGAGGCTGACGGTTCGCCCCCACAGGGCAAACACTTCGATCAGTTTCTGGATGAAATCCTTGCGCGATTCCCGGGTAAACGTCACCACGGTCATCGAGTCCAGTTCGAAACCCAGGTAATGGGACAACAGCACAATGCGCAGCACCAGGGTGGTGGACTTGCCCGCCCCGGCCCCGGCGACCACCGAGGTCGACGGCGTGTCGCTGAAAATCATCTTCCATTGCGCGGCACTGGGTTGTGCATGGACCGGCAGCAATCGGCCGACATCTGCCTTGATGCGTTTCTTCAGCTCAGCGGTCAGCGGCAGGCGCCAGTCATCGAACAGCAGATCATCGACCTGCGGTGCCGGATGCTCCGTGCTGCGCGAATCACGGATCAGCAGGACCTGACGGCCCTCCTCAAACCCTTCGGCCCGGCCTTCCTTGTAGCCATAGTCAAAACCGGCGGTATGACCGCTGCGGAAACCGTCGGCCTGGCCATGCAACCAGGAGGCGCGATGCTGGGCTCGCAGGCGTGTCAGGCCATGGCCAAAGAACCGGGCGGCCAGGCGCTTGAACAACGGCATCTGGGCCAGGGATAAAAGCTCGGGGGGAAGATCGGGAGTGTGTTGCGCCACGCTGGGGACTCCGGTGTTCATGAACCATGACGGCTATGGTGTCTTTATTTGCCGCCGGGTTCCACCCAAAAGCTTTTAAGTCATGGGTTTAGGCGATGAAGTGAAAGTTGGCTCGCGGTTTTATATCTAAATACACGATAGCTTTGACGCGTTTTTTACGCTTTTTATCGATGTGTTCCTTGGTGAAAATAGCCCCATCAACCATCGCTTTCGCTGCTCAGCGAAAAGGACACGAACATGCTCGAACTCAGGCCCTTCGCCACCTTGGGCGCCGCCAACCACGGTTGGCTGGATGCCCACCATCATTTTTCGTTCGCCGAATATTACGACCCACGGCGCATGAACTGGGGCAACTTGCGGGTCTGGAACGATGATGTTATCGCCCCTGGCAGCGGTTTTCCCCAACACCCGCACCGGGACATGGAAATCATCACCTATGTGCGCGAAGGCGCGATCAGCCACCAGGACAATCTGGGTAACAAGGGCCGCACGGAGGCCGGTGATGTACAGGTCATGAGCGCGGGCACCGGGATTGCCCATAGCGAATACAACCTGGAATCGACGGCCACCCGCATTTTCCAGATATGGATCATCCCCAACGAAGAAGGCCTGGCACCGTCATGGGGCGCCAAACCGTTTCCCAAGGACTCGCGCGAAGGCTTCGTGACGTTGGCCAGCGGCAAGGCCGGCGATGACCAAAGCCTGCGCATTCGCGCCGACGCACGACTGGTAGCGGCCAATCTCAAGGCGGGTGAAAGTGCGGAGTATCGGCTGGATACCGCACGTCGAGCTTATCTTGTGCCGGCCACAGGATTGATAGAAATCAATGGGTTGCGTGCACAAGCTCGAGACGGTGTTGCGATTGAAGATGAGCAGATATTGCGGGTGACCGCCATTGAAGACAGCGAAATCGTGCTCGTCGACCTGGCTTGATTGGTCTTGTGGTGAGAGGAATTTGTGTGGGAGCAAAGCTTGCTCGCGAAACGGGCCTCACGTTAAAGACCGCATCGCCTGGATCGCGGGCAAGCCTTGCTCCCACATAAATCCCCCTAGCAACAGGTTGGGACAAGGCTTGCCAACCGAGTCATTTGCTGGCGATAGCCCCATCCACCAACGTTTGCGCCTCAGCCACCAATTGCTTGAGGTGCGCGTCGCCAATGAAGCTTTCGGCGTAGATCTTGTAGATATCCTCGGTACCGGACGGGCGTGCCGCAAACCAGCCGTTTTCGGTCATGACCTTCAGGCCGCCAATGGCCTGGTCATTGCCCGGCGCGTGGCTGAGGATGTGCTGGATCTTCTCCCCGGCCAGCTCGGTAGACGTCACCTGATCGAGCGACAGCTTGCTCAATAGCGCCTTCTGTTGCGGGCTGGCCTTGGCATCGACGCGTACCGAGAACGGTTCGCCCAGCTCGTCAGTCAACGCGCGGTAGGCCTGGCTCGGGTCGCGACCGGTGCGCGCCGTCATTTCAGCTGCCAACAGCGCCGGGATCAGGCCGTCCTTGTCGGTACTCCAGACGCCGCCGTCCTTGCGCAGGAACGAAGCACCGGCGCTTTCTTCACCACCAAAGCCCAGGGAACCATCGAACAGGCCGTCGGCAAACCACTTGAAGCCCACCGGCACTTCATAGAGGCGGCGACCCAGGCGCTTGGCCACGCGATCGATCAGGCCGCTGCTGACCACGGTCTTGCCCACGGCGGCATCGGCGCGCCATTGCGGGCGATTCTGGAACAGGTAGTCGATGGAGACCGCCAGGTAGTTGTTCGGCGCCAACAGGCCGCCAGACGGCGTCACGATGCCATGGCGATCATGGTCCGGGTCGCAGGCAAAGGCCACGTCGAAGCGGTCCTTCAGACCAATCAAGCCTTGCATCGCATGGCTGGAGGACGGGTCCATGCGGATCTGCCCGTCCCAGTCCACTGTCATGAAACGGAAGGTGGAATCCACGTGGGTGTTCACCACTTCCAGGTCCAGGCGGTAATGCTCGGCAATGGCCGGCCAGTAGCGCACGCCTGCGCCACCCAACGGATCGACGCCCAAGTGCAGCCCGGCGGTGCGGATGGCATCGAAATCGATGACATTGATCAAGTCCGCCACGTAGGTGTTGACGTAGTCGTGACGGTGGGTGGTGTCGGCCTTCAGGGCTTGCTCGTAGCTGACGCGCTTGACGCCGGCGAGCTGGTTGGCCAGCAGTTCGTTGGCCTTGGCTTCGATCCATTTGGTGATGTGGGTATCGGCCGGGCCACCGTTGGTAGGGTTGTACTTGTAGCCGCCGCTTTGCGGTGGGTTGTGGGACGGCGTGATGACGATGCCGTCCGCCAGGCCCGAGGTGCGGCCACGGTTGTAGCAGAGAATGGCGTGGGAAACCGCTGGTGTCGGGGTGTATTCATCACCCTCGGCGATCATGACGGTGACGCCGTTGGCCGCGAATACTTCCAGCGCGCTGGCTCCCGCCGGGGTCGACAGCGCGTGGGTGTCGATACCGACGAACAGTGGCCCGTTGATGCCCTGGGCTTCGCGGTACAGGCAGATCGCCTGGCTGATGGCCAACACGTGCCACTCGTTGAAGCCCAGGTCGAAGGAGCTGCCACGGTGCCCGGAGGTGCCAAAAGCCACACGCTGGGTTGCAACCGAGGCATCGGGTCGGCCGGTGTAGTAGGCCGTCACCAGTCGCGGGATATCGATCAACAACTCTGCCGGTGCCGGCTTGCCCGCAAATGGACTGACTGTCATGCAAAACCTCTGAGTGGAGTGGCTCGGTAAATGGGATGCAGTTTACTGACAGTTCGACCATGGCGCGATGGGTTCGATCCATTGCCGCCGATTACGATTGTTCGAGCCTCAAGGCGTCGGCCAGCGCGCAGAGCGCAGCGTCCATGTCCTGCGGCCCGTTCAGGGCGTGGGTCAGGCGCATATGTTGTGCATACAGGCCCTGGAGGCTGAACAACTCCCCCGGCGCGATGACGATTCGCTGGGCAAGCAACCGATGGAAAACCCGACGCAAGTCAACCCGTCGCGTCGACTGCATCCAGATCGTCGCGCCACCTTGAGGTTCTGCCCATTGCAGGCTATCCCCTAGCCGCTCGCGCAGCAATTGCGTAGTCGAAACCGCGCTTTCGCGCAGCAGGCGCCGCAACACCAGCAAGTGTTGGTCAATCCGACCGTTGCTGTACAGCCGGGCAATGGCTTTCTGGCGGATCGGCGACAAGCGAAACGCACGCAGCAGGAAATGTCGCTGCAGGTGCAGGGTCAACTGGCGCGACAGCACGTAGCCATAAGGCGCCTCTGGACCGATGGTTTTCTCGAACGTCGAATAGACGATCAGCCGGTCCGGGTCGAGCAAGTCTCGGAAAGGCGTCATCCTTGCCTCGAACGCCAGGTCTGTATGGCTGTCGTTCTCCAGCACCCAAATGCCGTGCCGCTCCAGCAGATGCGCGATGGCCCGACGGTTCTCTTCAGGAACCAGCGTTCCCCTCGGCATGTTCAAGACCGACGACAGCACCACCAGCCGTACCGTTTCGTTCACCAGCAGTTGTTCCAGTTGCTCGACATTGAGTTCTCCTCCGGCCAGCAGTGGCAGCTCGATGACGTTGACCTCCGCCGCCTGCAGCAGGCGCAACACTGCCCAATCGCAGGGTGATTCGATCAGCACCGCGGCGCCCCTGAGTGCCAGCACCGCGATCAGGATTTCCAAGACGCCCCGCAGGTCGGCGCCAATGTAGACGTCATCGGCATTCCAGCAGCGGGCCGGCGAAGACGTGTAGCGGGCGGCCAGCGCGGTGCGAAGCTCCAGCTCGCCCCAGGGTTGCGAAGGCGTCTGCGAGGAACGTGGGTACTGGCGCAGCAATTCGCGCTCAAGCAGCAACAGCGGGCTGTCCAGTGGCTGCATCGACGCCGGTTCGTCCGCACTGAGCACCTGCATGCCTGGTCGTCGGGCATTGACGTACAGGGTCTCGAGTAAATCGTCACCGCCGTCCAGGGTGGCCATGCTGGGCACGGGCAGCGCGTAGTAACCGGACTTGGCGATCGAATAGACCCGCCCTTCCTTTTCCAGCAGCGAATACGCGTACTGAATGGTCGATATCGACACGTTCAGACGCTCGGCCAGTTGCCGCAGCGACGGCAGGCGAACCCGCGCATCAACCTCCAGCTCGTTGATCAGCGTGGTCAGGTAGCGATAAACCGCCTGATAGGCGAAGTCTGTCTCCCGGCAATTTTTCATCGGCTCAGGCCAGGACAGCGGGTCGCAGTCAGCTCAGTCGCAACGCCGGGTACAAGGACTGGGGACGAGGTAGATGAGTCCGTCAAACCTCGTTCCTCAATGCCTTGCCGAGCGTTCGTGCAACCCATCGGCAGCCGATCCGCCTTCTGCAGCGTCAACGCCGTCATTGGCCTGCTGCGGATCGGCGCCCGGGGCGCTTTCCGCTTGTTCCGGCAGTGAGACACTCGCCCGGTACAGCTTGCCAAGGATGTCGATGGGCAAGCCGCTGACATCGACCATCCACTGCGCTACCTGATCGGCGACGGTCGCGCCCTGCATGGCCTTGTGCAGGTCCGGCATTGCCACCAGCATGCCGGGATGGCAGCAACGCAGGAAATGCTCCAGGCCCGTGCCCTGTCCCACGAAGGGCGCGAACAGCATGCACACCAGTTGCGTTTCGCTGAGCCCCAGGATCTTTTGCGCTTCAAGGGCGGCGTAGGCACGACGCTCGGGAATCGACGACGGCGAGCCGAACAGCGCCCGAGCCTGTTCGCAGACGTGTTCCGGCAATTGCTTGCGGTGCATGATCATGATCGCCCGCTGCGCGTAGTCGCCGTAGCCGGTTTCATAGCTGCGTCCGTGCAGGTAGCAGGCCTGCAGGCCGTGCAAATGGGCCGACAGCAGCGGACTGAGGTATTCGTTTTCGGGCGCCGATGGCACAAGCCCCTCAGTCTGCACCCGCAGGAACTCGTTGAAGAGCGGCCAGTTGGTTCCCTCCGAACGATCGACGATCAGGTCGTCGATGCCGACGTGACCCACTCGCCGGCAGGCCTCGAAGTGACCCTCGGGCTTCCAGGCATCGAGGCGCTCCGGCCCATAGAAATGCCGGTAGACACCACCGCCCAGGGCGTCGAGGTGGGCAAAGAGGTTGTCGAAACCGCAGGCGTGCTCGGTCAGCAGGCCGATCTTGCGAGTCGCGCGGCGAAGGCCCGATATGAATTGTTTTTGCTGGCGTGGTGTATCGCTGCTGACCAACGAATCCACGCCCGACTCCCAGCGGGCCATGTGCCGATAGAATTCGGCCATCGCCAGGTAGCCGTCGTCCCCAATCTCCAAGGGGCTGTCGACCGCGCGAAGGTGCCCCAGGACCAGCAGGTCCATGCGATTGGCTTCGTGCCCCGCCACCGACAGGGGCTGCCGGTGATTGAACGGCAATACCTCGCGGTTATCGGCCATCAGCAATTCGACCCGGGGATCATCGTAGACAAACAACGCGCTGTAGCAGCGGTGGATGTTTTCCAGCGTCGCCTGGGTAGTTTCGCTCAGGCGTGGCGTGGCGACGCGCAAGGTGAAGGTCACCGGATGTCGCCCCGCGATGCTCAGCTGCGCGGCCCGCAAGGCGGTCAGCACATAAAAACTTTCCCTGCTCCCATTCTGGACCGTCAACACACGGTAATCGCCAATCCGCTCGATGCCTCCGGCGGCGACAATTAAACGCTGGATCAAAAGCTGCAACGCGGTACGTTCTGCCCGGGAATAAAAACCTGACAGTCGTTGCAGTATCTGTTGATACACGTGAGTCATTGCCTGCTCATGAATTGCACTCATAGCCATTTACCTGGAAATTCAACTATCGGCGTCGCACCCGCACCAACGTGACTGCGCGACGTGTTGGTCTAGATGATTGTTCTAGCACTCAAAGAGTATTAGCAATGCGCTCGAGCATTGCTTGTCGTAATTATTTGATACATATACCGAGAGTAGGCTCACGCCCCTTCACACTCCCGCCTAAAGCCCCGAAAACACGGGACCTAACCGACCGAACGGCACGTCCTAGGAGAATTCCGACAACGTCCCACAGACAATGAGTACAAGAAACAAAGAACTTGCCGAACTTTAATTGGCAGTCTACCCCGCCCTGCCTTCTCCAGGGTCGATAGATATATCTGCACCTATTAATGCTCGTTACCCCTTGAATGCATCTTGAAGGATGAAGACCTTCGAAAAAGTTATACCGCACCACGACTTCTTCCTTGATATGGAAATCAGCGTTCAATTATCAAGACTTAAACAATGATTAGAAGATACAGATTGAGGGCAAAAACCAGTTCAGATGTTGATCGGCAGACCGTTTCAGTCTTGAGCGAACCGGGACAGGCCATTCAAGGCGCGAGATGGTGAGGTATGAACGCAGCACCGCCAGGCAGGAGATGCCGTAAGAAAGGACGGGGGGTCAGGGCGAAGGCAGCGCAAGAGCCCGGGGCGATGACTCTTGCGCAAGACAGGGTTCAGGCCGGATCGACGACCTGAAGGGCAACACGTTCACGGCAAGGGCATTCGCCCATGTAACGGTGAGCCTCGACGAACTCGGAGAATGGGAAGACCCGAGTCTTGAGTGGCAACAGCACACGGTCGGCGGTCAGTTGATTGATATCGCGCAGTGCTCGTTGCAAGGCCACCTGGTCCTGGAGAATGCCCAGTTCCGGCTTGCCAGTGAAATTGCCGATGCAGTGCACAAAGAACTGAATGTTCTTCTGGAACGCCGCGCAGGCTGGAAACGGCGTCTGGTTGCCACCCTGCAAGCCATACAGCACCAGGCTGCCACGCGGTGCCAGCACGTCACCCAGCAGCGACATCTGCGGCCCGCCGAGGCCGTCGAAGACCACATCGACGCCACGGTTGTCGGTGAGCTTGTTGATTTGCATCAGCAAGTCCTGCTCTTCGGTGACGATGACCTTCTCGGCGCCCAGCGACAACAGGTACTCACGCTCGTCAGCCGTCTTGGTGGCCGCGATCACCCGCACACCCAGGGCCTTGCCCAGTTGTACGAAGGAAGGACCGGCGCAATGACTGGCATCGGTGACGAGGGCGAATTGCCCCGGCTTGACCCGCGCCAGGTCCATGTAGGCGAAATACGCGATCAGCAGCGGCGTGTAATGCACGGCGGCTTCGATCGGGCTGAGCACGTCGGGATAACGGGTCAGCGCGGTGCGTGGCAGCACGATGACCTCACCGTACACCGGATAATCGTTCGGGCTCTCGGCCGGGAAACTGGCGACCTTGTCGCCCACGGCCAAGTCATCGACGCCGTCGCCGACGGCCGTTACCACGCCGGCCATTTCATGGCCCAGGCCCGAAGGCAGGCGCGCCTGGGACGACGCCAGGTTCTGGCGCCACAAGGTGTCGTACCAACTGATGCCGATCGCTTCGACACGGACCTGCACTTCTCCTGGCGCAGGAAGAGCCGCCGCATGCTCTTCGCATTTGAGCACCTCGGCACCACCAAACTTGTGAAAACGGATCGTGCGGGACATCGCAAACCTCGTCAAAGTAACCTCTAATGCCATGAACTCTATCCGGGCTTTGTACCCAAGACCATCAGTGGCTATTAATAGTCGACATGCCTGTCATTGATTCCGCAGTAAGAAAAACCAACCAATCCTGTAGGACTTAACCTAAGAAAACTCAATTAGCCGGTGCAGAGTACCAGCCTTTCCCCGTAAGATTCATGCCGGCCATTGTTCCCATATGGCCGCTCACGTCAAGCTTGCCGAATCTGCCAGGACCCCAGATGAATCGAAATGACCTGCGGCGTGTCGATCTGAACCTGTTGATCGTGTTCGAAACATTGATGCATGAACGCAGTGTGACTCGCGCGGCCGAGAAACTGTTCCTAGGCCAACCGGCCATCAGCGCCGCGCTGTCGCGCCTGCGCAGCCTGTTCGATGACCCGCTGTTCGTACGTACCGGCCGCAGCATGGAGCCTTCGGCCCGGGCGGTCGAGATCTTCGCCCTGCTATCGCCGGCCCTGGATTCGATTTCCACGGCGGTCAGCCGCGCGGCGGAATTCGACCCGGCCACCAGCACCTCGGTGTTTCGCATCGGCCTGTCGGACGACGCCGAATTCGCCCTGCTGCCGATGCTGCTCAAGCGCCTGCGCGCCGAAGCGCCCGGCATCGTGCTGGTGGTGCGCCGGGTCAACTACATTCTGATGCCCGGTTTGCTGGCGTCCGGTGAAATTTCCATCGGCGTCAGCTACACCGACGACCTGCCGGCCAACGCCAAGCGCAAGGTCTTGCGACGCAGCTTGCCCAAAGTATTGCGGGCCGACACCGCGCCGGGACGACTGTCCCTGGACGAATTCTGCGCTCGTCCCCATGCCCTGGTGTCTTTCGCGGGTGACTTGAGCGGCTTCATCGATGAAGAGCTGGCGAAACTCGACCGCAAGCGCCACGTAGTGCTGGCCGTGCCGCAATTCAACGGCCTGAGCACCCTGCTGTCGGACACCGACATCATCGCCACCGTGCCCGACTACACCGCCGACGCGCTGACCGCCGCCGGCGGCGTACGCGCCGAAGACCCACCCATACCGGTGCGCAGCTTCGAGCTGCACATGGCCTGGCGCGGCTCCCAGGATAACGACCCTGGGGAGCGCTGGTTGCGGTCGCGGATTCAGATGTTTTTTGGGGATCCTGAGAGTCTCTAGCCTTATCTAGACGGTCGAATTGGTTGTTTGCTGGATCGCTTCGTAGCGATAAACGGCGGAGCGATCATGAGTTACACCACTTCCGGGGAAACGATCCGTTGCGTGCTAACCGGCCCCATGAGCACTGCGCTAGCTTCTCAACGGTCATGGGGCCCCCTGCAGCCACGTTCGACTAGTCATCTTGGCAGACAGGTGATAGTTGCCCCGATCTGTATGAAAAGACCTGGTCGCAGCTCTTCGCACGAGCATGGCGGGAAGCGCAGGAAATCACTAACGTATGAGCTAATTTACGTAGGAGTAAAAAGACGCTCCTGCTCATATAGTCGCCCCGGCGAGTACGGATGTCCGCCTGCCTCAATCGCTTTTAGTTCCAGTAGCCACGCCGGCATCCACAGTACCCAGCGCTGTCACTCACTTTGTCAGGTCACAGGGCAGAACCGCCCATACCAAGGTGACCACACGAAACATCATCCCAGATCACCTCGCACTTGCATCCATCATCGAAAAGCCGCTGCTTCATGCTCTCCGTCAGATCAGCCCAACCCATGATCGCGTTGATCAGTGACCGGCTGGCGCAATTGGTAGCGGAGGAGAACCTGTATGCGGCGCGGGTTGAGGGGGGACAAGAACATAGCACTGCTACGAACAACGAACCGGCGTTGATATGGCCATAAAATGGCAATTTGCAATCATTCAGATCTTTAGCTAGCTTCACTTTACCCCGAGCAAGCAATGCTCGAAATCCGACAAGGAGGTTGAAGTGGATATTGTCATTCTAGTTCCTGGCATCATGGGCACTACGCTGCTGACGACCGATTCGCACGGCAAGCCAGAAGAGGTCTGGCCACCAACACCCTACGAAGTGGTGACAGGTTACAAACGCCTGCACCTGCTAACCAGACCCGATCTCACATTTGGTGACCCCATCAACAAGGTTGCCTGCTACAACTTCTACAGCCTGCTGCGCGAGCACCTAGACGAATTGGGGTTCAAACAATCCGCACAAGGTAAACGCCGAATTGAGTTCGGTTATGACTGGCGACAAGACAATTTTCATACCGCGCAAAAGCTTGCCGAGCTCCTCGAAACGCTGCATAGCCAGGAACCAGGCGCCCGAGTTACGCTGGTCGGTCACTCGATGGGCGGCCTGGTCTCACGACTGCTACTTGAACAAACCCAATACCAACAACAGCCGTGGTTCGCCAGCATAACTCAGCTGATAACCTTGGGTACTCCACATTTGGGTGCGCCGTTGGCACTGGCGCGCATCTTCGGACTGGACAGCACAGCCGGAGTCAGCGCCGAAGACGTCAAGCGCCTCGCCAACGACCCGCGATATCCTTCAGCCTACCAATTGCTGCCCGCACCTGGCGAGGCCGCGGTGTGGGCTCTTAACAGCGCAGACCTCAGGGCCGTCGACATTTACGAACAACAGGCGGCCAAGGACTTGGGGCTGGACTTGAACCTCGTGGCGAATGCGCAGCGGATGCATCAAATGCTCGCCATTGGCAATCGCCCAGAAGGGGTGCGCTACTTCTACTTTGCAGGAAGTGGCCACCAGACCGTCACCCGCATAAATGTCACCCACACTGCAGGACAGCCAGTAAAACATTCCCAGTCAGTGATCACCAAGACCAACGATGCCGGTGACGGTACAGTTCCCCTGTACAGCTCATTACCGACCATTGGTCAGCGTCAGATAGTAATCAACGAGCATGCCACAGTATTTAAAGGTGAACCGTTCCGCCGTGCCTTCTTCCGCCTGCTTGGCGGGAATATCGGTCCCGTCATTGAGGGTGTTGGCGCCGAGCCAAGGCTCGCAGGCTCCCTTGACCGCACGGTCTACAAGCAAGGTGAGCCGATCGAAGTGACCTTGGAAGTCCTTAACCTCAAAGCCGCTGACGGGAAAGGGCGCACTGATCGGATCGAGGGTGAACTATCACTCGTCGACGCACGTGGAGGTGCCAAACAGCCTTCGCAAGTGCACAGAGTCAACTACTCGGGCCCCCTGCTCGATCGCCTCAGCCTTATCATCGAGTCCGACGGCCTCGTGCCTGGCCTGTATGAAGTCAGTTTCAAAGGCCAGCCTGTTCTAAGCGAACCGTTGCACTTCGCGATTACCACGGCATGAACATGACCGTAGCAAAACAGCTGCGCAGTCGTCTGCGCTGTCATGGGAATATGCACGGTGGTGAAAGTCTTGTGGCGGATGCTCTGAGTGAGCACGCGCGCGAACAGGCGCTCGCCCGCCTGGCCGCGCAGGTTGATGAAGGTGATCCTGAGGCCAGAAAACTGCTCGAGAATGCTCGCTTGGGCCTCGACTATCTAAACACTGAAAGCGGAACTCTCACGATGGCGATGCGTGTTGGTATTGAGGCCATCATCCTGGCCGACGGCTCGCGGCCGGCGTTACTGGTTAGCAACGACAGCATTGACTTCGATGACCCACTGATCGGCAGTTGGCTCAGCCGCCTGTCAAAGAGCAAGCCTTTGTTAAGGGATGCGCTCAGTAAGATCGCCCGTATTGCCATGCCACTGGCAAATGGCACCGTACAGACACTTGGTACGGGTTTTCTCATTGGGACTGGTTTGCTCGCTACCAATCGCCACGTCTTGCAGGAGATGGCGGTCCTTAACGACTCAGGTACATGGCGATTCAAGGACGATCTGATCATCGACTTTGGCGGTGAGTACCACCGCACCCATGTTCCGGCGGCACTGGCCCGCCCGGTGACCGTCGTACGATGCGGTACTGAGCTGATTCAACAACTGGGGGAGCCACGGCACCTGGATTTCGCCTTGATCGAGATTCAGGCGTGCGCGAACCATCGATTACCCACTGCGCTGCAAGTCTTTGAGGATTCTGATGCACAGGTCTTTAAGCCAGGCGCGCCAGTGGTGACCATTGGCTTTCCGGCTAAACCATCGTTTGGCATGGAAGACCCCAAGGCTCTCTTCAAATTGTTCAAAGGCGTTTTTGACGTCAAACGCCTCTCGCCCGGGCTAGTGGGTGACTCGCTTGGCCAGGTGCCCGGCGACAGCCAGCCACCGCGCTGCTTCAGTCACGACGCATCGACTCTCGGCGGCAACTCCGGCGGCTGCGTGATCGGTCTGGACGATACCTGGCAGGTCATAGGCCTGCATTTCGGTGGCAGGTCTGGCGAGTACAACCTGGCCCACGACATACGCGCGGTACTGGAGACCTACTCATGAATGAGGCGGATCTGCGCCTAGCCAATTTGGTGGTAGATGGTGAGAAGGCGTTTGCCGAGCTTTTTCTTGCTGTGCAGCAAGGTGGTGAAGCCAAGGCACACTATGACTCTTTGTTTCAAGCCAATGATATGCGCCATGAGCGACTGGCCAGAGGTTTCGCACACGCCCGCAAGAGCGGCTGGCTGAGCGAGCTCTGCACCGGTTGTGTCAGTGCAAGGCTCGTAACCCGTGGGTTTATCGATGAAGCAGTGAAGCAGACTGCATCGCCTTGGATGGTCCAAGCCCAGGCGTTGATCGAAGCAACCTCCCCTTTCTTGAACAGTGCCCTGCATGCCAAGGGGCTGCTGCATGTCTCCGACTATGTGTGCCGAATCGAGATCGATGGCATGCACGCAGGTACGGGATGGCTAGTCCCCCCCGATCTGGTGGTGACAGCAGGCCATGTACTCACCTCGGCCCGAATGAATGGTCCCTTGGTCGACTTGAGCAGGCCCGATGAAGCAGATCCGTGCAGAGTCACGGTCTGCTTCGATGACAAACTTGACCTTTCCGGTGGCCGTCGGATACGCCGTAAACCCCGCCAATTTATGCTGGCCGAAGAGTGGAACGTTGCGCTCAGCTCACCGGCGATACAACCCAATGGCATCGTGGAACATGGGCTCGCAGGTCAGGATTACGCCATTCTTCGACTGGCTGAAGCGCCGTTGCCTATGGCCCGGCCTATCGAGATGAGTGCCAACCTGCCGTATCGCGAAGACTATGTACTAGTAGTACAGCATCCCGAAGGGCAAGCGATGTGTCACCAGCAAGGAAAGGTCACTGCACTGCATGTGGCCCCCATGCTCTTCCAGCATTCGGTCAACTCCGAGCCTGGTAGTTCAGGCGCACCCTGCTTCGACGTCAATTTCAAGGTAGTCGGGGTGCACACTGGCGAAGTGCTCGGCGCGGAGCCCGCCAGCAACGTTGCCACCGCCATTGATCAGGTCGCTGCCACCATTGCACAGTTACCTGTGACCTTACCATCGAACTGGCCTTACAGCTTCGATGACTCGGATGGGTTCCCACACCCGATCGTCGACCGCGAGCAGACTCTCGCGTGGCTTCGCGAGGCGTGTACTGGCGACTCTCGGCGGGGACTGGTTGTACGCCCGTGCATGCGTATGCCCGCAGGTATGACATTTACCGCAGACCTCATCAAGGCACTGCTTCCGCCTGACCAGCACCGGGTGGTCCGCCTGTCCGCGTTGGACATCCATGCCCTTGATGCAGAGGAATTCGCATTGCGGTTGTTGGAAGCTGCGGGAGTGAACGAGCCCCCTCCCTTCACCCCTTTGCGCGGTGAAACCACCGCTGTAGCCTACCTACGTAACACCTTGGTTCCCGAGCTGTTGACCCGGCTTGACCGAGCTCGCATGGATCGCCACGTATGGTTGTTACTTGATGACTTGAAACGCCCGGACGCCAGCCATGTGCCGCTGGGTGACGGCAATACCCTTCGCGAATGCCTAGAGTTGCTCTATGAAGCACTCGCAGGCTACAGCTGGCTACGCGTTGTACTGCTCGGCTATGACGGCACCACGCCCAGAGCTTCGGCTGCGTATTGGAGCGAGCAGGAACTGCCCGAACTAACCCCCGAAAGATTCTCACAGTACATGGGAAAAGCGTTCGCGGGCATACCCAACATCAACTATCGCAAGGTGTTGAGCAAGCGCTATCAAGTGCTGAACGACAGCCTGCCTGCCAGTTTCGATCTGCATCGCACAGCCACGACCTGCGGCCTTTTCCTCGAAAATATGAGGTCCCAATGACTGTCTCCGACGAAGACGCACTCGGCAAGCGCCTCGCCGCGCTCGACGAGCGCTTGGCCGCCCAGCGGGCACCTGGCCATACGACCTTCAGCGCCAAGTCACGGGAGCTAGTTGCCAATATTGCCCTGGCCAATGTTTTTGATCTCAGTCAAGTGGCGCGCCTAGTTGCACCTGTCGAACGCGAGGCGCTGGTGGCTCACCTGACCGATATCTCGGAACTGGTCAGCGACACGGGGAACCTGTACCGACGCTTATTCATCGGCCCCCGGCGCCAGACTCTAGGTGCGCTAATGGCCGACAAAGGGCTGACGAGCAAGGTGCTGGAGCATTACAAGCCCGCCAAGAATGACCTCGAAGGCCAATTCGCAGCCCAACTACTGTGTGGTTGGCAGCCACAATTGTCGAAGCTATCCACTGTCGAACTGCGATCACTTGCAGTGGTAGCAGGATGGTTTCAGGCATTGCCCAGTGCAGATGTGCAGATCGAGATGCCCGACGCACGGCTGGTCCAAGGCGAAATCGCTAATCGCACCCGCGAGCAGGAACTGCAGACCTTGTTAGGCGACGGCCTGATCGGTCGAGAGGACGAACTGCGTGATCTGCAGTTTTTTGCATCCGATCCTCAGAGTGCACGCTGCATCAAAATCATTAGTGGTGAAGGAGGGATTGGAAAGTCTAGCCTGCTCGCCGCGCTGACCCAGGCGCTTTCAGCCCTCCACCCCCCCATGCCAGTCGTCCATTTCGATTTCGACCGACCGTCCCTCGACCCCGAAGGGCCTGGCTTATCCTTGGAGTTAACGCGGCAGCTCACCCGCTATCTGCCCGATGCACAAGGTTCGCTCAGCGAATTCAGAAGCCATCTCAAGCGCGCTTTCCGCGAACGAACTGGAGGCCGATATGACATGGGCTCGACTCGGGAACATGCTTTGTCTTCGAGCATGGAAAGCAGCTCATCAGCCAGATCGATCATCAATCAGTTCCAACTGAACGAACGCCCGATACTGCTGATACTCGATACTTTCGAAATGCTTGCAGGCCGCAGCAACCAGGCCGTGCGGGCGCTAGCCGAATGGCTGGACATCGCCTGGAACGACTACGGCATGCAGGGCATGCGTGTGCTGGTTGCCGGACGTGCCGCAGAAAATATGGCGCAACCTCTGTTTGGCTGGGCCGCAGCGCGATTCGACCTGAAACCTCTGGCGTCGCATCATGCCTGTGCGCTACTGATACGCGAAGGTCTTGACCGTGCCACGGCATTGAGGGTGGCCAAGGTACTGGACGGTAATCCCTTGGTGTTGCGATTGGTGGGCCGGTATCTCACGGCCCATCCCGAGCACATCGAGGGCTTCGTGAAAGAAGCTGTTGGGCTCGACAAAGCGCTTGGCCAAGGCGTTCTTTATTCTCGCATTCTCAATCGTATTGGCATCGGCGAAAGCGATCCGCTGCGCAAATTGGCCTATCCGGGTTTGATCTTGCGAGTAGTTACGCCGGGGCTGTTGCAAGACGTACTAGCGCCAAATGTATTGGGTGCGGAGCTAGGTCATGATGAGGTGGAGACGCTGTTCAAACGCCTCAGGCAACAAGCTTGGTTGGTGGATGAGCAATCGGAACGGCTGGTGCGTCATCGTAAAGATCTGCGCAAGGTTACGCTGGAATTACTGCGCAAGGATCCGCTGCTGGGACCACTAGCGCAAATGTTGCACCGCGAAGTCATCGAATACCTTCTTGAGGGGTGCGACCCAGATCTGTCTATCGAACAGGCTAGCCAGGAAATCGTCTACCACCGTTTGATGACGTTGCAGAGCCCGAACCAACTGGACCAGCAGGAGCAACCTCTGGTCAAGCAGGCCATGGCTGGCGACTTTGCCGAACTGACACCCTACGCTGCGGCGCTGGCGCGCGCTTATTGCCAGATGCCACCATTGCCGGAAGATCTCGCTGTGCTGCCAGGCGAACTAGGCCGGGTGGCAACCGCGGAATTCGCTTGGACGCTAATCGATGCCGACTGCCCTGAGCAAGCCCTGGCATTGTCGACACCGGGTTTCGCGCCGGTATGGTGGCTAACGGCGCAGCATGACCTGGTCAAATGGGATGCCCCCGCAGCGACAAAGAAGCTTGCAAAATTCGACAAGGCCTTCCGAGGCATTCCGTCCAGCAGCCGCGAACACCATCAACATGCCTTCGCAGTCAGTTCTTTCCTCCAACTGTGGCGCCAGGAATTCCTCAGCATTCCCAAGCCATCGGAAATACTACGCACACTTGAGCAACGACGTGGCTTGCGCACCGCAGGTTGGCTCAGGGCGATGGTCGCCTGGGGCATTGGCGCCTTGCAGCAAGGCAAGAACGTCGATCAGGAATGGGCAGTGATGTACTCATTCTTGATGCACACGCCGGATGACTCTCCGCTCGCTGCCTATGAAAAGGCTCGCCTCTGGCTACTCTTGTGGGCTGCGGGCCACGCCGGCAGTGAAGACGCGTTCGTGGTACACGGCGATGCGTTGTCGTTGGACAGTCATTCGCTATCCAAGCTGGACAGACTGTGCGATGTAGTGCCGGGTAGCTATGAACTGCGCACTTGTCTGCGAAAGATCCGGTCGCAGGATATCGAACTGGAGGAGGTTCCCCTCTACACTCGCCAGCTGGCCGACGCAATCACCCAATGCCAGGCCAACCGGTTAGGTTTTTTCATTATCGCGGGGTTTAGTCCCAACGATCTGCTATCCGGCCTGATGGGTGAATTACGCACGCCAACCCGACATCTGATCCGTGCAGCCTTGGCCGATCCCGCTCAGCGTCAGACCGTCTACCAGCACTTCAACAAGATATTTGCCAAGGTGCAGGACAAGCCTGCGAAACTCAAATCCGATGTGTGGTTGACCAAACTCTGGAAAGACAGCGGCAATCGGGTGCTGTTCCCTTTCGTCGAGTGGCTCGGACGTATGCACTTGGCCAGCGAGGTTTGCTCCATGTTCGAACACATCTGCACAGGGGCGTCTTCGAGACAGTTCCATCAACTAGCGCAAGCCTGGCGACAGGTCGAAATGCTCGAGGGCTCGTCCTTCCCGCCGAAGCCTGAGAGGTTTCTGGGACCAAGCTTCTGATAAATCAAAGTGTGACCTGAGAGGCATTTGTAATGCCTCCCCGGTCTAGCCTGAACATTCCTCAGTAGCTTTGGGCCGAACGCTGACCTCCGCCAGACCGATCGGGTCGATAGCAGACGATGCAGATCATCGGTCCCCCGAACACCTTCGGCACCTAAGGTTGCGCCGCTTTCGGGAGTCGATCCCATCATAGCAACCAGGCATTTCCCGTTCGGTCCGTGACTAACGTACACTGAGAGCCAGCGACAACCACCCCGGTCCGCGTCAGAAATCGCCCATCGCGATCGCCCGCGCACCCGCCGTGACTGGGGGCAAAACTGGGGGCATAGGTCAAAAAATTTGCTCTGTAACTATCGTCCTAGAGCCCAGTCAAAATGTTTTTCAGCGCGACCCTGAGAGTCTTTAGGCGTCGTCTAGCGGGCTGTTTATCTGATCATTTCTGCCTTTCCACAAACCATGGAGCTCCATTCACCTCCAGTGGATTGCTCCATTAGGGAGCAAAGCCCTGCGCATGGTGCCCGCCATCGAAGCCAGCACGATCCTGGACCCAGCGGAGCCTTTTGGCGGCAAAAATCCTCGGGGATAGGCCGGCAGTTCGGCAGCGCATTCGTTGATGATTACTTCGAGCTGAAGTCGTTGATGATTGGCTACTGTGCCCAACCTCGACATTTAAGGAATTGACAGATGTTCATTGGACGACTCGCCGAACTGACCGGCTGCACCCCAAAAGCCATTCGACTGTACGAGCAAATGGGCCTGATCAGCGAGCCAGCGCGTGAGGGGCGGTATCGCCTCTACAATGCTCATCACTTGGAAATCGTCCACCTGATCCGCAAAGCGCAGACTGCCGGGTTCAAGCTGGCCGAGATGAACCCGCTGATTGCCGCAAAAAACAAACTGAAGTCATTTCCACTGGCGTTGGCCAACCAGGCAGTCGACGATAAGCGCCAGCAGGTCCAGGACAGGATCGCAGAACTGCAGGCGCTTGATCTTCACTTGATTGAACTTAAAAGCGAGATGAACTCAATGTTTGCGCCTCGCCCTGTCGCAGCTCTTCATAAGGTTGATGCGCCTGCCTGTACAGATAAGCAAACGCTTGCCTCAAGGCAACTTCAGGCGGCCGAGGGTTGAATCCCAATTCGTTTTTCGCCTTGGTGATGTCGTATTCCTGCGCCACGTTGTGAAACAGGCGCACCTGGCTCAAGAGTAACTGGGCGGGTTTGCCAACTCGTTGCGCCCAGCGTTCCTGGAACCACGCCACGCCCAGCAGTAACCAACGTGGTGCTGAAGCAGGCTGGCGATACCCGGGCGCTTGGGTGTTGGCGGCCTCGATCAAATCGCTAAGCGGCGACGAACGCTCATTGGCCAGGATATAGCGCTGCCCTGGCCGCCCCTTTTCGGCGGCGAGTATCATCCCCTCGGCCACATCGCGAACATCCACGAAGTTGAAACGAAACCCCGGGTCAAAGGGCATCTGCCGCTGGCGAACCGACTGAAGAAATCCCATGGTATCGGTGAGGTGACCAGCGTTGGGGCCAACCATGGCCGAAGGTAATACCGACACCATGTTCAACCTCAACGTCTCAGCGCACTGCCAGGCCGCCTGCTCGGAGAGAATCTTCGATTTGTAGTAGGCGTTTTCGCTTTCCGTATTCCAGTGCGCCTCATCCAGCGCCGTACCATCATGACCGACGGCGGCCACCGAACTGACGTAGACCACACGCTGCACCCCCGCCCGTGAAGCGGCTTGCAGCACACGCCGCGTGCCTTGAATATTCGGCTCGACAATCTCGGCCTCCGGGTTGCGAGCCCAGTGTTTGAACACGGCGGCCACTTGAAACAGCACCTGCACACCCTCCAGCGCCTTGTCCAAGGCCGCACTGTCTAGCAGGTCGGCATACACCAATTCGCAGTCCAGCCCGACAAAGGGTGTGTGGTTACAGATGTCCCGAACGCCGGCTCGGACCCGATAGCCCTGATCGAGCAGCGCTCGCAGCAAGGTGTTGCCCAGATGGCCGTTGGCACCTGTCACCAGACATAAACCTTTCACAGGAGCTCCTTGTTGGCAGCGCGCCAGAGTGGGCGCTGGAAAAAAGCATACGAGGTGTCCCATGGGACAGAGTCAAGTACCCAGATGACACGGCGTGGAAAGAAGTCCACTGAAAGCCAGCCAAAGCCACATTGGTGTTATCAGAAATCGCCATTCGCGATCGCTAGCACAGCGGGTGCACGTGGGGGCAAAAAATGGGGGCATAACTCTTTTTTTCCACCTGAAACAACCGTCCTAGAGCTCAGGCAAAATACTTTTTTGGCGATCCTGAGAGTCTTTAGGCGTCTTAGGGCAGGCTGTTTATCTGATCATTTCTGCCTTTTAATAGACCAAACACCAACAGCACGGAACCTACGTGCTCGAAGCACACCGCAGCATCGATGATGAAAGACGCCCTCTACTCCCGACCTTCAACGACGACCGCTGCCCGCGTGACCGTGGTGCAATCGAGCTACATTCTGATCGATGCGGCCTTGGATCATGCACAAGGTGTCTTGGGTAATAGCCTGTGGGTACAGGTCCTCGGCGATGGCTGCAAACCGGCTCGCCACATCACAAATGCCGTCAATCATTCTGCCAGCAACGTCCGGGGGCACTTCGGCTTCCTCGGCAAGCCGAAGCATTTGCGTGCGGGAAATCGACAGGGCTTCCCCCATTACATCCATCTGGTGATACCCACCTGGCCCCTCGCAGAATGTCACATCGTAAGCCGGTGACAGTCTCCACTGACCGTCTTGCGACATGATGTAGGCGAAGTTCTTGGGATGGTCGTCTCTGTTGTTGAACGCAACATTGAAGACGGCACGTTCGAAGGCCACCGCCATCTCTCGCACATCGTTGGTACACATCTGTGTTGCCCGCAAGAAGTTGACGTAGTCCAACACCCCAGGAGACCGGTAATTTGCCCCCGTAAAGGCCGCGAGGCTTTGCATGGGTACGCGCAGACCAGCATGGCGGTCAAAGCGCTTGCTGGCAAACGCTGCCAACCCATCAGGCAGACTGAAGTACTGCGTGTCAGCGGTCTCGATACCGCACATGCGCAAGCATTCGGCATAGACCATTTCGATAGCGCACACCTCGGCATGTTCTTCTTTGGCCGGGAATTTTATCAACCATGCTTCAAAGCCCGGCGTGACGGCAGTGGTGAACCCGCCAGATTCGGGATCGCGATAGACGAGGGCCTTAGGCCTTGCACCTTGAGGCGAGCCACCCACCAGCAGCAACGTCTGCAGGAACTCGCCACCGTCGCCGTGGAGCACTTCCCGCACTTCGGCGGCAAGCTGTTCCAGCGGGATGTGGACTTCAGATTCCTGCCCTTCGGGTGCCACGGGCTCAAACGTCATGGCCCCCATCGCATTGCTACCGATGTAGGCCAGCCGTTCCAGTGGACCGATGCGCGCCGTGGTGAGCCCGCGCCGCCTGAACATACGGTCCATCAGCATCATGCCCCACCCATCAGGCAACGAGTCGTAAACAGGCCCTGGCAAGTACAGTTGGTGGTCTGGAAAATCCCGGCGCAACTGAGTCCCCTCCAACGGCAGCGTGTAGGAGGACAGCTCCAAGCCCCTTTGCCTGGCTTCATTGCTGTACTCGAACACGATCAGCGGGCGACCGGTCAGGGCGGTCGTGGAAACCAGCGTGCCCCATTGCCATCGCTCACCCCAGCCTTCGTAGAAGACGTTCACCTGCTCAAGCATTGCCGGGTTTCCTCTTTGTACGGAGACGATTGGCGCTGTTTTCATAGCGCCGAATGTCCTCGATGCTTTCCAGCTTTGGCAGGAACAGGCCTTCGAGTTCCTTGGTTCGGCCAAGGACCATCGCCACCCGGACCACGTTCTCGAACCCGACATTGCGCCCGGCTTCAAGGTTGGACACGGTGTTGGTGCCGATGCCGGCACGCCCGGCCAAGTCGGCTTGTGTCATGTCCAGCGCCAAGCGCTCTGTGCGCAGGCGCTCGCAGAGGCGCTTGACGATCTCACTCGGCTTGCTGAAGCTTAAATCCAACATAGTGTGCACCAAACCAATTGCATGCCAGTTAATCCACAAAATTATAGAATTAACACCCACCCCTATCAATCGACTTAATTCCCCAAACCTGTGTCTTATCGACTAATTTCTAGCTATAGCCACAATTTAACGGATTTACCTATCATAAAAAGCAAAAAATGGAGAACTATTGGCGCCGTTAAGAGCCGCATTCTGGGTTAAGGCTTGCCTTCCGCCCGAGCCTTGCGTAAGCCAGGCTGGGGACTGCAGCAGATGCTTACCAACATGCGACGCATCGCATGTGTTGTCCAAGTCTTAGGGCGTCACGTACTCGCCTGAACAATGGACGACTTGAACCAGTCGATCACAGGAGTGATCAGTGAGTTGTTGCGATGCCTGGTACGCAGCAGATAACCGTGATCCTCACGCAACACTGTTGGCCCCAGCCGCACCAATAACCCGTCCTGCACGGCCTTCTCCACGAGCGCCCCCCACGCGAGCGTGAGGCCATGCCCCTGAATAGCGGCGTTCAATAGCAGCGGATAATTGTTGAAGGTGAAGCTCGTCTTCTCGTCAATCGGACCGAACCCAGCCAGGGCTGACCACCTTGCCCAGTCTAGCCATCGTGGGTTGCGCTCATCCATATGCAGCAGCGCGACAGACCGCAAATCCCGCTCCGTCACGTCAGCGCTCAAGCCATGTGCCTGGGCAAAACCTGGGCTACACACAGGGAAGACTCTTTCAGGTGCGAGCATGATCTCCGTTTCGTGCCTTGGGTTTCGCTGATCGAAACTGATGGCAAGGTCGACGTCATGGAGGTTGGAGATGTCGTTTGTATCTACCGGAAGGATTTGGAACCGCAGATCAGGGAACTCATGCTGCAAGATATGCAGCCGAGGCAACAACCAGAGATGAGAGAAACCGAAATTGGCAGAAATTGTGATTAAAGGGACATGGTTGGAGAAACCTGCCTGAACGCGCTCCAGCGCGGAATGCAAATTTGACAATAGCGGTGATAGGTCTTCATAGAAGCGTTTGCCACCCAAGGTCGGTCGAAGCTGATTGCCGGACCGATCAAGCAACGTCCCCCCGACAGATTCCTCAAGGCTTCTGATCTGCTGAGAAATGGCGGGTTGAGTCGTCCCGATTTCCTTGGCCGCTGCGGTCATGGATCCCAATCTCACTGCAGCCTCGAAGGCCAGAAGCGCCTTCATCGCAGGAACAGCTCTCTTCTCGTCAGCCATAAGATTTTCGCATGCCACGCATAAGGTTTGAGTGGGTATCTCAACTGCCATCAACTACTTAGTCTTGGATTGGCGCCGACATCCAAAACAACAATAACTCGGTCATCCTCACATACAAATTCGTTCGCTGCCAAGCCCCAAACAAACACCGTCGATCAATCTGGTATGCGGAGAGTTGCCATGCGTAAATCGCTGTTGTGTCTAGCTTTTTCTGGACTTACCGTTTCATCACTGGGCGCCTTCGCGGCGACTGATACCGAACAGTGCAAATCCATTCGACTAGCCGATTTAGGTTGGGCTGATAACGCCGCTAACAATGGCCTGACCATGGCGGTTGCAGAGTCCATAGGCTATTCCCCCAGCAAGACCATGGTCGCAGTGCCCATCGCTCTCGCCTCGATCCAGGGAGGTAAGTTGGATGCGTTTCTTGATTACTGGTCCCCATCGCTCGACCCCACAGTCATGCCGTTGGTCAATGAAGGCAAGCTTCTTAAGCAACAGCCGCCAAACATGACCGGGGCCAAGTACACCTTGGCAGTTCCTACCTACTTGGCGGAACAGGGCCTGCATTCCTTTCAGGATCTCGCAAAATTCAAAGATCAACTGGGCGGCAAGATCTACGGTATCGAGCCCGGAAGCGGAGGCAATTCCTCATTGAAAAAAATGATCGAGAAGAACCTCTATGGCCTAGGCGGCTTCACACTGGTTGAGTCCAGTGAGACTGCCATGCGAATGGAGGTCTCGCGTGCCATCGCTCGTAATAAGCCGATTGTGTTCCTGGGCTGGGCTCCGCACCCCATGAACCTCGAATTCAAGATGACCTATCTGTCCGACGGGGATGAGGTGTTTGGTCCCGACTATGGTGCAGCCTCGGTCTACACCGTTACCGCGCCTGATTACGCAACACGTTGTCCGAACGCAGCGAAGCTCATCAGCAACATGCGTTTCGACACTGACATGGAAAGCGAAATCATGGTGGGTATTTTGAACAAACAGGACCCTGTAATGCTCGCCAAAGCGTGGATCAAGAAGAATCCGGCCTGGCTGGGAAAATGGCTGGACGGCATCACCACCTTTGACGGCAAAGATGCCATGAGTGCATCCCGCACCTACTTTGGCATCTGACGCTTTGTATTAGAAAAATGCATGGCATGGATTCGGCTTTCTGGCGTTTCCATTGGCCATGTTTTTTCCAAGAATGGTTCACCTCCACTCTCAGGATCTGCGAAATGCAAGCCACTGAATTGAAAATTCAAAAGACCCCACCGGCGGTGAAATTCTCGACAGGGCAGAACGAGTACGATGTTCCCGCTTTATGGCTCCGGGAAAAAACCCAAGACCCTGACTCTACGGACACGATCACTCAGCAGCGTCTGTTCGATTCCCACCTCATTGATCCGGACATCCAACTGTCTGCAGTAGAGGTGCTGACACAGGGTCGAGTACAGATATCCTTCAGTGATGGACACAGCGCCATCTATTCAACGGACTTGCTTTTGGCCGAGATACTCGATGCTGATAACACTCTCTCAGCTCTCGCCTGGGACAGCAGTCTGGATCAACGCCTCGTGCGGCATGACTGGCGTGCGCTGAACGATGACCAGGCATTTGAAGCTGCACTGACGGCGTATCTGAAATATGGCTATATCGTGCTGACACATGTTCCTAACACACAGGAGCAGGTATTGGACGTCGGCAGTAAATTTGGGTATGTGAAAGAAACCAATTTCGGCAAATATTTCGAAGTCTACTCAAAGCCTCAAGCGAACGATCTGGCTTATCGCAGTGTGCGTCTCGGGCCGCACACCGATAACCCCTACCGCGACCCGGTTCCAGGCATCCAGTTACTTCACTGCCTGGTCAATGAAACCACAGGTGGTCTTTCCACCTTGGTCGACAGCGTCAAGGTCGTTGACGCACTGAGACGCGAGGACCCTACGGGTTATACGCTGCTCAAGAACACGCCCGTTCGGTTTCGATTTGTAGATAAAGGGGTCGAATTGACCACTCGACGTCCAATGATCAACACCGATGACGCAGGCCAAACTCTGGGCGTTCACTACAGCCCTCGGTTGGACAGCTTGCCGCTGTTGAGCGCTGACGATGTAAAAGCATTCCACAAGGCCCGCAAGCGCCTCGCTGAGCTGTTCAACCACCCGGATTATGAAGTCCAGTTTCGACTGCAAGCCGGGGAGCTGATGTTTTTCGACAACAGTCGAGTTCTCCATGGGCGCACCAGCTACGATCCAACGCAAGGGCATCGGCATCTACAAGGCTGCTATATCGACCTGGACGGTCCGCTTGAGCGCTTGAGCGAAATTCGTAAACGGAAAAAATCAACTGAAGAGGCGGCATGAGATGGATCAGGTCGATTTCATCCGAATGAAGGATGGTTCTCGCGAGGAATATCATTTCCTTGAGCATTTGGAGAGTGAGTTCAACAAGGGCTTGGCAGACCGGATTCTAAATGCCCTGCAAGGGTTGGCCACGACGTTGAGCGGTTACAAGATCAACCGCCTCGATCACTCGCTTCAAACCGCCGCACGTGCCGAGGCCGACGGTGCAGATGAGGACATGATTGTGGGAGCGCTGATCCATGACCTAGGTGACGACCTGGCCCCTTACAACCACTCCCAATACGCGGCTTCCATCATTCGGCCCTATGTTCGCGGCGAGGTGGCCTGGGTTCTTCATCATCATGGTCTGTTTCAGAGTTTCTACTACGCCCATCATTTTGGTGGTGATAGGAACGAGAGAGACCGCTACAAGGATCATCCATGCTTTCAACTGTGTGTCGATTTTTGCGAGCTATGGGACCAAGCATCTTTCGACCCCAACTATCCGACCCCCGATCTAGCGCACTTCACACCAATGGTAAGGCGGATATTCGCTCGCAAGCCATTTGACCCAGCGGTGCTGGGTACGGAATATTCGCTTGCTTAAGTGAGCAGAAGGGCTTGGTAACCCTGCGTCGGTGCGCTGATGGAGCGCGCCGACATGCGGCAGAACTGATCGAGTCATCTCATTTTTCTGGCGACTCGGACAGCCTTTTAAAGACTGACAACACGGTCTTTTTGCCCGGTTTCAATCGCTAGCGCCAATCCAAATAACGAAACAGCTCCTCCTCTTGTTCAAAGTGCAGTTGCACCAAGGTGTCCAGGTGGATCAGTTGATGCTGGATCTCATCGGCAGTTGCCGTGGCGGGGGCGCAACTGAAGTCGTCGCTCATGCGCGCCAACAAATGAATCAGGCGAAAAATCTCCCGGTGGACGTGGCTCATGGCCGAAAGCGGGTCCTCACCTGCCATGTTTCGTATCAGCAGTGGATACAGCGTGTGCTCATCTTCGCGCTCATGCTGCGCCAGTGAGGTCTGCAGGTGGTTGACCAACTCCGCCAGGTCAGTCCGTGCCTGCTCAGGTGGTCGCTGGGCAAAATCGCTGGCCAGTCGATGCAGATTGCTCAGTAGCGCACCGAGTTGCTGGTGTTCAGCTTGCAGGTGATCAATATGCTCAGCGGCCAGCTTTCTTTTCCCCTGGGCCCAGAACGGCCCCAAGGCGCGCAAGGCGTTGACGATGATCACCACGTCGATGCCCTCCTGCACCACGGCACCGATCAGCGGCGGTAGATAACCGAAGGCCGCCAGCGCCATGGCCAGCAAGGACATTCCCATCCCCACCAGCACGCCTTGGCGGGCGATAAAACGGGTATGCCGGGCGATGTCCAGTGCCTCGACCAGACGATCGAGGCGATCGACCAGCAACACAACACCCGCCGCTTGTGCAGAAGCGGTGGCACCGCTGGCCCCCATCGCCACGCCGACGTTGGCCGCCGCCAGCGCGGGGGCGTCGTTGATGCCATCACCGACCATCAAGGTGCTGGCGCGCTGGCAACCCTGCTGTACAGCCTGCACTTTGTCCTCGGGGGTCAACCCGGCGCGCAGTTCATCTATCCCGGCGGACAGGGCAATCATTTCGGCAGTTTCCAGGCGATCCCCGGTGAGCATGACGATCCGTTCAATCCCTCTATTGCGCAGTCGACGCAGGGTTTGCGGGGTTTCGCGCCGAACGGTGTCGAGGAAGACCAGCAGGCCAGCGAGCTTGCCATCCACTGCGATGAAGCTTGCGCTGCATGCCTGGTAATCCATGTGGCGCAGCATAGTGGTGGCCCAGTCGGTCACGGGCGCATCGTTACTGGCAAACGCCAATGTGCCAAAACGCACCTGTACCCCGTCGACCTGCCCAGACAGCCCTGCACCGGGGCTCTCCTCTACTCCTTGCGGGACGCAGAGCGGCAGTTTGCGTTGATGCGCAGCGTCGACGATAGCCTGGGAGATGGGGTGCGTCGAAGCCTGCGCGAGCGAAGCGGCCAGGCCAAGCAGGCGTTGAGGATCGATGGGGCCGTTCGTCTCGATCGACTGCAAGCGGGCATGCCCGCTGGTCAAGGTGCCGGTCTTGTCGAGGAATACCTGTTTAATGCCGGCCAGCGCTTCCAGGGTCACGCCATCCTTGATCAGTATTCCGCGCCGCGCCGCCCGCGAGATACCGGACATGATGGCAATCGGCACTGCCAGTATCAAAGGGCACGGCGTGGCCACCACCAGAACCGCCAGTGCCCGCAAGGCATCGCCACTCATGTACCAAGCCGTGGCAGCCATCAGCAACGTCAAGGGGATGAAGAGCAGTGCGTAACGGTCAGCCAGACGCACGAAAGGCGCACGGGAACGGCGTGCCGTCTCGGCCAGGCGCACGATCCCGGCGTAGGTGCTTTGCGCCGCCGTGCGTGTGGTGATGAGCAGGATCGACGCACCGACATTGGAAACCCCGCTGGACAGTTGTTCGCCTTCCCGGCGCGTCTGGGGTAACGATTCGCCGCTGAGCGCCGACTCGTCGAGAACCGCCACAGGGCTCAGCAAGCGACCATCAACCGGAATCACTTCCCCCAGCCGCACCAGTAATGTTTGATTGGGCTGGACCTGCTCAACGGGGATTTTGCGTAAGCCGCTCTCCTCCTGCACCCAAGCAAAACGTGGCGCCCGATCGATGAGCGCACTGAGCTCCCGCTCGGCACGTTGCCGGGTAAAGAACTCCAGGATTCGGCCGCTCGCCAGCATCAAGGCGATCAGCGCTGCTACCAGGGCCTGCCCAAAGACCAGGGCGGCGGTGATCGACAGCAGGGCGATCAGGTCGACACCGCTCTCGCGCCGGGCCAGGCGCTTCAGGATTTCAACCAGCAGGACCCCAGACATTACCAGGCTGCCCGCCGCCCAGCATATCGACGCCCATTCGGGTTGCTGCGCAATATGCGCAACGGCCCCAGCCAGCAGCGTCAGAGCGGTGAACAGCAAGAGAACGGGGTCCAGCCATTTATCGAGCATAAGAAAACTTCCTCAAAAACGATTGGCCTGCCTCGTTGTGCGAATCCTGGCGCGCGCCCAGGGCTCGACCCGCTTCCGTGTCGTTGCCCGTAGGGACATGGCCCTTACCCTATCGATCCTAGCGATCAACGGCCAGCGAGCACTGTTACCCACTTGACCTAGCTCAATGTCTTGACGCTGACCGAGGGTAAAAAAGAGGAACGGGCGACTCCTGCCCCTTCTACCGAGGACATCGTCATGAGCGACCTGAGCCTGCGTAACACCATTCTGGAAGAGCTTGAATTCCAGCCCGGTATCGATGCCGCCGACATTGGCGTTGCCGTACACAACGGGGTTGTCACCCTGACTGGCCATGTCAGCGACTACGCCCAGAAAGTCAGCGCCGAACGTGCCGTCAAGGCGGTGAAAGGCGTGCGCGCAGTGGCCGAGGAACTCCAGGTAAGACTGGACAAGGAGGCCGGCACGACAGATGACGCCATCGCCACTCGCGCGCTGCACATCATTGATTGGAGTTCCGATCTTCCAATAGGCGCTGTCAAGGTGATCGTGGAGAACGGCTGGATCAGCCTGGAAGGCCAGGTGGACTGGCAGTACCAGAAGGAAACCGCAGAACGGGCCGTGCGCAAGCTCTCGGGCGTGGTCGGCGTGGACAATCGACTCACGCTGCGTCCCCAGGTGGCTGTGGCCGATATCCAGCGGCGCATTGAAGAAGCGCTCAAGCGCAATGCCGAAATCGACGCCAAGGCGATTCAAATCAAGGTTGAAGGCAGTGTGGTCAAGCTTGAAGGCAGAGTGCATCTGTGGCGTGAACGTCAGATCGCGGAACGGGCCGCCTGGTCTGTACCGGGGGTCAACAAGGTAGAAGATCATTTGCTGATCGCCTGAATCTGTAGCCCGCAAGAACCCCTTGGCCCCCGCAACGCTGTTCACTCAAGCAAGTAGCGGAATCTACTCTTGAACTGAACAGCATTACCTTTTCTCAGGGATTTTGATATTCCGCCTGCGTGCTCAACTTTGAGGGATGACGTTCATGAACTCACCTTCGCAAAAACTGATGGAAAAGCTCTACGGTCGGCAATTTCACGTTGATAGAGCCCACATAGCCCCTTTGCTGCGTCAATACGCTGAACCACTGCCGGACCTGGACTCACCCGGCTTTGCCGAACTGTTCGATCGCTATGCCGACGCGCGGGTGGTGTTGATCGGCGAGGCGAGTCATGGAACCAGCGAATTCTATCGAGCCAGGGCGGCGATTACCCAACGGCTGATCGAACGTCACGGGTTCAATATCGTGGCGGTTGAGGCCGACTGGCCGGACGCCGGCCATGTCGACCAGTACGTCCGCGGGCTGGCGCATTCGGCGTGGAAACGCCACATCTTCAGCAGGTTCCCGACCTGGATGTGGCGCAACAGCGAAGTCAAGGCATTCACCCGTTGGCTGCATGGACACAATCACCCGCTGGCTGCCGAACAACGAGTCGAGTTCCGTGGCCTGGACGTCTACAGCCTGCGCAACTCCATTCATGAGGTGCTGAGCTATTTGGAACGGATCGACCCGCATCTGGCCCATGAAGCCAGGCGGCGCTATGGTTGCTTGACTCCGTGGCAGGATGATCCCGCGTTGTATGGTCACTTTGTCGAGCGCGACGGTGTAATGCCCTGCGAACAAGCGGTGGTCGAGCAGCTCAACGTCATGCTGGCCGAGCAATTGGCCGGGCTCATCCGCGACGACGAAGCGTTCTTCAACGCGACGCAGAACGCCAGGGTGGTGGTGGCGGCGGAACAGTATTACCGCGCGGTTTATCGAGGATCGACGCTCTCCTGGAACCTGCGGGACCGACACATGTTCGAGACGTTGCGTGCCTTGCTCGAACATCGGGGGCCGCACGCCAAGGCAGTGGTTTGGGCGCACAACTCCCATATCGGCAATGCAGGCGCCACGGAAATGGGTTGGAAGGGGCAGTTCAACATCGGTCAACTGTGCCGTAGCACCTATGGGCGTGACGCCGTCTTGATCGGCATGGCCACCGACAGAGGCCAGGTGGCTGCCGCCGATGACTGGGACGGTGAGATGCGGATCAAGGACATTCGCCCTTCCCGGCCGGACAGCTGGGAACATCAGTTCCTCAGGGCTGGAGTGGCGGCGTCCCTGACCGATTGGCGGGATCCGCAGCGAAAAGAACTGCAACGCGTGTTGTCCACCCCTTTGCTGGAACGGGCCATCGGGGTGATTTACCGCCCCGAGAGCGAGCGTTTCAGTCACTACTTCGAGTCGGTACTGGCCGAACAATTCGATGCCATGATCTGGTTCGAGCAAACCAGGCCGGTCACGGCGCTGCCCCTGCCGCAAAACCAGCAGCTGGAACCGGAGGACGAAACCTATCCGTTTGGCGTATGAAGAGGTGGGCAGTTTGTTGAGGGGTTGGAAACCAGCAGGTATTTCTCAAACCAGTCGCCGGCCAGCCTGGCGACTTCCTCCAAGGTGCCGGGCTCTTCGAAAAGATGCGTGGCCCCCGCCACGACTTCCAATGCCTGCTCGCACCGAAGGACCCGGCGAATCTGGTCATTCAAGCCCAACACCAGTGGGTCCTGTGCACCGACAATCTGCAAGGTCGGCGCCTCCACCCTGACCAGCGCCGGCCCCGCCAGGTCGGTTCGCCCTCCCCGGCTGACCACCGCTGCCACCACATCCACGCGCTCGGCGGCAGCCACCATAGCCGCTGCTGCGCCGGTACTGGCACCGAACAGACCGATTCGCAGCGCGCGCAGTTCAGGGTCGCGGCGGGCCCAGTCAATCACATGGATCAGTCGCCTGGCCAACAAGGGAATATCGAAACGCAACTCCCCGGTCAGATTGTCCATGCGCTGCTCCGGTCCGGTGAGCAGGTCGAACAACAGCGACCCCAGGCCACGACGGGCCAGGACATCGGCCACGTATTGATTACGCGGGCTGGCGCGACCACTGCCACTGCCATGTACGAAGATCACCAGGGCGCGCGTGTTCGCCGGCAAACGCAGATCGGCCGATAGCTCCACGCCTGGCAGGTCGATGGATCGAGATTGAGGTTCAAGCATCAGGATGCTCCGTCGTGCAACCGCTCGACGCTTCCCGCTGCCAGGCCTGGTGCATGAGATCGATGACTTCTTCGTCCGAAGTCTGGGCAAAACTCAAATACCAATAACCGATCGACATCATCCACTCGGGAATGAGCGGGCAAATCACTTCATTCACTTCGCTGCGCAAAGCCTCGACCGTTTCCAAAGGAGCAACCGGCACCGCGACAACGATGCGCGCCGGGGACTGCACGCGTACCGCATGGACCGCAGCCATCATGGAGGAACCGGTCGCCAGGCCGTCGTCCACCAGGATCACGACCTGGTCCTTGAGCTGCAACGGCGGGCGGTTTTGCCGATACACCTGTTCGCGCCGAGACAATTCCTGCGTTTCCCGGGCGACCACGGCCTCGAAACTGGCGCGATCGATCGGATGCACCCGCAAGGCGTCGTCATTGAGGATTTGTATGCCACCGCTGGCAATGGCGCCCATGGCAAACTCCGGGTGCGATGGGATGCCCAGCTTGCGCACCAACATCAGGTCCAGGCGAACCTTCAGGGCGGTAGCGACTTCATAAGCCACCGGGACGCCACCACGGGGCAAGGCGAGGACGATGACGTCAGGTCTGTTGGCGTACTTGAGCAAGGGCTCCACCAGTCGCCGCCCGGCCTCGGTGCGGTTCGGCAAAGTGGTTTGCAATGAGGGGCTCTGAATCATGGGAACCTCCTGAGGCAATGATGCTGTCGCTTCGTTATGGACGATCCTGGCCGCGCTAGATGGCTAGAACGCTACAAGGCACCTGGTAGAGGGTATGTTCGGTCGTGCTGCCCAAAAGCTTTTCCAGGCCATGGGACTGGACCCTGCCCATCACAATCACATCCATATGCTGCTCATCGGCGAACGCACTCAGCACCGCCACAGGGTGCCCTTCAATGAAATGACGCCGGTCAGCGGCCACACCATATCGGTCAGCCAGGTCGAAAAAAGATGTTTCATGTTCTTTGCGCAACTGCGCGCCAAGGTCCGAGAGCGTTAGACCGCCGCCGCCCATATCGCCCATGTACACCATCGAGATGTCGCAGGCGTACAGCAAGTGCAACTCGGCATCACATTGGATGGCGAGCCCGCATGCCTGCTGGATGATCTGCTCATTGAGCTCGTTGTCCTGCGCCAGGGTATTGGACGCATCGACCGCCGCCACGACCTTGCGCGGCAGGGGCAGGTCACCTTCACTTTCACTCAGCAGGTACACCGGTACCGGGCAGTGACGCAGCAAGCGCCAGTCCAGCGGGGTGAGAAAAGCCCGCTTTACCGCTGATTCGTGCTGCACCTGCTTGATCAGCAGGTCAGGCTGCATTTCGGCGACGTGATCGAGGATGTCTTGCTGCATGTCATCGGCCCAGGTCACCTCCGTCGTCACGTCGATGCCTCTTTCGCGCAGGTGATTCGCCTGGTTCTTGAGCCAGTCGCGATGGTCTTGCAGGAAGCCTTCGCGCGCCTGTTCCCGGTCACCTTCTTCAAGCAGTGACAACAGTTTCCAGGACGGAATCAAGGCGGCGACATGCAAGCTCGCACCGCTGGCCTTGGCCAGGGCCGCGGCGTGTTCCAAGGCTTGGGACTGGCGCAGGGCCGGGTTGATGATCAGCAATAACCGTTGATACTGGCTCATGATCGGACTCCATGGAGCTTGCACGTTTGTCACTGCCTGCCACGGCGGGCCACTGTCGTGTTTGCCGCTGCAACGGGCACCTTCGTTGTAGGTTCACCATCCTCCGTCAGGGCAACCGTGGCGTTGATATATATCAAGTACTTTCGTCGGCCAGGCATTCAACGACGCATGCGCGTCGGGGCGGGCTGGTGGTTCGCCCTCGCCAATGACCGGCCTTTGTTTGGGCCGCGATTGATCAATGTCAATCTCGTCAATGACAACCGGATTACCTTGGTTGGAAACCCAGGCACAATGGTGCAGCGCCTGGGTAGCTGACCCATGGGTTACCGACAGGAGAAAGGCGATGACGATCCTACTGGCTAGTCAGCGGGTGCGCCTGTATGACAGCAACGAGCTGGATGACGTGCTGCAGGCAATGGCGCGCAAAGCCGCGACCCTCCTGCCTCCGACTCACGCGGCACTGATCGGTATCCAACGCCGGGGCGAACCGCTGGCGCAACGGTTGCGCGAGTACATTGCCCATCTGACCGGCCAGCCGCAATTGCCTCTTTACCCTCTCCGGGTCAAGCGCTACGCCGACGACCTGCAGGTGCTGCATACCTACACCCAATTGACCGAAAACCCGGCCCTGGGCGGTCTCGACCTGGCCAATACCACCTTGCTGGTGGTCGACGATGTGCTCTTCGAAGGCCATTCGCTCTTGCGCACTTGCGCCTACCTGGCGCAACTGGGGGCCCGTCGCGTCCATACCGCCGTGCTGGTGGACCGGCATATCTGCCAGCAACCGATTCGGGCCAACATTGTTGGCATACATTTGCAGGTCGCCGCCGATGACATCGTCGAATGCCATGTGCCGCCCTTCGAAGCGCAGTATTGCATTGAGGTGGTGCGCCATGGCGCGGCCCGTTGAGGATGCGCTCGATCAAGGCCGGCGGGCCAGGCAAGCTCGCAATGGTAAAAATGCACAGGGATACGTGCCACTGAAATGAGGCGCCTTGCCGGCAGCCTCAGAGGAGTCTTGCATGCTCACCCTGCCCCCGCTTCTTTTTGCCCTGCAAGGCAGCGAGCAGTATGCCGCTCGCGTGGCTCAACGGCTTGGCTGCCCGTTGGCACGCCATGAGGAACGTGACTATGAAGACGGCGAACACAAGTGTCGCCCGTTGGATCCGGTAAACGGTCGCGAGGTCGTAGTCTTCCACGCCTTGTATGGCGACGGTCGGCAGAGCGCCAACGATAAGCTGTGTCGCCTGCTGTTTTTTTGCGGCGCCCTCAGGGATGCCGGCGCGCGCCAGGTGCAGGTGGTTTGCCCTTACCTCTGCTATGGGCGCAAGGACCGCCGCAGCCAGCCTCAAGACCCGACCATCACGCGCTACGTGGCGTCGTTTTTCGAAGCCAGTGGCGTGGATCGCCTGCTGACCCTGGACGTGCACAATCCCGCCGCGTTCGATAACGCCTTTCGCCTGCCTGCATGGAATCTGCAGTGCGCGGAACTGTTTGCCGAGCATTTCGCTACACGAGTCGGCGACGCCGCCGTGGTCGCGGTGTCTCCGGACTCGGGGGGGACCAAGCGCGCCGAACACTTTCGCCAGGCCCTGGAGCGACAACTGGGACGTACGGTCGGCAGCGCCCTGATGGAAAAGCACCGTGCCCATACCACGCTCACGGGCACCCTGCTGATCGGCGATGTTGCCGGCAAGACCGCCATTGTTTTCGATGACCTGATCAGCACGGGGGACACGCTCAAACGTGCTGGCCTGGCTTGTCAGAAGGCCGGCGCCACACGTTTGTTCGCCGCCGCCACCCATGGTTTGTTTACCACTGGCCCTCAACTGTTCGACCCGCCGATCTTCGAACACATCGCGATTACAGACACCGTTGCGCCGTTTCGCCTGCCGCCCGAGTGCGTCACGCAACACTTGCAGGTGCTCGACAGCACCGGCCTGATCGCCACGTTCCTGGTGGAAAATGGTGCATTTTCAGGAAACGGCATGCCTGGCCTGTCGCTGCATCGATGACAACGTGCAGAACAGGAATGATTCCATTCTGGTTCGCCGACCGAATCCTGACTGGACGGAATCCGATTAAACCGAGCCTGGAGAGAGCATGCACTTCTTAGCCTTGGCAATGGATTTTGACGGGACCATTGCCGAAAACGGCAACGTCCCGCCGCAGGTCTGTGCAGCGCTCACGCGCCTCAAAGAGAGCGGCCGCAAGCTACTGCTGGTGACCGGCCGGGAACTGCAAGCGCTCAAGCACCAGTTTCCAAACCTTGATCTGTTTGACCTGGTAATCGTCGAAAACGGCGCGCTCTTGTACGACCCCGTCACGGACACCGAAGAACTCATCGCTGATCCAGCTTCGACCGAACTGGTGGCCAGCCTACGTGGCAAAGGGGTCTCGCCGTTGTCGATCGGCCGATCGGTCATCGCCACGTGGCGTCCGTTTGAAAACACGGTGCTCAGCAGCATCCGCGAACTCGGCCTGGAGTGGCAGATGACGTTCAACAAGGATGCGATCATGGTCCTGCCTCCTTGTGTGAACAAAGCGTCGGGCCTGAGTGCTGCTCTGCAAAGACTGGGTATCAGTGAGTTGAACGTGGTGGGCGTGGGCGATGCGGAAAACGACCACGCCTTTTTATCGATCTGTGGCTGTGCCGCGGCCGTGAACAATGCCATTGCGTCGATAAAGTCCAGCGCAGACGTGTGCCTCAGCCAAGACCATGGCCGCGGGGTCTGCGAGCTGGTGGAGATGCTGCTGGAAAAAGACGCCGCGCTGGTACCCATCGAGCGCACCGGGGTCGTGTTGGGCCAGACCGTTGATGCGAACAAGGCCTGGCTGCCTGCGGAGTCGGTGCTGCTGGTCGTTGGCAATTCGGGCTCTGGCAAATCCAGTTTCATTACCTGGCTGACAGAACGAATGGTCCAGGCTCGCCAGGATTTCTGCATCATTGATCCGGAAGGCGACTATCTGACCCTTGACGATGCGGTTACGGTGGGCGGCCTGACCACGCCCCCGACGACCGAGGAGTCGGTGCAACTGCTTCTACAGGCGCGGCTTAACGTTGTGATCAGCGCCCTGGCTCTGGATCCGGCGGCGCGCGTGCAACTGTTTGGGGAGCTATTGCCTGCAATCCATCATCTTCGCAACGTTTCGGGGCGACCCTATTGGCTGATCGTGGACGAAGCCCACTACATGCTTCCCCACTGTGCCAGTTGGCCACCCGGCTTTCTCGGCAACATGGGGGCAATCATCGTTGCCCTGAACTTCGATCAGGTATGCCCGGCGCTCCTTGAGGAGGTTGACGTGCTGGTAACGTTGGGCAGCACTGCCCGGGAACTGGTCGAACAGTTCGCCAAACGCATACAACACAGCTGGCCCGCCTTTCCAGGGCGTTCACCAGGCCTGGAACATGGCTGTCTGTGGAATATACGAGAAGGCGAACAAGTGGTGTTGCTCGACCAGGTCCAGCCAGACCAGAAGCACCATCGTCACAGCGGCAAGTACGTCTCGGGAAATGTAGGCGCATGGCATGCCTTTCACTTTCCAGCCCTAGGCAAAAGTGCCGCGAACCTGACGGAGTTTTTGTCCCTCTCGATACAACTGCCCGATGTCGCTCTTGGCGAACATTTGAAGGCCGGCGATTTTTCCAACTGGTTTCGCCATGTGATCCGGGACGATGTGCTTGCCAACAAGACACGCCTCATTGAAACGGACAGCACCCTGGCCCCCAGCAAAGCATTGGAACAAATCCAGCAATGGGTGCAATCGCGCTACCACCTTTAGGGGGTCATGTCGTTTGCATCCGGGCTCAAACGCACTGTTCCCGATTCCACTTGAACAGCCCCTCAAGCAGCTAGAGCTTATGTTCAAGATCAATGAAACTATCGGCCTGCCAATCCCAACCCTGGGCGTCGGCGGCATCGGGTGCAGGCGCGCCACCGTATTCCATGGGCCGGTCGATATAGGCCGTCATCAGGCCGCAATTCCTGGCTGCCGCAAGATCGCTGTGGTGGCAGGCCACCAGGCAGAGTTCATTGGGTTTGATGTCCAGTGCCCTGGCCGTAGAAAGGTACGCCGCAGGATCCGGTTTGTAGGTTTGCGCGAATTCCGCCCCCAGCAGCGCGTCCCACTGCAAACCGTTGTAGCGGTTCATGGCGATCATCAAGGCCACATTGGCATTGGACAAGGTCACCACCGCAAAGCGTCGACGCAGCAGGGCCAGGCCCTCGGCCACGTCAGGCCACGGGTCCAGGCGACGCCAGGCATGGGCAAGCGTGTGCAATGCCTCGGGGGCAACCTGCTCGACTTCCAGGCCGTAACTCGTCAACAACTGGACCAGCGTCTCGTAGTGCAATGTGTCCAGCACGACGAAGCCTCCATGCCCCTTGATGCACTCGCGCAGCGCTGGCGCATACAACCGGCGCCATTGCATTGCAAATTCTGTGGGGCTGACAGCGGGCAGGTAGGTCGACACGAAGGTACTCGCCTCACGTGCGATGCCTGAATGCCAGTCAACCACGGTACCGAACACATCGAATGCCAACGCTCGTGGAAGCGTCATCGCAAGACTCCTCTGCTATTTGCGGTCCAGCCTGGCACACCGGCCGCTGGGGCACTGGAACGCAGGAATCAATGAGCTTAGCTTTATCCTCGTCAAGCGCCATCGATACTGCGCAGGCTCCTATAGCTTGTGACTGCCCAACACCCGATACCGTTGCGGCGCTACTTTGCGCAGTCGCGCCGCGAGGAACACGCCAGCCAGCAGGGCTGCGGGAATGATGGCGCAGAGGCCATACGACAAGGTCTTGCTCGCGCCCGTCAGCACATCGAAATGCACCACCGCGATAAACAGGACCGCCAGTAGCGCGATGCAAGAGAACCCCGGGAAAATCCGCCCACGCCAGATCCCCAGCTTGAGCTCGGGGTGGCGCCGGGCAAAGGCCCATACCGCGGCGGACGTGAGCGCCATCAGCAAAATCACGCAAAGCGTCGCCAGGTTGGACAGCCAGGCGAAGAGTTGCAGGATCGGATCGGCATCCATCGCGGCGAAAATCAGCACGACCACGGCGGAGATCAAGCTCTGCAGCGCCGAGCCCATGTGCGGGCTCTGATGGACGCGATGGGTGGTCCCCAACCGGCTGGGCAGCAAGCCGTCACGCCCGATGGCGTAGAAATAACGGGCCGCGGCATTGTGGAACGCCAACAGCCCGGCGTAGATGCTGACCATGAACAGCACGCGGATGACCTGGGTCAGGTGCGGGCCGACAAAGTGATCGGACATGCCATAGATAAACGTCGTCGGGTCCTGCAAGGCCTGAAGCGTGGAGACGATTTTGTCCGCCCCTACGCCAATCACCATCGACCAGACCGACAGCGCGTAGAAACCACCGATCAGCAACACCGAACAGTAGGTGGCAATCGGGATCGTACGTTTCGGGTTCTTTGCCTCTTCGCCGTAGATGGTGGTGGCCTCGAAGCCGATGAACGCGGCGAAACAGAACAGCAGGCCGATCGACGGGGTGCCGCTGAACACGTGGCGGCCCTCAAACGCGTCGAGATTGATGCCACTGTCGCCGCCGGTCCTGAGAATGGCGAAGTCCAGGAGCAGGATCGCCAGATATTCGGCGATCACAATGACCGACAACACCCGTGCCGACAGATCGATCTTGCGATAGCCGAGAATCGCAACGCTGGCCATCGCCATCAGCGAATACGACCACCAAGGCAACACCAGGCCGAACACGCTTTCCATCGTGCCGCTGACCACCCCACCGAACATGCCATACAGGCCGACCTGGAGGATGTTGTAGGCAAACATCGCCAGCACCCCCGCCGCCCCACCGGCCAGGCCACCCAGGCCGCGAGAGGTGAACGCATAGAAACCACCGGCGTTGGTGACGTGCCGGGACATGGTCGTGTAGCCGACCGAGAACGCCAGTAACACCAGCAGGGCCAGGATCAGCAACGCCGGCGTGCCGGCACCGTTACCCAACATGATGCCAATGGGAAAGCCGCCGGCGATGACACTCAAGGGGCTCGCCGCCGAAACCACGAAGAAGATGATGAAGCCGACACCCAGGGCCCCACGCTTGAGCTCCGTGGAGCTGTTGACCGGGAGAGGTACACTCATGTTTTCTTGACCTTATTGTATGAGGCAGGCGTTGTAGGATCGATGCAGTCAACCGCTCACCGTCACCGGATGGCGTTGTAGTTCTTGTCGCACGCTGGATTCGATCCTATGCCTCTCCCTGAACCTCCCACTATCCCAAATCGGTAACAAGAGACCTGTGCTCGAAAAAAACCGGACAGGTCATCATCCATCCCCTCCCGCCCCTCATTGCAAGGCGATACGTGCCGTCAGTTCCGATGCCGCGCCGGTAACCAGGTCGCACAGGTAACCCGGTTGAAACGCCCGGAACCGTTCACTGCGCCCGACCAGGGTCATGCTCCCAAGGACGCGCCGTTTTTCGTCGAAGATCGGCGCCGCAACGCCACTGCGTCCCGGGTACAACTCGCTTTCGCTGATACAGTAGCCCTGCTTGCGGATGGCGAGCAGGCTCTTGGTGAACGGCTTCCACGCCAACCCCAGGTGCAACAATCCGGACGGGATCGCGTGAGCGTCATAGATGCGTCGGATCTGGCGCGGCAGCAGATACGCCAACACGACCCGCGAGGTCGCGCTGTGAAAAAGATCGATCGGCCGCCCCCTGTCGCCACCGACCGGGCCGACATCGAAACCCCGCTGGATCAGCACGTTGACCACTGAATCGCCATGCCACTCACTGACCAGCGCATCCAGGCCGGTATCGTCGACCAGCCTGTCGACCAGGTCCCGGCTGCATGCCAGTAACGGATCGTAGTTCGCCATCTGATGTTCCAGCGTGACGATTCGAGGGCCGAGTGCGTAGCCGCGCGGCAACCGCTTCAAGAAGCCCGCGTCGCCGAGCTCGCGCAGATAACGATAGGCGGTGGCAGGCGTGTAGCCGAGCTCCTGGCAAATGATGTCCACGTCGATGACCGGCTGCTCAGGGCGAAACAAGTCGAAGACTCTGAGCAGGCGGCGAAGGCTATTCATCGTTTCTACATCCTTGTGAAGTCAAGCCAGCCCGTTGCGCAGTGCAGCAGGCAGATATTCAAGCGAGTGCGCAACCGCTGATGGCAGCGCGCGCGGTTTGAGAGGGCAGTTCGGCGAACAGTTCCTGATATTCCGCGGCAAAATGGCTGAGGTGATAGAAACCCCATTGGGCGGCGGCATCGCCGATCGAAAGACGCGACGCCTGGGTGGTCATCAAGGTTCGGCGTACACCGTTGAGCCGCACGGAGCGCAAGTAATTGAGCGGTGTCGTCTCGGCAACCGAACGGAAGCTGTTCTGCACGGTACGTCGACTCACCTGGAGTCGCTGGCACAACTCGTCGACGCTGGGCACGTTGTTCAGTTCCGCGGTCGCCAGGCGATGGCATTTCTCGACAATGAAGCTGCGCGTGGAGCTTGGCGAACGCTGCTGCTTGTCACAGGCCGGGTCGGTCATGAGTTGCAGCAACTCGCCGAGCATGGCCTGTTCCAGTTCCTGCTCCCGGTCCTGCCCATTGTCGTGCTCTTCGTTCGAGAGCGCCTGGGAGAATGCAGCCAGCATCCGACGTCGAGCGTCAGCGTAGCGTTGCGCGGGGAGCCTGATTACAGGCTGACGGAGTAACTGGCTGATTTCCTTGGCCGACGCGGTTTGCGCCAACGCCTGTTCGAACAATTCGCGTTCGAAGGTAATGGCCAGCAGCTCCATGCCCATCGGCATGTGGAACATGAACTCCTCACCGCCATGAAGAAAGAACAGGCTGCTCTCGTCCACCTCCCGACCCTGCATCCGAATCGAACCCGGGACGGTGATGGGCACGGCAAAGCACATCTTGCCTCGGGGGGCCACGCCATGCTGCACCACGCGTTGGTTGATCTGCTCGCGGAATACGTGGCAACGCCCCGTCGTCAACTGGATGAGCGAACTCTCGGCCGAACCGGCGGTTAACTGGTTGTAGTCCTGGTTCCAATCCTGGACGGTGGCGGCGTGGACATGGATGTCACGAAAATGGCTGATGTTCAGATTTTTCATGGTGATGCAAGCCTCGGCCGATATTCTTGTTTTTAGAACGCCTTGTTGCGCGATATTCTCACATTAAGAGAATTATGCAAATTTTCTTTAGGTCGTGTCAGTGCTCTGGTGCTGACGCTTGAACCGGCCCGCCCAATGTGCCGATTCGGGCTACCGGCCAGGAACGGGCCACGAGGATGATCGGGACACTGAAACCGACATCCTGAGAGACCGTCATGAGTGAAGCCAAACTAGAATCCCTCCATTTCGCCGATGCCCCGCGGATCAACACCGCCATTCCTGGCCCCAGGGCCACCGAGGCCCTGGCATTGTCGGCGCGTACCGAGTCGATGGCTCGCGGCGGCGCACGCATGCCCGTGGCCATGGACCGGGCCTTCGGCGCGACCTTCAAGGACGCCGATGGCAACACCTACATCGACCTGTCCGCTGGCGTGGGCGTCAGCAGCGTAGGCCGCTGCCATCCGAAGGTGGTGCAGGCCATTCGCGAACAGTCCGAAGTGCTGATGCATGCCTTGGAAGTCAACAGCACCCGGCGCACCGAACTGGCAGCCAAGCTCTCCGAGATCGCGCCCGACGGCTTGCGCGGCGACTGCATCACCTTCTTCACGCAAAGCGGCAGCGATGCGCTGGAGGCGGCGATCAAGTTCGCCAAACGCGTCACCGGACGGCACCAGATCATCGCCTTCCACGGCGGCTACCACGGCGTGTGGAACGCCTCCGGTGCGCTGACCACAGGCACGGCCTATCGCAAGGGCTACGGCGCCCAGATGGGCGGGGTCATTCATGCGCCCTACCCTTATGCCTATCGTTTCCCCTTCGACACCACGCACAAAAACGCCGAGCAGATTGCCGGCGACTACGTGGACTACCTGCTGAACACCCCCTACACCGCCGCCGATGATGTGGCCGCCGTGATCGTCGAACCGGTGCAGGGCGAAGGCGGTTACGTGCCACCCTCACCCGAGTTCCTGCAATTGTTGCGCAAGGCCTGCGACCGCAGCGGCGCGCTGCTGATCGTCGATGAAGTGCAGTCCGGCGCCGGGCGTACCGGCAAGATGTGGGCGGTCGAGCACTCGGGCGTGAAGCCCGACATGCTGACCTTCGGCAAGGGTATCGGCAGCGACCTGCCGATGGCGGGCCTGATCATGCGTTCGGACCTGGCAGCCGCGATTCCTGACGGATCGATGCCCAACACCTTCGCCGCCAACTCGTTGTCCGCGGCCGTGGCGCTGACCAACATCAGCATCCTCCAGGACCCGGAGCTCGATCTGCTCAACCGCGCTCATACGCTGGGGCTGGAAGCGCAGGAACGTATCCGTGGCTTCGACAGCCCGCTGGTCGGTGAAGTCCGTGGTCGCGGCCTGATGATCGGGATCGAGCTGGTCGAGGACCCGGTCACCAAGGCGCCACTGGCACCGGAAAAGATCGGCCAACTCATGGGCTACCTGTTGAACCACGGGGTGCTGATGATTCCCTGCGGTCGCTATAGCAACGTGATGCGAGTCATGCCCTCGCTGACGATCTCGCGCGCGCTGTTCTTCAAGGCACTGGACATCTTTGGCGACGCCCTGGCCTCCCTCAAGGGATGAGGTGTGTATACCCCGACTACTCCACATCAATCAGGGACTGCAAAATGACTCAACACCTGAACCACTTCATCGAAGGCGCGTCCTTCGAGGCCTCCGACGGCCGTCGCATGACACTCGTCGACCCCGTGACAGAACAGATCTACGGCAGCTCCGCGCGCGGCACCGCCGAGGACGTAGACCGTGCCGTAGCGGCGGCACTCTCCCAACTTGAAGGTGGCGCCTGGAGCCAGCTCGACGGCGCCCAGCGTGGCCGGCTGTTGTCGAAGCTGGCGGACCTGGTGGAGCGCGACACCGACGTGCTGGCTGACCTGGACGCCAATGCCATCGGGCGCTCACCGATCGAGCCGCGCCGGCTGGACGTACCCAATGCCATCGCCAACCTGCGCGCCGCCGCCGGCTGGGCCAACCAGCTGGAGGGCCGCACCATTCCCACCGGCGGCTACTTCGGCACCAAGGCCCTCTCGTACACGATCCGCGAGCCGGTGGGCGTGGTTGGCGCCATCGTTCCCTGGAACTCGCCGCTGATGATCACAGTCTGGAAGCTCGCCGCTTTGCTGGCGGCCGGCTGCACCGTGGTCATCAAGCCTTCGGAAGAGACGCCACAGTCGGCCCTGCACCTGGCGGCGCTGGCTCAGGAAGCGGGCTTCCCCGACGGCGTGATCAACGTGGTCACCGGCTACGGCAACGAGGTGGGCCGGGCTTTGTGCGAGCACCCCCACGTCGCCAAGATCAGCTTCACCGGCAGCCCCGAGGCCGGACGCGAAATCCAACGCACCGCTGGTGTACTTTTCAAGCACGTGGCACTGGAGCTGGGCGGCAAGAGCCCACAGATTGTCTTCGACGACGCCTCGTTCGAGGACGCGCTGTTCGGCTGCTCGCTCGGCCTGTTTGCCAACCAGGGACAGATCTGCGCGGCTGGCTCGCGCATCCTGGTCCAACGCAACATCGCTGATCGCTTCGCCGCAGCGCTTGCCGATGCCGCGCGAGCCGTCAAGGTCGGCGACCCTCGCCAACCCGACGTGCAGATGGGGCCGGTGGCCAAAAAGGCGCAATTGGATCGCGTCAACCGTTACATCCAACTGGGCATCGACCAAGGTGCCACCCTGCTGGCCGGCGGCGTATCGAGCCCTGAGCGGGGCTGGTTTGTCCAGCCGACGATCTTCGCCAATGCCCGCAATGACATGGCGATCGCCCGGGACGAGATCTTCGGCCCCGTCGGCACGGTGATCACGTTCGACAGCGAGGACGAGGCGATCGCGCTGGCCAACGATTCCAACTACGGCCTGGCGGCCACGGTCTGGACAAGCGACCTGGTGCGAGCACACCGCGTCGCCGCAGCGGTCAAGGCCGGTGCCGTGGGCATCAACTGCTGGAGCCCGCTGGACGCCAACCTGCCCTGGGGCGGCGTCAAGTCCAGTGGTGTTGGCCGTGAAGGCGGATTTAGCGGCGCGTTGGCCTATACCGAGGAGAAAGTCATTACCGTATTGCTACCCAGTTGAGAACAAAAATCCGCACTGACCGGACCACCCTCCAAGCCCCTGTGTCGTGGAGGGTGGCCGTCCAAAACGTGCATTTTCGATGCCTTGATGATCGATGGAGAGACCGCGATGAATCCGGAAAATCAAACAATAATTGATCGGTATCCGACGTCCCTGCGTATGTTGCACTGGGTGCGCGCCGTGCTCATCGCCGGCCTCCTCTGGGCAGGCTGGCACATGACCGGGCTCGATGACGAAGTGGCGAGCAAATATGAGCTCTACTACCCGTGGCACAAATCCTTTGGAGTGCTGGCGTTTCTACTGGCCCTGATTCAGATCATCCTGCGCGTGCGCACCCCCAGGCTGCCGCAACCGCCGGAGACGCTGGCGCGCTACGAGAGAGTTTCTTCATGGCTTGCGCACCGCACCTTGTATGCACTGCTGGTGATCGTGCCGTTGATGGGCTATTCGATGTCGAGCACCTACACGATGAGTGACGGGGTGTTCTTTTTCGGAATAAACCTTCCGGAACTACTTGGGAAAAATGACGACTGGTTCGTCGTCTTTCAATGGCTGCATAAAGTGCTCGCCTACACCCTGCTCGGCCTGATCGTGGTGCATATTGCCGGCGCCCTCAAACACCGGCTCTTCGACCGGGACCCTCGAAGCGACGTCCTGCGCCGCATGCTGTGACTTGATGAGGCGTTGGCAAAAGATGCCAACGCCTTCACTCACGGCTCGGACCGCAGAGGCCCGGTAAAGTCCGCTGGCACAGCGACTGGCTTGACGAATACCGCATCCTCCGTCAGCAAATAACCTTCCTTGATCGCCTGTTGTTTGGCGGCCTCAAAACGACTCGCATAACTTGCATAGCTGCCGTACAACGCCTTCAGCTGTTGCGCGGAATATGGCACTTTCGTGTCGAAGGCTGAGCCGCAGTCGGTTTCATGGTCGGTCAGGTAGGTGGCGCTCGGGACCTTGATCCACGGCGGACGTACACCTCCCAGCAGGTTGCCGGTCTGTGGGTCGCGGGCAACACTCTTCCCCTCCCGACCGACCCGTTCAGCCTTGGGCATCGGCACACCTTCGCGCACCCAGCGATCCATCGCGTCGAGGATCGCGGACACGACCGTCTCCACCGGCTCGTCATAGAGAGACTGGCATTGCGGATCGTTGCGCTTGTCACCGTCAGCCGGGTGCGGCTCCGTTCCGTCAGTGCCCTGATCGACAAGCCGCAGGTGCGGCATGCCCGCGACCTCGTAGTAACGCAGCTTCGGTTGGTCCGTATCTGACGGTAGCGCGATCTCCTGACTGGCATCGTGCACCACCTCCGTCTGGCTGTAGACCGTCACGAACGGAGCATCCATGGGGATTTTGCGCGGCACCCTGAGCACCTCGCCCCCCAAGTCGCCATATACAACGTGCCCCGTCATATAGGCGTCGATCAGCGGTTTGCCGTCCGGCATGCGCCACTGCTGGTGACGGCCCTGATCGAGATAATCGAGCCAGAGCTGCCCATTGATTGCCCAGGTATTGACATAGATGCGCTTGACGTCGAGCCCTTGTGTGGGACCGTTTTCAAGGTTTGACTTGAGCAGCAAAGCCAGTTGCGCAGCAATGCCCTGCGCCTGGGGCGGGTACTGATCGGGACCGCTGCCGCGTCGAAACCGGTCGCTGTCGTAGTAGCTGCCGAGCGGTGCGTAGCGCTTGTAGTCGTAGCGCCGCATGAAGTCCAGGTTCAAGTTACGGGGCTCGGGATCCCAATCCAGTGTCTTGGGGTCGTTCGCCGGGCGATTGATGCTGAGTGTATAGCCGGCGAAAGCGTAACCCTTGCGCATCAGGTAGTTGCGGGTGAGGATCCAGCCCGCGCCGCGTTCACCCATCCAACTGAACGGCTCCATCACGACTGTGCCGTTGAAGCGACCAGGATCCTTGGGTTTGCGGATAAGAAAACGCGTCACGTAGGGCGCGTCGAACAAGTGCTCGCCAGAAGCGGTGATCGCTGGCGCGAGCCCCAGCAGGTAGTACTCCTCCTCTACATACCCCAATCGTTCGAGGTCGACATACTCCGTGCCGCGCCTTGACGCGGACGCGAGAGGCAACCGGCCACTGGGAGGTACCGGGGAGATTTGTGGCATGGATGGCGTTTGCGCGACGACGGGCGTGCCCGTCGTCAGTACCAGCAAAGCCGCCATGGAAAGCCTGGGCAACCAAACCTCGCCCATGGGCTTCATTTCCAGACTCCAATAGTTTTCCCATTGGGCAATCGCAGCGCCTGAAGGGCTCCCCCCGTCTTCATCTCGTCCTTCATCGGCGCGAGCTGCAGGTCGACCTTGTCACCCGGTTTGAGCGTATTGGCCATCCAGCCCTGACGAATCAGGATATTCGGGCCGCCGGCCTCGATGGCCCAGGTCTCGCTCTTATCCCCGGCCGGCACATCGACGAACAACCAAACGTGAGGATTCTTAAACTGCACCTCACTCACTGTGCCGGCAATCGTGACGAGCTTCGACATGTCGAAGGCCGAGTAGGAGTGATGGGCAAAAACCACAGGTGCCGGCAAGCCCAGGAACGCCAAACTGAACAGCATGAATTTGAGATTCACTTCGTGTCTCCTTGATTATTATTGTCCGCTTGGTTCAGGCTCCGTCGCTCGGGAATCGTCGTGATTTCCGCGCCCGTCACGGGATCGATCGACTCGTTATTGCTGTCCTCGCAGACGAACTCCATGAACTCGCCCCCCTTGGGCGCACGGCGGAAAGTCAGCGGCGCCCATTGCCATGGTTTGACCAGCGCATCCGGATCTTCGACCCTGCCGTCCACCTGCAGCAGGCCTTCGTCGTTGATGAAGATCCTCTCTTTGATGATCATGCGCGGGCCATGGCCGAGCGAATCGTCGGCATGCCCATACTCGCCCAACGTGGTTTCCTGCCGGATGTTGGTCGTCTCGACGACCAACACATTTCCCTCCCAGCGTGCGACCGAATGGCCCTCGAACGTCGGCGGCGCTTCCTCCGGATTGGGGTGGCCGCGCCCATCGAGGTAAATGCGACGAGTCTCACGCAGGAACTCTTGCGCCCAGTTGATTTGCGTCGGCGTCTGCATGATCTCTACCGCGTAGGGCCCGACCATGTTCGTTGGCATGCCCAGCACCTTGCACGAGGTCTTGAACTCGCTGCCCACTTTGGCGAGGGCTTCAGTGCGCTGCTTGGCGCTCTCGAGGTAGACACCCTTGAGTTCCGGCGTGGTGCCGAATGGAGGGCCGATATTCGTGTCGGGGTTGTCGGCACCAGTGCTGTTGACGAGGGGGTCCACAGAACTCCCCACCGGCATCCACAACCCGCTGATGTCGGGCGGTGCAGCTTTCGGTTGGGCCGCGCTGGAGGTTGCACTGGGCGTTGCGGCGATGGCGAACGAGGGATTCGCTGCGGCGGCCAGGATGGCCAGCAGCGCGATGACTGCATGAGCAAGAGGGAGCATTTTCATAGGCATGACCTGCGTCTTTTTCTACACGTTGGTAGTGACTGACATCCCGAAACCGCCACCGTTGAAGTGCGTGACGGCCTGTGCCAGGCGCGTGGGTGTGGTTGATTCAAGGGGGACGATATGCAAGCACTCCGTTGGGGGAGACATCCCAAATCAGCATGCGCTCCACGGTGTTTGCCAGCGTGGATGGCAGCTCAGAAACTCACCCAGGCGATGAGTTGGAAGTAGGTGTTCGTCGACGCACTCCCGCTCTGGTTGCCACCGTTTCCAAGCCACTTATCGGGCTTGTAGAAGCCGACGAGGGGCGAGAGCGTGATGTTGTCCGTCACCATCCAATCGAGGAAAAAGTCGAACTCGCGTGCGCTGAAGTCCTGCTCCCCCCGCCGGGAAAGCTGGTGGTAGTCGAAGGCCATGGCGTTAAGCGTCAACTTATCGGTCGGCATGACCGAGAGCAGTACATCATTGATCTGCATATTCGAAGTCACTGAACCTGCGTAATTCACGCCGACTTCACCTTGGTAGCGTTTACGAAAACCGCCCTGGAACAGGAAGTCCCAGCCTTCGGAATAGCGCGTATAGCGATAGCTCACGGTCGGTTGCCATTTGACATCGGCGAAGGTGTAGCCCGCGTCGAAGAACATCGCCCGCTGCGATCCCGACCGCTTTTCCTGACGCGCCACTTCGAACGCGAAATCCGCATTCTCGATGCCGGCATTACCCTGGCCACGGATGCTGTAGATGTCCATGCCCTTGCGCTCCCCCCGATCGCCAAAGACGTATCGCTCTTCGACATCCAGGCCGCGCACGTACGTCGAACCGATCGAGCCGATGGGCGTCGTGTAGTCGACGGTAGCGGCCGCCACTTCAGTCTTGGACTGCCCGGGATTATCCGACTTCAACCAGATCAGGCTGCCGTGAAGGCCCTGAGTACCGCCCAGCTTCAGGACTGCCGTATTCCCGAACGCCAACCGCGGGCCGAGGTAAAAGGCACCGCCGCGATTGAAGCGGCCCTGCGCTACGCCCTCGATGGGGTTGAAAGCGTTCCCGGGGGCAAACCCATCATCGGTAATCAGGAAGCCGTCCACCGTAACGATCTGCCGGCCAAAAGAGAAATCAACGCCGTCCGTGCCCAAGGCCGGAATCAGATCCCCTGACTTCCAGCCCAGGTAGGCATCTTCCACAGCGGTTTCTCTCTCATTTCCCGCGGTGATCGCTCCCGCGTCCCCATCGCCCCATGTCCCCGTGCTGATCAGGCTGAACCCACCGTAGACCGAACCTGCACCGATCTTGTCCGTCGTACCGTTTACGCCGTACTTCACGAAGCCTTCTTGCCATCGCATCCTGCCGGGTTCCTTCTCAGGATTGGCGAGGTAGTTCTTTTCACTGCCGAACCAGCCAAACCCCGCCCAGAGGTCGGCATTCAGGACGGTTGCGCCATCGTCTTCGTTGTAGAACTCATAGGCCTGCGCCTGCGGCTCCAATGTGCAGAGTGCAACCAGCGAAAGTAATGGGGCGTAGTAGGGGGTGCGCATGACGTCTCTCCTGTTTTTAGATTTTATGAGGCGAGTCATGAGTGTTCCGATTCAGGTCGCCCATGCGGTAGCCCAAATCAGCATGTGCAAAGGGTTGGCCGCGCATTTCCTTGGTGCCATTTCTCCCCACCGAAAAACATGTCCAGAGACATGAGCGGTTGCCGTTTTGGGCTACGGCCTGCACAGGCGCCCCCCCTATGCTGGGCCACAAGAACGCATAAGAACGAGGTACCGTCATGACCCCATCACCGCCGTTACGTCAGGGGCTTTGCCTGCTGATCCTCGCCACCTGCAGTGCGCTGCCATCCCTGGCCACTGCCCACCATTCATTCGCGCTGTTCGACCAGACCAAGACGGTCACGGTCCAGGGCGTCGTCGAGCGCTTCGCCTGGACCAATCCGCACATCACGATTTACCTCGATACGCCCGGCCCGCCGGCCCAGCGCTTCAAGATCGAGACGGGCAGCGTCAACGCCTTGCAGCGCGCGGGTTGGAGCGCCGACTCGATCAAGGCTGGCGAGAGTGCCGAGGTGTCCTTCAGGCCGCTGAAAAACGGTGACCCGGGCGGACTGCTCGTGGAGATCAAGATCGGTGACGTCGTGCTCTCAGGCGGCGGATAGGCCAAGCCCCCTCCCCCAGTTTCATGGGCACCGAACCAAACCGAACCAAACCGGCCAGCAGCGTGGAGACGTTTCAATGAAACCGACACGAACCTTGAGCGCAGCAACGATTTTCCTCGGCGTCGTCCTCGTGACCGTCGCCGGGGTGTGCAACGCGGCATCGTCCAAAACCCAGAACAACGCACGTGCGGACATCAGCGGCACCTGGGAAAGAACCCCGGACGACTGGTTCGGTGAAAACCCGGACGATCCGGTGCACCCGGGCGGGCCGATGGACCTGAAGGAACCCTATGCCCGCCAATACGCCGAGCTGAAGAAGAAACAAGCCGTAGCGAACGAAGCCGGGACGCCTATAGCCACGACGAGCTCCAAGTGCCTGCCTGAGGGAATGCCGACGTTGATGGCGGCGCTTTTCCCGATCCAGATCATTCACGACGACAAGCAAGTGATTGTCCTCGGCGAGTACCTCCAGCAGGTGCGCCGGATTCTCCTGAACCAGGCATTGCCGCCCAAGGAGAAGCTCGACCCCAAGTACCAGGGGCATTCGCGCGGCCACTGGGAAGGCGACACGCTCGTGGTAGAGACACAACGCGTGCGAACGGACGTGACGTTCTATGACGTTCCCCACAGTGAGGAGATGAAGATCACTGAACGCATCAGGCTACGCGGGCCGGATCACCTGGAAGACCAGGTGGTGATCGAGGACCCGCAGGTGCTCAACACTCCGTATCGGTTCACGTTCGACTACAAGCGCTCCAACTACGCCATTCAAGAGTATGTCTGCGAGAACAACCAGATCGTCATCGACAGCGAAGGCAAGGCGTCCCTCAGCCGTGAGTGAAGCCCCTATCGACGCCCCCCTTGGAGATGAGCGGATGGAACGACCGATGACCCTCAGCCTCCTGCGGCCGACGCTGCAAGGCGCCCTGCTGTCGCTGATTCTCACCTCGAACACGTTCGCCGAGGTGCCCCGCATGCCCACGGCCATCGCCGTGCCGCCCTCCAGCGTGGCACCGCTGTCGTCGGCGAAACGTCCGGGCACCGAACACAGCGACCTCGACAAGTACGGCTACATCGAAGAGGAGTTTTACCTGCAAGGTGTCGCCCCAGCCATTACCGCCGCGGGCAAGACCCTCCTCGAGGCGCCTTACACCACGCGCATCCTGGTGCGTAAACCGGCGGACCCGGCGCGCTTCAACGGCACGGTGGTGATCGAGCCGTTCAGTTGGTTTGGCGAGCGCGGCGCTGGATGGATCCTGACCCGTGATTACTTGCTCCGGCGTGGCTACGCGTACGTCGGCTACACGCTGAACATGAACAAGCCGGCCGTCGATCCCAAGTTCATCTCGGACACCCCGGCCGCCGAAGCCGAGCAGATCGCCCAGTACGGACGGATCGTCAACTTCGAGTTCATGCGCCGCTTCGACTATGCACGCTATGCGCCGCTGGGCACCTATTACGATCCAGAGCGCTTTACCCGCGGTGAAGGCCCTGATCCGTTCGTTCCGCAGTCACAGGGGATCGCGGCGCAACTGGCGTTGCTGCTCAAGACCAATGCGGCGCAAGGACCGCTGGCAGGCCTCGACGTGCAGCGCGTGTACGTCAATAGCTGGGCCGTGACCGCACAAGTCTGGATGGACTACCTCGACCAGGGCCGCCACCAGCAATGGCGCATGCCCGACGAAAGGCCGCTGATCGATGCCTACATGACCGGGCGCATGGCCTATGGCGAGGTGGGTGGCGACGTCATTCGACTACCCCGGAAGATGCCCGGCGGCGTGCCGTTCGTGACCGTCTACAGCCAATCCGAACTGATGCACGACGTGATCGAAGGCATCGACTTGCCGCCAGACAGCGACAGCCCGCAGCTTCGCTACTACGAAGTGACTGGTATGCCGCACCTGCGGCTGGCCGACCTCGGTACGGAACATACCGAACTGTTTGCCGCCGACGTCGGCAAGGGCGACGACCCACGGTGCCGGACGCTGTACGACGAGCCGGCGGAATTGATCGTCTCGGCGCTCCTTGACGGCATGGACCAATGGGTGCGCGAGGGCAAGGCCATGCCGAAGGCGCCGCGGGTCGTGCGCGAGGGCAAGGCCGCCGTGCGCGACCCCGCCAGCGGCAACCTGCAAGGGGGCGTGCGTCCGCCGTGGATCCAGGTGCCCAGCGCGGCCTACCTCACGGACCAGGAGACCGGCTGCGGCCTGATCTATGACACCAAGGAGCCCTATTCCAAGGACGTGCTGCGCCAGCGCTACGGCAGCTTCAGTCACTACGAACAGGCATTCGAGGACGCCAAGCGCCTCTCGATCAAGCAAGGCTATCTCCTTCCGGAAGACGCAACGGGCCTGCGTCCGATCGCAAGACCACAAGACTTCTAACCCCATGCGGAAGCAAAGCAAATGTCATCAGAACTCATCATCGCCTGGATCTATGCATCACCGTTGAGCACCGCTATCAGGGACCTGTCCTGGGTCGTGCCGAGCATCCAGAGCGTTCATATCGTCGCCATCGCAGTGATCTTCGGCGCCGCCGTGATCTCTGATCTGCGCCTGGCCGGCGTGTTCGCCACCGACGAGCCCATGGCTGGCGTCGTGCGCCGCTATTTCCCGTGGATGCGCGCCGCGCTCATCGTCCTGCTCCTCACCGGGCTGGTCATGATCATCGGCGAGCCAGACCGCGTACTGGTCAACACGACGTTCTGGCTGAAGATGTTCCTGGTCGTCGCCGTGTTCACGCTGGCCTGGTCAATCCGGCGCCCATTGCTGCGTCCCGCCGCTCAAGCGCAAGGCGAGGACCAGAAGCCTCCCTTCAAGGCGCTGGCCTGGCTGTCGATCGCCCTGTGGTGCGGCGTGATCTTCTGCGGTCGCTGGATTGCCTACTGATCCCAGCGTTTTCAATGAACGTTTTTCTCAGGTATTCGCCATGGACATCCAATCGATACTGCAAGCCCTCGAGGACACCTCTGTCGCCGCCTACATCAGAGAGTCGGGCTCGTTTTTTCCAAACCTGGAGTCGGTGCATGTGATCGGCATCGCCCTTGTGTTCGGGACCATCGCCGTCGTCGACTTGCGCCTGCTTGGCGTCGCCTCCCATCGGCGAAGCGCGCTACGGCTGATCCAGGAACTGCTGCCATTCACCTGGGTCGCCTTCGCAGCCTGCGTGGTTACCGGCCTGCTCATGTTCACCTCCAATGCCACCACCTATGCGCAGAACAGCGTCTTCTGGTGGAAGATGGGCCTGTTGCTGCTGGCGGGCGTGAACATGGGGATATTCCACCTGGGCGCCTATCGCCGGATCGACGAATGGGACACGACCCTGCCGCCGCCCAACCAGGCCCGTATCGCTGGGTTCAGCTCGTTGACGCTGTGGGTGAGCGTGATCTGCCTTGGCCGCTGGATCGGATTCGTCTGATGGCTCGCCTGTCGCACACCTGCCCTAGCGATGACGCCAACGGCGCGATCCAGGTCGTGCGCCCGGCATCCAGCCGCTGGGAATCGCTGGCCCTGTTGCTTGCGGCCCTGGCAATCGTCGCCTGCGTGACAGGCTATGTGCTGCTGCGCCCACAGCACGCCGGCCCACCGACACCCTTGAGTTGGCAGGTGCGCTCCTTCGATGGCCTGGGTGCGGTCGACCAGGCCATCCACAGCGCCCTGTTGCCCGCCGGTGAAGAAATCATCTGGAACAACAACGACACCGGCGGTTGGATCACGCTGGAGCAGGCTCAGAAGATCTTGCTGCCGCCGTTCTATCGAGACGCCTTCTGGAAAACCAATGGCGAGGTGCACTGGCAGTTGATTCTGCCTGGCACGCACCTGCCCCATGCCGGTTCCGTCGATGATCACGACGACGCCGACACCCCGCAAGCCCCGAGCCCCAGCGACGTATCACAAGCCACCCAGGGCCAGGGCGCCACGGTCTACTACGGCTCCGGCGGTCACGCGCCCGGCCAGAGCGCCTATCTGCTCGTCATTGGGCACGCCCATGCCGGCGTCATGTGGGCCAACCAGGCGACGATCTGGGTCCATCGCGACCCGAACGCGCCCTACCCCGGCATCGTCAAGCCTGAATCGCTGGTCGGCAGCGGTTGGCGCCAAGTCATCCCTTACAACGGTGCCAGCGAAGTCGAACGTGTAAAAGGAAACCAGCCATGACCGTTTCTACCAGACACCGCGCACTGTGGCGTCGTTGCCTTGCGCTGCTGGTGCTGATACCCGCCATCGCACTCGCTGGCCCGACTGCGCCCTTGGGCAAGAAGCTCAAGATCGGCGTCACCCTGCACCCGTACTACAGCTTCGTGGCGAATATCGTCGGCGATCGAGCCGAGGTCGTTGCGCTCATTCCGGCACAGGCGAACCCGCATAACTATCAGCCGCAGCCCGACGACATCACCCGCGCGATGACCCTCGATGCCCTGGTCGTCAACGGCATCGGCCACGACGAATGGGCCTTCCAGATCATCAAGGCCGCCGGCCGCGGGGCGACACTGCCGATCATCCAGGCCAATGCCTCGGTGGCCCTCATTCCCATCGGCGGCGACCAGGACGGCGCCAAGGTGGTCAATCCGCATACCTTCGTTTCCACCACGGCAGCGATACAACAAGTCTTCGAGATCACTCGCCGGTTGGGGGAGCTGGACCCGGGCAACGCTGCGGCGTATCGACAAAACGCCCTGGCCTATGCCGCGCGCATCCGGGCGCTAAGGGCCGGCTTCATGACCCGCTTCGCCGCGCTGGATTTGTCTTCGTTCCGCTGCGCGACCACCCATGCCGGCTACGACTACATGATGCAGGAGTTCGGCCTGTTCGTGAGCGCGGTGATCGAGCCCCGTCATGGCGTCGCGCCGACCGCGCGCCAGTTGGCCAACACCATCGACGCCATCAAGAAGGCCAATGTGAAGGTGTTGTTCGCCGAGAAAAATTTCTCCCTCGATCTCGCCAAGCCTATCGAAGCCGCCACCGGCGTGAAGGTCTTCTCGCTGTCTCACATCACCGGCGATACCTACAGCGCGGACGAATTCGAGGTGGCGATGCGCGAAAACCTCGAGACCTTGGCCGAAGCCGTTGAGTTCATGCAGCGATGAAGGAGACACCAGCGATGCGCGGTCCCGCCATAGTGTTCGATAACGTTTCCCTGCGACTGGGAGGCACGCAAGTGCTTGAAGACATCAGTTTTCGGGTGGAAGCCGGTGCGCTGCACTGCCTGGTCGGTCCGAACGGAGGCGGCAAGACTTCACTGGTGCGCGCACTGCTGGGCCAGATGCCGCATTCGGGAACGGTCCGCTTCGAGGGCGAGGTCACCACCCCCGTGGGCTATGTCCCGCAATTGCCGGACTTCGACCGCAACCTGCCGATGACGGTCAACGATCTCATGGCCCTTCTCGGTCAACGCCGGCCAGCCTTCCTGGGCTCCAACCGATCCGCCAAGGCGGCCAATGCCGAGGCCCTGTCGCGTACCGGCGTGGCCGGAATGGGCGCCAAACCCTTTGGCAGCCTGTCCGGTGGCCAGCGCCAGCGCGTGCTGCTGGCCCAGGCGATCAGCCCGGCGCCCTGGCTGTTGATCCTCGACGAACCAACCGCCGGCATCGACGAATCGGGCGTGCGGCTGGTGGAGGCGCTGGTGGCCGAGTTGCACGGCCGTGGCGTCACTATCCTGTGGATCAACCATGACCTGGAACAGGTCAGGCGCATCGCCCAATCGGTGACGGTTATCAACCGCAGAGTGCTGTTCCACGGCGCCCCCTACCAAGTCGCCTATTCACTGGAGGGGGGCCAATGAGCGCCCTGTACGACTTCATTCGCAACCACCTGCAGGCGCTCGCCTCGAGTGGCATCCTGCCGCAGCCGTTCGAGTACGAATTCGTAATCAATGCATTGCTCTGCGCAGTGCTCATCGGACCGCTGCTGGGCGTGCTGGGCTCGATGGTGATGATCAAGCGCATGGCGTTCTTCAGTCAGTCCGTCGGCAACGCGGCGATGACTGGCGTTGCCATTGGCGTGCTGATCGGCGAATCCTACACGTCCCCCTACTTCTCGATGTTCGGCTTTTGCTTGTTGTTCGCGCTGACACTGAAGTACACGCAGCACCGCACCACGCTGGCCAATGACACGCTGATCGGCGTGTTCCTGTCCATCTCGCTGGCGGTCGGTGCCTCGCTGTTGCTGTTCGTGTCGGCGAAGATCAACACCCACGTGATGGAAAGCGTGCTGTTCGGCTCCATCCTGGCGGTGGACCACACCGACATGAATGTGCTGCTTGGCGTCACGGCGATGTGTGCGCTGCTCGGACTGCCGCTGTACAACGGCATGCTGTTGGCCAGCCTCAATCCGAGCCTGGCACATGCCCGCGGCGTGCGTGTGCGAAGCGTCGAGTACCTGTTTGTGGTGCTGGTCACCCTGGTGACGGTCGCCTGCCTGAAAATCATCGGCGCCGTGCTCGTCGAAGCCCTTCTGCTCATACCGGCAGCGGCGGCACGCAACATCAGCCGTTCACTCCCGGGGCTGGTGGCGCGCGCCATCCTGATCGCGACCTTTTCCTGCGTGGTGGGCATCCTGGCGCCGATGCAGTTTCACATTCCCGTGCCAACGGGCGGCGCAATCGTGATAGTCGCCGCCCTGGTGTTTATCGCCACCACCGTCATGCGCGCTACCGCGTCCCGGTTCAGGGGGGCCAGCGTATGAACAGGCAATGGCTCTACAGGTCCTGGCTGACGATGCTGGCATTGCTGCTGGGCAGCCCGCTTTCGGCCATTGCCGACACTAGCCGGCAACAGGTGCTTGTCGCACTGCCTGCCGTGTATGCGCTCACCTCGGCACTCAGCGACGGCACCACCCTTGAGGTCGTCCGTGTTCCGGCAGACGCGGCCGTGCCCATGGAAAGCCAGGCCAACGCGCTGTCGCGCCTGGACGCCGCGGTATTCCAGCAGGCCGAAGCCGTGGTCACCCTCAGCAGTCTCTGGCGCGCGGATCCGCTGTATGCGGCGGCACGCCGGCAAAATCTGCGGATCGTCGAGATCGATGCCTCGCGCTCATGGGACACCATCAAGCCCGGCGTGGCCTCGACCCGCGCGCCATCGAACGACGTTCCCTGGGCCGCCGCGAGCGAGGCCGATGAGGGGCAATCCCCGTACGCCTGGCTCGGCCCCGTCAACGCCATGCGCATGTCGGCGCTGATCGCTGCCGACCTGGCACGCCTGGCCCCCACCGATGCGCCACGGATAGAGCGCAACCTCGCCGCGCTCGAAGGCCGCTTGCGCCGGCTCAAGGCAGACTACGGCGCCCGGTTGACGGCAGTGCCGGACCTGCGCGTGCTGTCGCTGGCCAATGAGTTCATCTACCTGTTCGGCGAATTCGGCGTCTTTGTCGACGGCTGGTTCGTCCAACAGGACATCGACTGGAGCGACGCTGACTGTGCCGCGCTGACCCAATACCTGCGCGAGCGTGACATCCGCGTAGTGGTCCACAAGTGGGCACCGGACGCCAGAATCGCCAAGGCCATCAAGGACGGGGGCGCGCGGCTGCTGATACTCGATACAGGCAACCCGGGAATGCTCGCCGACAAGGCCAACGGATACGAAGCACTCCTGGGTTCGAACCTGGAGGCCCTGCTGGCGGCCTTTGCTACGACTGGCAACGACAACACGAGGGGCGATGGTCAGTCGCCCTCCCAATGAACGATCTTGACGGCGAGACGTTATGAAATTCATAGGTTCAGCACTGCGGCTAGCGATGGCAGGCGCTCTGGCGTTCTGCCAGGCAACCTTCGCCCATGGCCCCGTCTTCGATTGCTACATCGAGGGCGATAACCAGGTGAAGTGCGAGGCGGGCTTCACCGATGGCAGCTCGGCCACCGGCAGAAAAATCCATGTCCAGGACCCGAGCAACAAAGTGTTGCTCGAAGGCGAGGTTGGCAAGGACAACACCTACATGTTCCAGCCCCCCGCCGGAAACTACTCCGTGGTGTTCCTCGGTGGCGCCGGCCATGAAATCACGATTCAGTCTTCCGACATTTCAAGGTGAAAGCGACATGACGTTCAAACGAAAACTGCTCCAGGCCCTTGCCGCTACGACACTCACTGGCTTGACCGGCGCGGCACAGGCCCATTTCCAGATGCTCTACCTCGAGGAAACGGCGCTGCAGCGCGCAGAAAAACTCGAGTTCGCCCTGGTGTTCACCCACCCCTTCTCCGGCGGCCCCACCATGGCCATGAATGAACCTCGCGCCTTCAGCCACAGCAGCTCCCATGGCGGAGAAAAAGTCGATCTGCGCAAATACTTGCGCCCCGTCGAGTGGCAGAGTCGCGACAACCGAACGACGGCCTATCGTGCCTCGATTCCACGGGAGTTGGTGCGCTCACTGGGCGATCACATCTTCGTCCTCGAACCCGAGCCCTACCTGGAGACCGAGGAAGATGTCTATATCCAACAGTTCGCCAAGCTCATCGTGAACGTCGGTGGAGTCCCCAGTAACTGGGCAGAACCACAAGGGTTGCCGGTGGAGATCCAGCCATTGAACAAGCCTTATGCAAACTGGACCGGCGGCGTGTTCCGCGCCGTGGTGCTGGCCGATGGCAAGCCTGTTCCGTTCGCCGAAGTCGAAATCGAATACGTCAACCATTCCGTTGATCTCGAAAAAAACGCCTTCGGCCAGCAAGACTATGTCACAGCCCCCCAAGCCTCATTCAAAGCCCAGAACACCTACGCGGACGCCCAAGGTATCGTGACCATCGGCCTGCCCCGGGCCGGCTGGTGGGGCATCGCCGCGCTCGACATCGGTGCGACGAAAACCTACAAGGGCAAACCCCTGTCGCAAGACGCGGTGCTGTGGGTGCAGGCCAGGGACATGAAGTGACCCGGCCCTCATGCGTTCACATCTACGACGGTGCGCCCGCGCACCTTGCCTTCCAGTACCCGAGTGGCAACGGCCGGCACCTCTGCCAAGCCAACCATCTGGGTGGTGCGGGTCAGCTTGCTCAAATCAAGGTCCTGGGCGAGTCGCGACCATGCCTGCAGGCGCACCGCTTGCGGAGCATTGACCGAATCGATACCGGCCAGGGTTACGTTACGCAAGATGAAAGGCAGCACCGAGCCAGGCAGATCCGCGCCCTGGGCCAGGCCGAAGGCAGCGACAACGCCGCGATATTGGGTTTGAGCCAAGGCGTTGGCCAGGGTGTGGCTGCCCACCGAATCAATGACGCCAGCCCAGCGTTCCTTGGCAATCGGTGCGCCCGGCTGCGACAAGGTGTTGCGGTCGATGACCTGCGTCGCCCCAAGGTCGCGCAGGTAGTCGCCCTCCTCTTGCCGTCCGGTCGAGGCGATCACTCGATAGCCCAGGCCCGACAGCAGTGCGATGGCCACCGAGCCGGCGCCGCCGCTGGCACCGGTGACCAGGATATCGCCTCGATCCGGGGTCAGCCCGCCATGCTCCAATGCCAGGACACTGAGCATCGCCGTGTAGCCTGCGGTGCCGATGGCCATGGCCGCCTGGGTCGAGAATACTTCCGGGACTTTTACCAGCCAGTCACCGCTCACCCGCGCCTTCTGCGCAAAGCCGCCGTGGTGGGTCTGGCTCAGCCCCCAGCCGTTGACCAGCACACGGTCGCCGGCCTCGAACCCCGGGTGACTGGACGTCTCGACGATACCAGCGAAGTCGATGCCCGGAATCAGCGGAAATTGGCGAATGACGGGGGAGCGTCCACTTAGGGCCATGGCGTCCTTGTAGTTCACGGTCGAGAACTCGATCGCGACGGTAACGTCACCGGGCATCAGGTCCTCGTCCTTGAAGTCGACCAGATGGGTCGAGATCGCTTCGCCGGTTTTAGTCGTGAGCAGCGCCTTGAATGTCATGGTTCTTGTCCTGTTCGTTCAAAGGATCGTCATCGCTGCCCTGCAGATGCAACAGACACGGCAACGGGTATGGCCAGGCCGCATCAGTGTGCCTGAGAAGGCCGTTTGGTTTCGAGTTGCAGCGCCCTGCGGATGCCCGTTTCCAGCAAGCGTGCCGGAGCAAAACAGCGCATGAACTGCAACTGGCCGGCCGCTTTGCCAGCGGTATAGCGCAACTTCGGACGCTCGGCACGCGCGATCTGGAGTACCACTTCAGCCACCACGTCGGGGCCGTCGGCGGTCGCCATGGCCTGGTTCACCACTTTCGTCACTTTTGAATAATCGGTTCTGTTTCTGCGGCCATTTAAACTTTCGAAAAAAGCGCAAAAATTGCCTCACCAATGGTTATGGGTCAGTCACATGGCTGTTGGGCTTGCAGCCCTCTTCGCGAGCAGGCTCGCTCCCACAGGTTTTGCGGTGTACATGGATTCTGTATCTGCTGAAGATCCAATGTGGGAGCGAGCCTGCTCGCGATGGCGGTGTCATAGCCGATGACGATGCTGGATGTGCTGGCCTCTTCGCGAGCAAGCTTTGCTCCCACAGGTTTTGCGGTGTACATGGATTCTGTGTCTGCTGAAGATCGAACGTGGGAGCGAGCCTGCTCGCGAAGGCGGTGCCATAGCCGATGAAGATGCTGGATGTGCTGGCCTCTTCGCGAGCAAGCTTTGCTCCCACAGGTTTTGCGGTGTACATGGATTCTGTGTCTGCTGAAGATCGAATGTGGGAGCGAGCCTGCTCGCGATGGCGGTGTCATAGCCGATGACGATTCTGGATGTGCTGGCCTCTTCGCGAGCAAGCTTTGCTCCCACAGGTTTTTCGGTGWACATGGATTCTGTGTCTGCTGAAGATCSAATGTGTGCGAGCTTGCTCGCGATGGCGGTGTCATAGCCGATGACGATTCTGGATGTGCTGGCC
>NZ_LMDO01000023.1:0-13848 GCF_001425105.1 Pseudomonas sp. Root401 | reverse complement strand
TCGAATGTGGGAGCGAGCCTGCTCGCGAAGGCGGTGCCATAGCCGATGAAGATGGCGGATGTGCTGGCCTCTTCGCGAGCAAGCTTTGCTCCCACAGGTTTTGCGGTGTACATGGATTCTGTGTCTGCTGAAGATCGAATGTGTGCGAGCTTGCTCGCGATGGCGGTGTCATAGCCGATGACGATTCTGGATGTGCTGGCCTCTTCGCGAGCAAGCTCCGGTGTACATGGATTCTGTGTCTGCTGAAGATCGAATGTGTGCGAGCTTGCTCGCGATGGCGGTGTCATAGCCGATGACGATTCTGGATGTGCTGGCCTCTTCGCGAGCAAGCTTTGCTCCCTCAGGTTTTGCGGTGWACATGGATTCTGTGTCTGCTGAAGATCSAATGTGGGAGCGAGCCTGCTCGCGAAGGCGGTGCCATAGCCGATGAAGATGGCGGATGTGCTGGCCTCTTCGCGAGCAAGCTTTGCTCCCACAGGNTCGAATGTGGGAGCGAGCCTGCTCGCGAAGGCGGTGCCATAGCCGATGAAGATGGCGGATGTGCTGGCCTCTTCGCGAGCAAGCTTTGCTCCCACAGGATGAATGCAGTCTCCACCAAGAACCAGGTCGGCTGTCAGACCGCCTCTGGGTGGACGTTGATCTCGGCGCCCCGTTAACCACGATGGCCGAACGCAGGCATGCCGAGCCTAGGCGAGGCACCGAGTGGTGGGGCAAAAGCGCTTTGGTTACTTTCGACTGGGCCGGCTTCCGGGCTTTTCGAAAGTGACCCGNGCATGCCGAGCCTAGGCGAGGCACCGAGTGGTGGGGCAAAAGCGCTTTGGTTACTTTCGACTGGGCCGGCTTCCGGGCTTTTCGAAAGTGACCCGCCGGGGCGGAACCATAAGCGGCCGTTACCGCAGCAACGGATATACACACCGCCCCCAACTAGCCACCCTCACGCCTCCCAACGACGAAACAACACGCTGGCATTAACCCCACCAAACCCAAACCCATTGGAAAGCGCATGGGTAATCGGCATTTTCCTGGCCTTCAGACCAACCAGATCAAGCCCCGCAGCAGCCTCGTCAGGATGAGCCAGGTTCAGGGTAGGCGGCACAATCTGGTCCCGAAGCGCCAACACCGTAAAAATAGCCTCAATACCACCAGCCGCCCCCAGAAGATGCCCGGTGGCCGACTTGGTAGAGGCAATCGCCACACCGGAGTCCGTGCCGAACACCGAGCGAACGGCCGCCAGTTCCCCGCTATCGCCGACCTGGGTGGATGTCGCGTGAGCATTGATATGTTGCACATCCGAGGGGCTGACAGAGGCCTGGCGCAGCGCCTGTTCCATCGCACGCCGAGCGCCATTGCCGTCTTCCGGGCCCGCCGTCAAGTGATAGGCATCGGCGCTGGTGCCATAACCCACCAGTTCCGCCAAGGGCTTGGCGCCACGAGCGAGGGCGTGCTCCAGCGACTCGATCACCAGCAACCCGGCCCCCTCAGCCATGACAAAGCCGTCGCGATCACGATCAAAGGGCCGCGAGGCCTCTTGCGGGCGCTCGGCAAAACCGGTGGACAGTGCGCGGGCGGCGGCAAAGCAACCCAGGGTCACGCGGTCTATCGCCGCTTCGGTACCGCCGCATATGGCGATATCCGCTTCGCCGCTTCGGATGAGCCTGGCCGCGTCGCCAATGGCCTGAACCCCGGCCGCACAAGCGGTTACCGGCGCGCCCAGAGGCCCTTTGAAACCGTGCCGGATGGAAACGTGCCCGGCGGCCATGTTGGCCAGAAAGGCAGGTGCCGTGAACGGCGACAATCGGCGCGGGCCACGCTCATCGGTGGTGCGTACGGCACCGGCAATCGCACCAAAGCCACCCACGCCCGAGGCGATGAGGGTCGCCGTCCGCTCCTGGTCGTGGGCATCGGTCGGTTGCCAGCCCGCCTGTTGCAACGCTTCTTCGGCCGCCACCAGCGCGAACTCGATGAAGCGATCCATCTTCTTGCGATCCTTGGCCGGGATGATGCGCTCCGGGTCGTAACCGGCGATGGCGTCCTCCTCCAACGAAGGCACCTGGCCGCCCACGGCCACGCCAGTTCCCTCGGTAATATCGCCAGACAGGATGCGAATGCCGGAGCGCCCGGCCAGCAGGCGCTGCCAGACTTCTTCAACGCCACAGCCCAACGGGCCGACAATGCCCACGCCGGTGACGACGATGCGTTTTTGACCTTGGGAAGTCATCATTGGAACCTCTTCATATCAGTCAATGTTCACTAAAAAGCACAAGTGCGCGGGCTTAAACCTGCGGTGCTGTCTGAGCGTGCGCTGAGTGGTCAGGACGAATCCTGAACCAGATGGAATACATCGCTGGCAGGAACACCAGCGTCATGATGGTGCCCACGAATGTGCCGCCGATCAGTGTGTAGGCCAGCGTCCCCCAGAACACCGAATGCGTCAGCGGAATGAAGGCCAGGATCGCGGCCAGCGCCGTCAGCAGGACCGGGCGGGCCCGTTGAACCGTGGCTTCGATGACTGCGTGGAACGGGTCCAGCCCTTCCTGTTTGTTGTGATGGATCTGCCCGATCAGGATCAGCGTATTGCGCATCAGAATGCCCGAGAGTGCTATCAGGCCGACCAAGGCGTTGATCCCGAACGGCTGCTGGAAGATCAGCAGGGTCGGCACCACGCCAATCAGGCCCAGCGGTGCGGTGAGGAACACCATGATCATTGCCGAGATCGAGCGCACCTGCGCGATGATGATCAGCAGCGTCAGGGCCACCATGATCGGCACCAGCGGCACGATCGCCTTGCCGGCCTTGCCCGACTCTTCGATGGCGCCCGCCTGCTCGATCCGGTAGCCGCTCGGCAGCGTCTCGATGACCGGTTGCAGTGCCTTTATGATCGCGCTCGAGACGTCCGGTGGCTGCAAGCCTTCGGCAATGTCGCCACGTACGGTGATGGTCGGGGTGCGATCACGACGACGAAGAACCGGATCCTCCATGCGCACATCCACTTCACCCACCTGGGACAGCGGAATGCGCTGGCCCGCCGCGCCCACCAGGGTGAACCCTTCGATCCTGGCCGGATCGAGGCGAATGTCACCGGCAGCACGACCGACCACCTGCACCGAACGGATGTCCTCGCGAACCGCCGTGATCGGCACCCCCGCGAGCAGGAACTGCAGTTGCTGCGCGACGGCATTTGACGTCAGGCCGACCGCCTGCAAACGATCCTGATCCAGGGTGAAATGCAACGTCGGCGCCAGCGGCCCCCAGTCGGTATTGACGGTTCGCATCAGCGGGCTCGCCTGCATGACATCCTGGACCTGGCCCGCGATCTCGCGCAATTTCGACGGATCAGGCCCCATCACCCGGTAGGCAACCGGAAATGGCGAATACGGACCGAACACCAGTTGCGTCACCCGGATCCGCGCTTCTGGGGCGAGCCCCTCGGCAACCGCCTCACGGAGACGGAACTTGAGGGTCTCGCGCGCTTGCTGGCTGTCGGTCAATACCACGATCTTGGCGAACGAAGGATCGGGCAGTTCCGGTGCCATCGCCAAATAGAAGCGTGGCGCGCCTTGGCCGATGTAGGCCGTGACGATTTTTGCCTCATCCTGTTTTTGCAACCAGGCCTCGACCTTGGCGGTGGCGGCGCTGGTCTGCTCGATGGAGGTGCCATAGGGCATCTGCACCTCGACCATCACCTCGGGACGGTCGGAGGTCGGGAAGAACTGTTTCTTGACCAGCCCCATGCCGAGAATCGCCACGACAAATGTCGCGATCACGGTGCCGGCCACCCACCACTTGCGCGCGATGACGCGGGTCAGGACCTGGCGGAAACGATTGTAGTGGCGGGTGTTGTAGATGGCCGCGTGACCGCCCTCGACCTGCTTGATGTCCGGCAACAGTTTCACCCCCAGGTAAGGGGTGAAGGCCACCGCCACCACCCAGGAAGCGATCAGGGCAATGCCGACGATCCAGAACATGTTGCTGGTGTATTCGCCGGCGGTCGACTGGGCGAAGCCGTTAGGCATGAATCCGATGGCCGTCACCAGCGTGCCGGACAGCATCGGCGCGGCCGTATGGCTCCAGGCATACGCGGAGGCCTTGATCCGGTCGTAGCCCTCCTCCATCTTCACCACCATCATCTCGATAGCGATTATGGCGTCGTCCACCAACAGCCCGAGCGCCAGGATCAGCGAACCCAGGGTGATCCGGTCGAAGTTCTTTCCGGTGGCCGCCATCACCACAAAGACTATCGCCAGTGTCAACGGTACGGCGGCTGCGACCACAACGCCTACACGCCAGCCCATGCTGAGAAAGCAAACGAGCATTACAACCAGCAGCGCGACAAAAAACTTGACCATGAATTCACCGACGGCCGAGTCAATGTTCACGGCTTGATCGGTGACCTTGGTCAATGTCATGCCCAGTGGCATGCCTTCATTGATCTTGGCCGTCTCCGCGTCCAGGGCCTTGCCCAGGTCCAGGCCGTTCCAGCCCTCGCGCATCACGACGCCCAGCAACAGCGCTTCTTCGCCGTTATTGCGCACCAGGAAGGTGGCTGGATCTTCATAACCACGTTCAACGGTCGCGACGTCCGAGAGCTTGAGCGTGCGACCTTGAATCGCCAGGGGCGTGTCACGGATTTTTGCCAATTTATCGAAGGCACCGTCTACCCGGAGGAAGACCTGCGGCCCGTTGGTTTCGATGGAACCGGCGGGCGTGAGTACGTTCTGGCTGTTCAGCGCGGCGAAAATATCCTGGGGCGAGACGCCCAAAGTGGCCAGCCGGTCATGGGAGAAGGACACAAAGATGCGTTCGGCCTGCTCGCCGATGATGTTGACCTTTTTCACCCCCGCCACGTGCAACAGGCGCTGGCGCAACGCTTCAGCATCGCGCACCAGCAAGCGCTGTGGCTCGCCTTTGGCTTTCAGGGCGAAAAGCGCGAACGTCACATCGGAAAACTCATCATTGACCATCGGCCCAATCACGCCCGCCGGCAACTTGAGTGCTTCGTCCTGGAGCTTTTTGCGCGCCTGATAGAACTCCTCCTGCACTTGCGAAGGCGGCGTGCGATCGACCAGCGACACCATGGTGAAAGCCAGGCCCGGTCGGGTGTAGGTGTCCGTGCGGTCGTACCACTTCAGTTCTTGCAGGCGCTTTTCAAGCGGCTCGGCAACCTGATCCTGCATCTCCTGAGCGGTCGCGCCCGGCCATGCCGTGATGACGGTCAACTGCTTGACCGTAAACGGTGGGTCCTCGGCACGTCCCAACTGGAAGAACGCCAAGGTGCCTGCGACGGCAATCAGAAAGATCAGGAACACGGTAATGGAGCGCTCGCGAACGGCGAGTGCCGACAGGTTGAGGCTCATGGACGGCCCCCGGCAACCTTCACGTCACCCGGTTGGGCCAGCCGCACTTCCTCACCTTCACGCAGCAGATGGGCGCCGAGCCCGACAATACGCTCCCCCACATTGAGCTTGCCGGCGACTCGCGCAGCGTCATCGCTCAAACTGAGGATTTGCACCGGTCGCCAGGTGACTTTCGCCGGCTCCCCGTCTATGACCCACACGCCAGTGCCGTTGCCCGGGTCAAAAACGGCAGCGATCGGCACTTGCAGCGCCTGCCGTTGCGCGCGGTCCTCGGCGATGCGAAGGGTGACGGTCGAACCCAGCGGCGCGTTGGCCAGCGCCCCCTCCAACACATACCGCGCCTCGAAGGTCCGCGTCACGCGGTCAGCCGAATCCGACAGCAGCCTCAGCTTCGCGGTGACCGCTCCCGTGGTGACGCCATAAAGCGTCGCCTGTGCGGTAGCGCCTGCGGCAGGTCGCAGAGTCTCGGGCAATTGCACAACGGCTTCGCGCTGCCCTGCCCGCGCCAGTCGAACCACGGTTTGCCCGGGGCTGACGACTTGCCCAGGCTCGGCGAGCGTGTCCATCACAACGCCGTCGGCATCGGCGAGCAACACGGCATAACCAGACGCGTTTTGGGCGACGTCAGCCTGCGCTTGCGCGGCGCTCAGTTGTGCCTTGGCGGTATCGGCAGCGGCTTTGATCTGATCGTAGCCCGATGCGGAAATAGCGCCTGCGGCTACCAGGTCGCGATAGCGTGCCTCGTCATCGGCGGTCTGCTTGGCCCGGGCCCGGGCGGCAGCGACCGCCTCTTGTTGGGCTCGCGCCTGCAGCCCCAGATCGATGGGGTCGAGGCGCATCAACGGCTGCCCCCGCTTGACGACCTGTCCGCTATCGACCAGCCGCTCAAGCACCTTGCCCGCGACCCGAAAGCCCAGGTCGCTCTGGACCCGAGCCGCCACGACGCCGGTAAAAGATCGTGAGAGATCAGACGAACCCTGGACTTCAGAGACCCGCACCAAGGGCGCAAGCGTGCGTGGATCTTTAGCGGTGGATGAGTCGCCACACGCCGTCAGGACGAGAGGCAACAAGCAAGCGGCAAAGGTGACAGGTCGAAGCCGGAGCATAGGTTCCCTTTTGGGCAGATAGGACAGGAGCCTCATTCTCAATCTAGTGACCATTACTGTCAATCGTCACATCCCATCAAGAAACACTCGTTACGGCAATACTTGCCAAATGATAGGTAATCGTACGACTGAGCCCTATGAATGCTCATTGACAGGTTGTGACCATAATATAATATGGTCACAAATCATACATGGCTCCAGGAGTCTCAATGTCGCCCCTTCACCCCGCTGCTTTGCTGGTGAGCTTCAGCTTGATGACAGGTTGCACGGTCGGTCCGGACTACCAGCGTCCAGACGCTGCGCTGGCGCATCGTTACCTGGGCCAGGCGTCTGTCGAGCAGAGGTCCGCAGCGACATCGGCCAGCCTCGTCGCGTGGTGGGAAGGCTTTGCTGATCCAATGCTCAGCGACCTGATTGCCCAGGCACTTGAGCAGAACCTGGACCTGGCCCAGGCTTCGGCCCGCGTCACCCAGGCACGGGCAGGCCTGGGGGCTGCAAATGCCGCGTTATTGCCCTCTGGAAACATTAATGGCCAGGCCGCGCGCTCATACCAATCCGTGGAAACACCCCTTGGCCAAGTGCTGAACTCGACGCCCGGATACGACCGGTACGGAAACGCCTACGAACTTAATGTGGGGGCCAGCTGGGAAATCGACCTCTTCGGCGGCCTGCGCCGTGGACGCGAAGCGGCATTGGCCCAATACCAGGCGTCCGAGGCAGGCGTCGCGGCCACACGACTGGTCGTTGCCGCGCAGACCGCTGATCTCTACATCACCGCCCGCGGGCTGCAGGCACGGCTGGACATCGCCAATCAACAAGTCAAGACACAGCAGGATCTGTTGGAGAAAGTCCAACTGCTCTACAGCAAGGGCCTTGCGGCCAGCTATCAGGTTCACCAGGTCGAGGGCAGCCTCTCGCAGGTCCGGGCGACGGTTCCCGCGCTGCAGACCGGCCTGGATGCCGCCATGAATGCGCTGGATGTCATGCTTGGCACGCCACCCGGCACCCATCGCACGCAACTGGCGAACGGACGAAGCATCCCTCTGGCGCCACAGATAACAGCCATGGGAACCCCCGCCGATCTGCTGCGCCGCCGGCCAGACCTGATCGTGGCCGAGCGTCGTCTTGCCGCCTCCAATGCGCGTGTCGGCGAGGCCGTCGCAGAGTACTACCCGAAATTCTCCCTCAGTGCGTTGCTGGGCAGTGCCACAGCGGTTTCCGGCGGCAACCTGTTCACTGGCGACGCCAGCCAGGCGGCCGGCGCATTGGGCCTGCGCTGGAGACTCTTCGACTTTGGCCGCATCAATGCGCAAATCGATCAGGCCAAGGGGCAGGAAGCCGAAGCGCTGGCGGCTTACCGTCAGTCCGTATTGCGCGCCACCGAGGACGTCGAGAACGCCTTCTCCGCGCTGGTGAATCGAGAATCCCAGGCGAGCACCCTCACCCAGGGCGAAACCTCGCTGACGCAGGCTCGCCAATCGTCATTCATCGCCTATCAGAAAGGCACAGCCAGCCTGATCGATGTTCTGAATGCCGACGCGACGCTGCTGCAAGTCTCCGATGTGCGGGCCCAAGCGCGCATGGAATCGGCACGGGCGGCGGTGGCAGCATTCAGGGCGCTCGGTGGCGGCTGGCAACCTCCTGAGACCGAGCCGTTGGCAATTCGCTGAGCTGACCAGATAACCCAACAATTGCGCCCCCTCTCCTTCAGCTCACAACCAGAGAACAACGATATGAAACCTAACGAACGCTCCTGGGTGCTCATCACAGGCGCCTCAAGCGGATTTGGCGAAGAGTTTGCCCGGCAATACGCAGCGCAGGGAAAATCGCTCGTCCTGGTAGCGCGCAGGTTGGATAGACTCGAGGCACTGTCGGCGCAGTTGCGCGAGCGTTTCCACATTGATGTGCTCGTCGAACAAGTCGACCTGTCCTCGATCCCTGCGATCATCGACCTGCACGCACGACTGAGCGAGCGCAATATCCTGATCGATGTGCTCATCAACAATGCGGGCCATGGCTTGCAGGGACCTTTCCTGACTCAGTCCATGGACCAATCGCTGGCGATGATCGCCGTGGATATTGCCAGCGTGACGGCCCTGACCCACCTCTTCGCAACTGACATGCGAATCCGCCAACGTGGACAGATCCTTATGGTCGCAAGCCTGCTGTCCTTCCAGGGCGTAAAGAACTTCGCCGTTTACTCTGCCGCAAAAGCCTACGTACTTCGCTTCTCTGAAGCCCTTCATCGCGAACTCAAAAACGAAGGCATCGCCGTGACAGCCCTTTGCCCGGGCATGTCGGACACCGGGTTTGCAGAGAGCGCCAGACAAAAGCTCACACCGGCTTTGAAAAGCGTAATGATGCAACCCCAGCCTGTGGTGCGCGCAGGAATCCGAGCGCTGCAAGCCGGACGCATGAGTGTCGTTCCGGGGCTTGGCAACAAGGCAATCACCGTCCTGACCTGGGCCACCCCGCGCTGGTTTCATCAGGGCCTCATGGCACGCATCATGGGCGTCTGAGCAAGGCTGCTTTTACCCTGGGAAACGACATCCCGAAGACGTGACCATTTATGTAAATGGTCACAGTCCGAATAAATCCAGGCGACCATCAGCCGCCGGAGCGGGAGGTGAATCGGATGGGTAAAGCGTCAGTTGCAATGGCCTGGGTGCAATCTTCAGTCACAGCTCAAGGCATGAGGCTGCGCAAGATCAAGTTGCAGGTGAGCGTTGGGGCAACCTCAACGTAATCGAGGCTGTACTGCAGCAGCAAGGGATTGACGAAAGGCCGCAACGCCAGATGGATCGCGTCTACGGTTTCGTCCAATGGCGTCTTGCGCTCGAACTCACCAAGCTCCCGCCCCTCGCGCACGATTTGCAACACGAAGCTCTTGATCCGTGCGTTGTAGACTTGCGAACTGGGCCATTGTTCGGATGCGGAAAACGCCGCAATGTCATAGAGCTTGCGGTCGTTGAAAAACAGGTTTACGCCTGTGGTGATCAGCGCCTTGACCAGGCGGCGAAAACGCTCCGTCGCTGAAAGCCCGTCTTCGCTGATGGCCTGCTCCACCGCCGCGACGATTTCTGCCAGGCACTGGCTACAGATGGCCTCGCCAATCGCCTGCTTGGAGTCGAAGAACTTGTAGATGTAGGCCTTGGAGAACCCGATGGCCTTGGCCAGGTCGGACACCGTGGTCTTGCCGTAGCCGTATTGACTGAAATGCTCGTTGGCCGCCGCGACAATCTGGTTTCGAATGTCGTGATCGGCGGGGCCGCGGGTGCTGGGCGAAGGTATTGAGGGCTGGTTCATGGAGGCAGCTTACGCATCCTGAAGATCGTTGACAACTTGTGACCATTAAGTAATAGCGTCACAAGCCAGCCACCATCAAGCTGTCGGCGCGCCCCTTCCTTCTATTTAGCGAAAATCTGGCTCATATCCTTGAACGCCTTGAATTCCAGCGCATTACCGCAAGGATCGAACAGAAACATCGTCGCCTGCTCTCCAACCTGTCCTTTGAAACGTATGTAAGGTTCGATCACAAACTCGGTGCCAAAGGATTTCAGCCGCTCGGCCAGCGCTTCCCACTCCTGCCAACCCAGAATGATGCCGAAGTGAGGCACCGGCACGTCGTGCCCATCGACCGGATTGCTGTGGGCGCTCTCTTGGGAAGCGGTCTTCGGCTGTTGATGGATCACCAACTGATGGCCGTAGAAGTTGAAGTCGACCCAGTGGGCGCTGGAGCGGCCCTCTTGCAACCCAAACACTTCGCCATAAAAGGCCCGAGCGCCTGGCAGGTCATAAACAGGGATTGCGAGGTGGAAGGGAGAAAGGCTCATCATGGCTCCTGTGGCTTTTGTAAGGACCGGGCCATCGTAAGGCCGGGCTCAAAACAAGAAAAACAATATATTTCGCTCAGTAACACAATTAATATTTGTGAATGATCAAAGAACTCAAGACCCTTATCGCCGTAGCACGGGAAGGTACTTTCGCTGCCGCAGGCAATAAAATCGGCCTCACCCAGGCAGCGGTCAGCGCACAGATCCAGCGCCTGGAGGCCGAGCTTGGTTTCGAGATTTTCGACCGCAAGGGACGCTCGGCTCATCTCAATCGGATGGGTCATCAAATACTCTTGCAAGCCCAAGAGTTGTTGCGCCTTTACGACAATCTTGGCGCGAGTCCTGCCGGGCTTGCCCCCAGCGTCTTGGTGAACATTGGCGCTATCGCTTCGGTACAGCGCTCCTTCCTGCCAGACGCGCTCGCCAGGTTTCACCAGCAATGTCCGCAGTGCCGCACGCGGGTCCTTCCTGGCGTGTCGATGGAGTTGATCAACCTGGTGGATGCCGGCGAAATCGACATGGCCGCCATCATCCGCCCGCCTTTCTCGCTGCAAAGCGACCTGCGCTGGATGACGCTGGCGCTGGAGCCGTATCGACTGATCGTTCCAAGCGCGCTCCCCGGAGACGACTGGGCTGAATTGCTTGGCAGCCAACCCTTCATTCGTTATGACCGGGCGTCGTTCGGTGGCCGGCAGGTGGACCGTTTCCTGCGCAAGATGCATTTCGCCCTGCACGAAGTCAGCGAGCTGGATGAACTGGAGGCCATCATCAAGCTGGTTGGAAACGGCGTCGGTGTGGCCCTGGTGCCGCAAACCGCGACCCACCGCAAATGGCCAGAGGGTGTGCGCGCCCTCGACCTGGCGGAGCACACCTTCCACCGTGACGTCGGGCTCGTCCATCGACCTCGACAAAGCCTCACCGAACCCGCGGGGATACTGGTGCAATTGATTGCCGAGCAGGCCCGAGCCAACCCCGTATGAGTCACACCTCTTTGCACCGAAACAAAAACCCGTGCGCTGGCTCAAGGTTTTTGTCGAGCGGATGATCTATACCTTCAAGTACACGCAGTCAGGCCAAGGCAACAGACTGGCGTGTCCTGATAAGACGACTGTGGCAAACCCGCTTCGGGTGCGCTGCATGACATAAAAACGTCGGCCTGCAAGACGCTGTTTCCGCGCCCCCTTTGAATGGCGCACCACTTTCCAATGCCTGAAGTATTGATCATGAGCCCGAGCAAACGCGTCTTGAATGCCCCCACCAGAGCGCTACCCAGGCTTTGTCTGTTGTTACCGCTGTTGGTTGTCAACAACGCACGCGGTGAACCCTTGGAGATAGAACTGCATATCCTCGACGCGCCGCCGCTGACATTCGTCAACGACCCCAGGGGCCACGGAATCGTTGGCGATGTCGCCGTGGCGGCCATGACCAAGGCCGGGTACGCCGTAAAAATCCATCTACTCCCCTGGGCCAGGGCACAGAAACACGTCAGTGAGGAACATGACCACTTGATCGCGCCACTGTCGCGCATCCCCACCCGCGAGGATCGCTTCACCTGGATCGCTTCGATCATGCCTATGGAGCGTGCTTTTTTCAGCCTTGAGCGACGGGTGAGCAACTTCGCCCAAGCGAAGGAAACCTACCGCAAGATCGGCGTCGGCCTGGGCAGTGCACAGGAAGATATCCTGCGCACCGAAGGGTTCAGCGATGAACAGATCTATCCGCTGGCCATCGGCGACAACCCCGCCCAGATGCTGTTGATGGGGCGTATCGATGCCTGGTTCAACGGCGTGCCGGAGAGTCTGTACATCTGGCCGAAGGTGTCCAAGCGCAAACTGCTCATGAGTAAGGTCGGCAGCAGCGCTGACCTTTACCTGGCCTGCTCGAAGCAATGTTCGCCAAAAATGGTCGAGGACTTGCGCGAAGCGGTTGAAGCGCTTCGCGCGGATGGGACAGTCAAGCGAGTCCATGACATCTATTTGCCGCAATAGGCCGTGGCGAGGGGATTTATCCCCGTTGGGTTGCGAAGCAACCCTGAATCTTTTGGGGTCTGCTGCGCAGCCCAACGGGGATAAATCCCATAGGCGCTAACCAAACTCCTCGCTCCATAGTCCGTCTCTCTGGTATCCCCGCGTGTTTCGCGGGGATTCGCGTAAGGCATTACTAAAGTAATCNATCCCATAGGCGCTAACCAAACTCCTCGCTCCATAGTCCGTCTCTCTGGTATCCCCGCGTGTTTCGCGGGGATTCGCGTAAGGCATTACTAAAGTAATCCCATTGCTCAAGGCAATCGAATAGCGACAAGCAAGGGCCGATCACGCTACAAAGCAGCCAATGGACAAACGCCATTTCACGCCAGCGAGAACGCCGCTGATGCACCTGCTTCCGTTCTTTCTCTAGCAGGTTCTTCCCTTGACTCAGGGGAAAAATGCTCGCCTTCTGCGATCAATCGCTCGATCAGGCAAGCCACCAATAATTTCCCTTGCAGCCAGGCTTTGGCGCCTTCGGGATTTTTCTTTCTCAAGCGCGATATTCCCAATAAAGATTTCATCCGCTTGAACGCCAATTCCACCTGCCAACGGTGCCGATAGAGCGCCAGGAGCTCTTCTGCCGTCAGACTATTCAATGTAGTGACCACTACGACGTAACCGGCTGCTTCGACTGTCTTCGATTGAAGTTGCTGCTCCTTTTGCTTTCTTTTGGCAGTGTCCTGCAACTTGAGCTCGCTTTCCTCGCGTTGCTCATCGGTTTTTCGGTAAGCACATACACGCACCGCAACAGCCCCGTTAGAGCCTTGCATGAGCGCCGGCCATTCGCCCGCTTGCCCTATTTGCAGGGTGCGCAGTCTTGGCAGTTGCTCAAAAAACGTCCCGTCCTCGTTCTTCAGCGGCAGGCTGCTCAGGTTCATTCGAACCAAAACGTCGCCACCAGCATCAAGTACATGATTGACGCTCCGTCGGTTGGCAAAACCGCGGTCAGCGATCAAAACATCGCCTTGCTGCACAGAGAACTGAGTCAACGATTCGCCGGTTTTGGACGGTGTTATTTGCACTTCACAGCAACTGAGCGTGCGAATGTCCATCGTGTAGTGCAAGCGCCATGTGGCCGCTATAGCGCCTGGCTCGGTGACGACACTGCCATCAGCCGCCAATAATCGCCGTCCCTGCAGGGCCGGGCACGTCATTGCCGGGAGCGGTGTTTGTTCGATCAATTGTTCAGTGATCCAGCCCAGCCAATTCCCCGATTTATCGACTCGTTTGAGCAAGCCAACATCCGACAGTTCTACGTCGGCTCGCGCCGCCGTTTCGCGCATCGAACAGTCGCCGCTCAGGTACAGCAATAGGGTGCGTAATAACGTCTCCGGGGTAAAACGGCGCCCGAACTTCAACGCCCCCAGCTCCTTAGCCTTGGCTTCCCATCCCACAGGCAACAACGCCAGCAGTTTTGGCCAATCTTCATCTAGTCCTGGTGTCACGCTTGCTTTCCTTGCAGCTCTTCTATCGACGATCAGTTTACTATTTTTGGGGTTTGGTTAGCGCCTATGGGATTTATCCCCGT
>NZ_LMDO01000022.1:67390-132971 GCF_001425105.1 Pseudomonas sp. Root401 | reverse complement strand
GCCGATGGTAGTGTGGGGTTTCCCCATGTGAGAGTAGGTCATCGTCAAGATTAAATTCCGAAACCCCTATCTGCTGATGCAGGTAGGGGTTTTGTTTTTAGTAGAAGTCATCGATTTTACCGACACGTTGCTGTTGAACGGGTTGGTCACAGAATTTCTTGACGACCATAGAGCATTGGAACCACCTGATCCCATCCCGAACTCAGCAGTGAAACGATGCATCGCCGATGGTAGTGTGGGGTTTCCCCATGTGAGAGTAGGTCATCGTCAAGATTNGAATTTCTTGACGACCATAGAGCATTGGAACCACCTGATCCCATCCCGAACTCAGCAGTGAAACGATGCATCGCCGATGGTAGTGTGGGGTTTCCCCATGTGAGAGTAGGTCATCGTCAAGATTGAATTCCCAGAACCCCTGTCTGCATCAGCAGCCAGGGGTTTTGTCGTTTTGGGCCGGTAATCGGATCAAGCCTCTGATGCCCCGGCAAACCCCCAATGCCGTTGCTATGCTGTGAGAGTCGGGCTTTGGCGACCAAGGGCCCGCGACGTCACTGGTCATGGGGATTCCAATAATGAAAAACCCTTATGCTCCCGGCTTCTGGTGCGCCATTGCGGCTTTGCTGCTGCTTTCGGCCACTTATTTCTATGGCGTCATGCTCACTCACCAGATCGACAAAGCGCTGTTGTTTCTCGATAGCGCGTCGGCGTTGATCGGTGTGATATCCATTGCAATCGTGGCCTGGGCATCGTTTCAGGGTCAGCGCATCAAGAAAAAACACCTCGAACAAGGTAAGACACTGGTGCTGATTTGGGACACCAAGGTTGCGCTGCGGCGTGTCGAAACGGTGTTTGACCGTTATTTCTGGGGCAGTTATTGGCAGCCTGGCCGCACGTTCCAGGAAGTCATGGGGGAGCTCACCGGTACCCCGCTGGAAAAGAGCCTGGAAGCCCTGAAAACCCAATGCGCAGCCTTGGACAAGCAAGTCACCCAGGACGGCTGGCATTGGCTCAACAACGCCCGAGAGTTGTGTGACGTGGCTAATGCCATGGCCCGTGAGCGCTATCAACTGGATTTCTGCGATTCACGCGCAGACTCATCATCGGGCGCGGCAGTGATCAATCGCGATTTCGAAGTGCTGGTGTACACCTGGACGGCCCGCCTCAAGACTTTCGACCATCAGCTCGACGAGATCGAAGTCCAATATTCGTAGACTACCTCGCAAGAAAACGTTTTTACCCCTTTAAACATTGGGCCCGCAGGGGTGCCTGATGGTAATCTCCCCTCCTCTTTTACGGCGTCGAGCCACACCCTTTGCGGGTCAGGGAAGACGACGGCTTTGTTCAACCATGGATATCGATCGGGTCACTCATGAATAAATCAGCAAGCATACTTCTGGGAATCGTTGTGGCTGTCGGTGCTGTCAGCGCGGGCGGCGCCTGGTACACCGGGACCAAACTCGAAGGCGTGTTGACGAACGCTATCGCCGATAGCAACAAACAGATGCAGACAGCCTTGGCCGGCTCGAACAGCACCGCTACCCTGGAGCTGGTTTCCATGGACCGTGGAACGTTCAGCAGCACCGCCCACTACCGCCTCAAGGGCGATGGCGAGATCTTCGGCGGCGAGCCGGTTGAGCTGCTCTTCGTCGACCAGATCGAACACGGCCCACTGCCATTTTCGCGCCTGATAACGCTCAAATGGCTGCCAGTCATGGCCACCAGTCACACCGCCCTTGAGCGCAATCCGCTGACTGACAAGTGGTTCGCCGCCACCAAGGACCAATCGCCGCTCAAAGGTGTGGTCAACCTGGGTTACGACCAATCCATCAATGGCACCTACGAGCTGCTGCCCGTGGATACCAAGTTGGATGAGCAATCCCAGCTCACCTTCTCCGGTCTTAAGATCGACCTGGCCGCCAGCGCCCAGGGACAGAAGGTCAAGGCCGATGGCTACATGGACAGCTTCAAGCTGACCACCGTTGCCGAAGACCAGACTCCGGTGCAGGTTGAGCTGAACGGCCTGACATTGGCAAGTAACCTGAGCAAAAGCTCCTACGGTTACTACATGGGTGACAACACCCTGCTGATGAGCAGCACCAAGGCCACTTTTGGTGAGCCGAAGTCGGTGCTGGGCCTGAAGAATTTCGAGATGAAGAACAACAGCACCGAGAGCGGCACCAGCGCTTCGGGACGTGCCGATTACAAGATCGGTGAGTTGTCGTTCAACGACAAGACCATTGGTTCGGCGCAGATGGCAGTCAGCCTGAAGAACCTGGACATCCCGGCCACCATGTCGCTGATGCAGATTTACCAGACCAAGCTGCAACCTTACGAAAAAGCGGCTGCCGAGGCCGCTGCAGCCGGTGAGCCGGCGCCAGAGCTGAGCCTGACCGAAGCTGAAGAAGCACAGGTCAAGGCCGACTTGGAGAAACTCCTGGCCGGCGCCCCGCAAGTGGCGTTGGAAAACCTGTCCTTCAACACTGCCAACGGTGAAAGCCGTGCCAGCCTGATCGTTGATCTGGCCAAGCCGCAGTCCATGGACCTGCCACCGGACGAGTTGGGCCGTCAGTTGCTCGCCCTGCTGGACTTCAATCTCAAGGTCTCCAAGCCGATGCTGGTGGACCTGATGACCGTGCAGGCACAGATGGAAGGCCAGACCGATGCCAAGCTGATCGCCGATCAGGCCACTGCCACCAGCGATATGTTCAGCGCCATGGCGGTCGGTTCGGAACTGGCAACGCTTGAAGGCAACGATGTTGTCACCAAGCTGCACTACGCCAACAATCAGGTCGATTTCAACGGCCAGAAGATGACCGTTGAGCAATTCACGGCATTCGTGATGAGCAAGCTGGGTGGTGGCGTCGCCGTCCAGTAACGCGTTCGGCAACACCCCAAGCCCGGCCCGTGCATGACGCATGGGTCGGGTTTTTTTACGCCGATCGATCAGCCCTGCGCCGAAATCTGTAGCGATTCTGAAGAATTGTGGCGTTCCTGAAGATGACCCGCCTGAGAGTGCAAGACTAGGCCCATTAGAGCTTGGCTGGATTCCTTTGATCCGGCTTCCTGTTTGATGGGCAAGGGGGCACTGCGACCCGGCTGGCCATGTAAGGATGCTGACGAATGCCGCGTACTGTGGGTCCTTTTATTCAACGTGGTTTGCGCCCGTTGTTTCGCGTCGCGCTGTGCAGCCAATTGTGCTGGCCGATGCTGGCGTTTGCCGATACCGCCTATGACCAGATGGTGCTCGACGCCCGTGCAGGCCATTACACGCCTGCGCTGGCCGCGTTGCGCCAGGTTCCGGCTGGCCAGGCCAGCACTGCGCAGATCAGCGACCACCTGCAGATCGCCAGTTGGGCTGGCCTCGACGCCGAGGTGGTGACGGTCTATGAGACCCAGGGCGCCAATCGAGCGCTGCCTGTCCAGGCGCTGACCGCTACGGCTCGCGCCTATCGAAACCTCAAGCGTTGGGATTCGGCGGCCGAGCTGTACCGCCAGGCCTTGGTGATCGATCCCCAGAACCCCGACCTGCAACTCGGCCTGGCCTTGACCCAGGCCGATAGCGGTCAGCCCGACGAAGCCGTCACCCGCGCCAAGGCCATGGTCGCCGCCAAACCGACAGATCCGATGCGTCGACTGGCACTGGGGTATGCCCTGACCCGCGCCAACAACCCCCACGAAGCGCTGTTCGAATACGACCAGGCCTTCACCCGCGCGGGCAACAGCCCAGAGATTGCACGCGAATACATCTACGCCCTGCAACGCGCGCGGCTGCCCGAACCGGCGCTGCGCCTGGCGCGTCTGCAGCCGGGGCTGATCGATCGTGGTGTGCAGCGCCGCCTGGAAGGTGACGTGGCCGCCGAACGGGTGCGCCTGGCGGACATGACCAGTCGCAGTGAACAGGAGCGCTTCGTCATTGCCGACCGCGCCCTGGCCGACTACGACAAGCTGCTCGCCACCTGGACCCCGGTGGCCGAGGCCCATGACGACGTACTCCGTTGGCGCATCGATCGCATGGGCGCCCTCAATGCCCGCGCCCGTCGGGCTGAAGTGATTGCCGAATACCAGAAGCTGATCGCCGAGGGTGTGAGCATTCCCACGTATGCCCTGCGTTGGGTGGCTTCTTCCTATCTGGAACAGCGTGAGCCGGAAATCGCCGTCGAGCTGTACCGCCAGGTACTCGCGGCACCGGATGCCGATCCTGCGGAGCGCTTCGAGGACAGCACCGCGCTCTACTACGCGTTGCTGGAAAGTGAAAAATCCGAAGAGGCCCGCGCACTGGCCGAAGACATGGCGAAAGCCCAGCGCCCGCGCATCGAACTCAAGGGCCTGCCGATCGGCAACCCCAACGATGAATGGATGGATGCCCAGCAACTCGCCGCCCAGGCTGGCACTTATGGCGCCGATCTGCCTTCTGCCGAAGCGCGCCTGGACACCCTGGTCAGCCAAGGCCCCGGCAACACCGGCATGCGTCTGGCCCAGGCCGATCTGTACCAGGCCCGTGACTGGCCGCGTCGTTCGGAAAACCTGCTCAAGGAAGTCGAGGCCACGATCCCGCGCAACCGTGACCTGGAAATCGCCCAGGCCCGCGCAGCCATGGATTTGCAGGAATGGCGGCAGATGGATGCACTGACCGACGACGTGGTCGCCCGCTATCCGGAAAACGCCCATGTCAAACGCCTGCAACGCCAGCGCGACGTACACGACATGGCCGAACTGCGCATCGAGGCCTACACCGGCAAGAGCTATGGCGGTGGCAACGGTGACGCCGGTGCCGTCACTGGCAGCCGGGACTTTGGTATCGAGACGCTGCTCTACAGCCCGCCCATCGATGAAGACTGGCGGCTGTTCGGCGGTGCCGGCTACGCCACCGGTGATTTCGAGGAAGGCACCGGCCACCACCGCTGGCAGCGCCTGGGCGTGGAGCGTCGCACCCGGGACATGACGCTGGAGGCCGAGGTTTCCAATCATTCCTATGGCTCCGGCGACAAGCAAGGCGCGCGCCTGGCCGTGGCCCGGGACATCGACGATCACTGGCAGTACGGCGGCAGCCTGGATTATCTCTCGGCCAATACCCCGTTGCGGGCGCTCAACAGCGGCATTCGCTCTAACGGCGGTAGCGGTTTCCTACGCTGGCGGGCCAATGAAAGCCGCGATTGGCGACTGGCCGTCAGCCCGTCCCATTTCAGCGATGGCAACAACCGCCTCGAAACCCAACTGACCGGTCGCGAAGGCATCTACAGCACACCGCGCGTGCAAGTGGAGCTGGGGCTGGAAGTGGCTGCCAGCCGCAACAGCGGCTCCAACGAAGTGCCTTATTTCAATCCGAAATCGGACCTCAGCGTCATGCCGACCGTGAGCGTCAATCACGTGTTGCACCGCCGCTACGAGACCACGTGGAGCCAGCAGTTCCAGGTCGGTGCCGGTACCTACAGCCAGCGCGATTACAGCACTGCCGCCGTGGGATTGCTCAGCTACGGCCAGCGTTTCATCTGGAACGACGTGCTGGAGGCCGGCGCCGCGCTGAGCTGGCTCAACCGCCCCTACGACGGCGATCGCGAAAGCGATCTGCGCCTGCTTGTCGACCTCACTTATCGCTTCTAGAAGAGTTTGAAGATGCCTGTCATTTCGCGATTCATCCTTCTGCTGGGGGTCTTGCTGATCAGCGCTTGTGCCCAGCAAGCCCCGGCGTTCACGCCGCCCTCGCAGCGCCCGCTGGCGGCCAATGACGCCCCGTGGCCGAAGAACCATGTGCTCGGCATCGCCTACCACGATGTCGATGACCGTGACCCGGACCAGGCGCTGGTGGCCGTGCGCACCGAACGCCTGATCGAACAATTGGCGTGGCTGCGGGAAAACAACTACCAGCCGGTCACGGTGGACCAGATCATCACCGCCCGCAACGGCGGGCCGGAGCTGCCGCCGCGCGCAGTGCTGCTGAGTTTCGACGACGGCTACGCAAGCTTCTACACCCGCGTCATGCCCATCCTGCGTGCCTATAACTGGCCGGCGATCCTCGCCCCGGTCGGTAGTTGGGTGGATACGCCGCTGAATCAAACGGTGGATTTCGCCGGGGTGCCGCGCAAGCGTTCCGAGTTCCTGACCTGGGAGCAGATTCGCGAGGTTTCCAAATCGGGCCTGGTGGAAATCGCCGCCCACACCGACGCCAATCACAAGGGCGTGCTCGCCAACCCGCAAGGCAACCAGCAACCCGCCGCAACCACCCGGCGCTACGACCCCGCCACCGGTCGCTACGAGACCGAGGCCGACTTCGAGGCTCGCTTGCGCAAGGACGTGGCGGCCATTTCCGAGAAGATCCGCAAGGTCGCTGGCTACAGTCCTCGCGTCTGGGTCTGGCCTTATGGGGAAGCCGACGGCACGGCGTTGCAGGTGATTGGCAGCGAGGGTTATCAAATGGCCCTGACTCTGGAAGACGGTCTCGACAGCCTGGACAACCTGATGAGTGGCCCACGCTTCCTGGTGGCGTCCGATCCGGATGGCGCCCATTTCGCCGAAAGCATCGTGTCCGTGCAGACGATTGACCCGATGCGCGTGGTACATGTCGACCTGGATTACGTCTACGACCCGGACCCGGCGCAGCAGGAAGCCAACGTCGGCCAGTTGGTCCAGCGCATATCCGACCTGGGTGCCAATACGGTGTTCCTGCAAGCCTTCGCCGATCCGAAAGGCGACGGCCTCGTGCACTCGTTGTACTTCCCCAACCGTCACCTGCCGGTACGCGCCGATCTGTTCGACCGGGTTGCATGGCAGTTGCGCACCCGGGCCAACGCCAAGGTCTATGCCTGGATGCCGGTGCTCAGTTTCGCCCTGGACGCGAAGCTTTCGCGGGTACAGCGCTGGGATCCGGAAACCGGCAAGACTGGCGTTGCCCCGGACCAGTACGTGCGTTTGTCGCCGTTCGACCCGAACGTGCGCAAGGTCATCGGCGAGATCTACCAAGACCTGGCGCGGATGAGCTCGGTGGATGGCGTCTTGTACCATGACGACGCGGTGTTCTCCGACTTCGAGGATGCCAGCCCCGCAGCCCTGAAAGTCTATGCCGCCCACGGCTTGCCGACGTCCATCGCCGCCCTGCGGGCCGATCCTGCAGCGATGCAACGCTGGACCCGCTTCAAGAGCCGCTACCTGATCGACTTCACCCATGAGCTGACCGCCAAGGTCCGGGCGATTCGTGGCCCGCAGGTGCGCACCGCGCGCAATATCTTTGCCGAACCGATGCTCAATCCGGAAAGCGAAGCCTGGTTCGCCCAGAACCTCGACGACTTCCTCGGCGCCTATGACTGGACGGCGCCGATGGCCATGCCGCTGATGGAAAAGCAGACCCTCCAGCAATCCGGCCCCTGGCTCGAGCGCCTGGTGGACACCGTCAAGGCTCGCCCCGGCGCGCTCAAGCGCACGGTGTTCGAATTGCAGGCCCGGGACTGGCACAGCAAGCCGGTCAGCGACATCGACGGCGAACAACTGGCCGACTGGATGGGGCGCCTCAAGCGCAAAGGCGTGACCAGTTTCGGCTACTACCCGGACAACTTCATCGAAGACCAGCCCGCTGTGAAAACCGTGCGGCCGGCGCTCTCCAACAAGTGGAATCCTTGACATGCTCGACAGACTGCTCGCTCTGCTGGTGCTGGCGATCGTCCTTGGGGTGCCCCTGGGCCTGATCTTCCTGGTCACCGGGCAATTCCTGATGGACTTCGTGTTCTTTTACCCGCTGTTCATGTCCGGGCTGTGGATCGCCGGCGGCTTGTATTTCTGGCTGCACTGGGAACGCCACTGGCCGTGGAAGGACGACACCTTGCCACCGCCCCTGGCCGGCGAGCCGCTGATCAGCATCCTGATTCCATGCTTCAACGAAGGCGATAACGTCGCCGACACCATTCACGCGGCGCTGGGCCAGCATTACCCGAACATCGAAGTCATCGCCATCAACGACGGCTCGAAGGACAACACCGCCCAGATGCTTGATCGACTGGCGGCTGAAGACCCGCGCCTGCGCGTGTTGCACCTGGCAGAAAACCAGGGCAAGGCCGTGGCCCTGCGTATGGGCGCCATCGCGGCGCGCAGCGAATACCTGGTGTGCATCGACGGTGACGCGCTGCTGGCGCCGAACACCTGCGCCTATCTGGTGGCGCCGATGCTGGACAACGCCCGCCTCGGCGCGGTGACCGGCAACCCGCGCATCCGTACCCGCTCGACTCTGATAGGCCGGGTCCAGGTTGGCGAGTTCTCCTCGATCATCGGCCTGATCAAGCGCACCCAACGAGTGTTCGGACGGATCTTCACCGTGTCCGGCGTGATCGTCGCGTTCCGTCGCACCGCCCTGCACCGGGTTGGCTACTGGAGCCCGGACATGATCACCGAAGACATCGACATCAGTTGGAAGCTGCAACTGGATCACTGGAGCATCTTCTACGAGCCGCGCGCGCTGTGCTGGATCCTCATGCCCGAAACCCTGCGCGGCCTTTGGCGGCAACGGCTGCGCTGGGCCCAGGGTGGCGCGGAAGTGCTGTTCAAGAACATCCGTGGCATCTGGCAATACCGCCACCGCTACCTGTGGCCGCTGTTGTTCGAATATTGCCTGTCCACCGGCTGGGCGTTCACGTTCCTGCTGTCGGTGATTTTCTGGGGCGCCGGTAAGTTCGTCGAGATGCCAGCGGCCATCGCGGTCGATCACCTCATGCCGCCGGCCTTCACCGGGTTGTTGCTGGCGGTGGTATGCCTGCTGCAATTCGCGGTGAGCATCCTGATTGATCGGCGTTACGAAAAAGGCCTGTGGCACATCATGTTCTGGGTGGTCTGGTACCCGTTGGTGTTCTGGCTGATCAGCCTCTTCACCACCCTGGTGAGTTTTCCCAAAGTGCTGTTCGGGCAGCATCAGAAGCGTGCGCGCTGGATCAGTCCGGATCGCGGTATCAAACCGTTCGATGATCAGGAAGAGGAAGTGATCCGATGAAAATTATCAGGACCCGGCAACGGCCTTTTCTGGTGGTCATCGATGCGTTTTTCACCGTGCTGGCGTGGGTGGGGCTGTTGTACCTGCTGGTCAATGGGCTGTGGCCGCTGTTCGCGAGCCAGGCCGGTCCGCGCCCGGGAGGGTCTCTGTTCGATACCCTGGGGACCTTGCAGGTCTATGGCTGGATCGCCTTGGTCAACGCGGTGCTGTTGATTACCTGGGCGCGTTACCAACAGCGTAAAAGCCGCAGCTTCGCCCAGCGCCGGTCGACAGCCCCGGTCGTGAATGACCAGGGCTTGAGCGCCAGTTTCAAGTTGACCGACGAGCGCCTGGACACGCTGCGCCAGCCCGGCTCGAAGACTATTCACAACAACCAGGACGGCGACATCAGCCACGTCGTGCCGCACTTCCACTTGCTCAGCCCCGACTTGCAGCCACCGCCCCTGGCGCCAATGGAGCGGCCACGGGTTATCCATTTGCCGGCTGATCAGTCCGTGCATTGATGCAAGCCGCGCTGGCGCTTTCGCGAGCAAGCTCGCTCCCACAGGGGGATTGGGGTTGTGGCGGATATTTCGGTCAACACAAAACAAAACTGTGGGATGTGGGACAGATCTACGACGAGAAGTCCCGGATCAGCCGCCATGCCTCGTCCACCGGCAACGGTTGTTTCATGCGCTGGGCCAACGCCGCCATGGCCCGGCCTTCATCACAGGCCACCGCGGCGGCAACGAGACCGTCCTTGCCCAGCAGGGCAATAAAGGGCGGATGCTCGGGCGTGCCCTTGAATTCCACTTCGTCCCAGTGCTCGGCGTGGCCAAGATAGTCGTAGCGTTTGCCGAAGTGATAGGTCCAGAAAAACGGCACGTCCAGATAGTGCTCCTCGCCGCCGAGCATGTTCGCGGCGGCAATGCGCGCCTGTTGCTGGGCCAGGCGCCAATGCTCGATGCGCTGGGGCTGGCCGTTCAGGGGGAAGGTGGCGATATCGCCGACGGCCCATAAGCCATCGGTTACTCGCATGCCCGCGTCAACGGACAGTGACTGGTCCTGTTCCCGTGGCAATCCGGCGAAGGGCTCGGTGGCCGGGCGCACGCCGATGCCGATGATCACCAGGTCCGCGGCAACGCGCTGGCCGTTGTCCAGCACCACGGCTTCGACCTTGCCCGTGCCCTCGATCTGCACCGCTTCGCTGTCGGTGCGGTACACCACACCACTGGCCCGGTGTCGGGCCAGGATGGCCTGGCCAACGCTCTCGCTCAATTGTGCGGCGAACGGCACCGGATGCCGGGCCAGGACGGTGACGTTCAGCTCGCGCTTGCGCAGGGACGAGGCGACCTCCATGGCGATGAAACTGTCGCCGATGATCACCGCCTGTTGCCCGGGCCGGACCGTGTCGAGAATCTGCCGGGCGTGGGCGATCGAACGCAGCACGAAGACTTGCGGCAAATCGATGCCGGGCAACGCTGGCATCTTGGGTACGCCGCCAGTGGCGATGAGCGCGGCGTCGTAGTCCAGGCTTCGGCCATCGGCGAGTTGGATGTGCCGAGTATCGGGGGCCAAATGGGTGACCTCGCCGTGAAGCCTTTCGATGCGTTGCTGGGTGAAATAAGTTTCATCGCGCAGCGGCGACGTCTCGTTGACCGCCATGTCGCCGGCCAACACATACTTGCTCAGCACCGTACGGTCGTAGCCGGCTTCGGCTTCGCGGTCGATCATCAGGATTCGCCCGCCAAAACCTTTCTCGCGCAGCGCCGCCGCGCAAGCCGTGCCGGCAGCACCGGCGCCGATGATGACAAACGTGCGCGCGTCATCGGCCGGCGGGACTTTATCGGTTGGCAGTGGTTGATCGTCGACCCAGACGTCACCGTCCCGGACCTCGACGTGATAACGCGCCAGGCTGTCGAGGGCCGGTGGTTCGCACAGGGCGCCGTCCTCAGCCCGGAACGCGGCCTTGTGCCAGGGGCAAATCAGCCTTCCGTGGCACACCGCGCCCTTGGCCAGTGGTGCGCCGGCATGCGGGCATTTGCCCTGGAAGGCGCGCACCTGATCGCCGGAGCGCAACAGCAGGATGGACGTGTCGTCGATTTTGACTTCGAGGCCGCGGTCTTCACGAACGTCGACGAAACGGGCGACTTGATGCAGAGACATGGTCATTCTCCGGCAGGCGTTTTCCTTTGGAGTCGCAGGACCGGAACGAGTTTCAGCATAATTGTCACTGCAACCTTGGCAAAGCTGCGGCTATAGTTCGCAGGCCGTCCATGGCCAGACACGCACAAGGTGCCCCGGTATGACCCGATTGAACTCTCTCTCCCCTTGGCTGGCGGCCGTCGCCCTGGTGCTGTGCGCACAAGGGGCTGTCCAGGCCGAGGAGCGTTTTACCCTCAGCATCCCCGGTGTGTCGGACGACCGCCTCTTCACGGCGGCAGCAGCCAGTGATGCCAACACCTGTGGTGGCAAGAACATTTCTCCGGCCTTGAGCTGGAACGCCGGCCCGCCCGGCACCCTCAGCTATGCCATCGTCATGTTGGATCCGGACGGCCAAAGGGGCCAAGGTGTCGACCACTGGATCCACTACGGCATCAAGGCCACCACGCGGCAGATTCCGGCGGGCGCCGGCACCAAGTCCTCGTTGGAGGGCAAGAGCGGTATCAACAGCAAGAACACCCACGGCTACATCGGTCCTTGCCCGCCTGTCGGCGACAGCGCTCACCACTATCTGATTCAGCTTTTCGCCCTGGACCTGCCGCCGGAAGCCCTGCCCGCCGACCTCACACGGGCTCAACTGATGGAAAAAATCAAAGGTCACGTCCTGCGCAACAGCAGCGTAGTGCGCCGCTACCACCGCTAAACAACGCAATCCCCTGTGGCGAGGGGATTTATCCCCGTTGGGGCGTGACGCAGCCCCCTCACAATGGCGTCGCCAAGACACAAAATTGGCATCACGCGCCAAAAGCGAGCACTATCGAGCCCCTGTTCACTCATGCCGGAGGATGGCGATGACGCAGAAACCCGACGGCATCGCCCGCCTCCTGAACTGCCCCACCAAGGGCGACGAGATGCGCCGGGCCATCGCCCAGAGCCGCAAGGATTTCCTGCCTGTCGACGAGGCCGAAGACGCCGAGCCAGGCCAGCCACCGGTTGAACCGGTGATTAATGATCGCGACGACTGAGCCGTCGCCCTCTCTCAAACTTATTGTTCAAATCTGCCTATGATTGCCACCCCTGTTCTACCCGGTGACCGATTCAGCCGATCCGATTACAAGACCCTGGGCCTGGCCGCCTTGGGAGGCGCGCTGGAAATCTACGATTTCATCATCTTCGTCTTCTTCGCCCTGACCCTCAGCCAGTTGTTCTTCCCGCCGGAAATGCCCGATTGGCTGCGCTTGCTGCAAAGCTTCGGGATTTTCGCCACCGGCTACCTGGCCCGGCCCCTGGGCGGCATTCTCATGGCGCACTTTGCCGATCGGCTGGGGCGCAAGCGCGTGTTCAGCCTGAGCATCCTGATGATGGCCTTGCCGTGCCTGCTCATCGGCGTGATGCCGACCTACGCGCAAATCGGTTATTTCGCACCGTTGCTGTTGCTGGCGCTGCGTATCCTCCAGGGTGCGGCGGTGGGCGGCGAGGTGCCCAGCGCCTGGGTGTTCGTGGCTGAACATGCGCCGCTGCATCATCGCGGCTATGCCCTGGGTTTCCTCCAGGCCGGCCTGACTTTCGGCTACTTGCTGGGCGCCTTGACCGCAACAGCGCTGGCGCGGATCTACACACCGGCTGAGATTCTCGATTACGCCTGGCGCCTGCCGTTCCTGCTGGGGGGCGTTTTTGGCGTGATCGGCGTCTGGCTGCGTCGTTGGCTGAGCGAAACGCCGATTTTCATGGCCCTGCAAGCCAATCGCGAAGGCGCAGCGGAACTGCCGTTGCGCACGGTCCTGCGCGACCATCGCCAGGCCTTATTGCCTGCCGCGATCCTGACCTGTGTGCTGACCTCGGCCGTGGTGGTGTTCGTGGTCATCACCCCGACCGTGATGCAGAAAAGCTTCGGCATGACCCCCAGCCACACCTTCGCCCTGAGCAGCCTGGGCATCGTGTTCCTGAACATCGGCTGCGTCCTGGCCGGCCTCATCGTCGACCGCATCGGCGCCTGGCGCACCGTCATGCTCTACAGCCTGCTGCTGCCCGTGGGCATCGCCGTGCTCTACGCCAGCCTGATCAGCGGTGGCGCCTGGCTGGGCCTGGCCTACGCCGTGGCCGGGCTGGGTTGCGGTGTGGTCGGCGCGGTGCCTTCGGTGATGGTCAGCTTGTTCCCGCCGAAGATCCGCGTGTCCGGCATTTCGCTCACCTACAACATCGCCTATGCCCTGTGGGCCAGCATGACGCCGCTGATGCTGATCGCCCTGGTGCCGTGGAGCCCATGGGTGTGCGTAGCCTATTGCGGTGTGATGGGCGCGGTGGGTGTGGCTGCAGCGGCGTATTTTCCTGGGCGGCATGGGAAGGCTGCACAGCCGTCATTGGCCTGTGAGTCCTGATCCGGCTGTTCAAAGACGCTCGCGCAAAAAATCCACAAAGGCCCGGGTGCGTGCCGAGCGGCGTCGATCGTGACTGAACACGGCGCTGATGGGCAGCGCCAGTGGCTGGTAATCGGCAAGCACGGTGCAGACGCTTCCCTGGCGAATATCGGCCGCGAACAACCACTGCGGTGACAGCGAAACGCCCAGCCCCGACAGCACCATTTCCCGGATTGCCTCGCTGCTGTTGCAGGTAACGTTGCCCTTGATCGTGACGCTGTGCTGTCGGCCATCCTGGTCGAACCGCCAGACGTCGTAGTGCTCCAGCAGCGTGAACGCCAAACAGTTATGGCCGGCCAGATTAGCCGGTGCGAGGGGCGTGCCATGCTGTTGCAGATAGGCGGGGGAGGCGTACACCCGGCGCGGGCTGTCGCCGAGGGAAATCGCTACCAGCCCTTCGCTTTTTACCACGCCGATGCGAATGGCCAGGTCGATGTTCTCCTTCAACACATCCTCGTTCTGATCGCTTAGCCTCAAGTCGATCCGAAGCTGTGGGTGACGCGCGAGGAACTCGCCCACCAACGGCGCAATGCACAAGCGGCCGAAACTGACGGGCGCCGCCACGCGCAGAAGGCCGGCGATCTGTTCCTGCCCGCTGGCGAAACTGAGCCGTGCCGCGTCCAGGCTGGCGAGTATGTCCTTGCTTTCGGCGTAGAAGCGCTGCCCCTGATCGGTCAGCGCGAGATGGCGGGTGCTGCGGGCAAACAGCGCCCCGCCCAGGTGTTGCTCCAACGCGCGGATCTGCTTGCTCACCGCCGGTTGGCCCAGGTTCAGTTCCCTGGCGACGGCCGAGAACGAGCCGCGCTCCACCACCCGCACGAACACCTGCATTGCGTCGAACAGATCCATCAGGATTTAGCCTCTGCCTGGAATAAATCCTATCCATTGTTGCTCACTTATCGGAATGCGTCTTCCCTCGCACTATGAACCTGCCCACTCATTGGAGGTTTACCGTCATGAACAACACCATGTCCGCCGCCGTTGCCGAAACCGCTCAGGCTGCGCTGATTGTCCGTTCCATCTCCCGGCCCATTCCCGGCAAAGGCCAGGTATTAATCAAGGTGCATGCCGCCGGAATCAACCCGCTGGACACCAAGATCGCGGCGGGAGGCGGTACCCATGCACGCCAGCCGCTGCCTGCGGTATTGGGGATTGACCTGGCCGGGACGGTGGTTGAACGGGGAGAGGGCGTGAATGACTTTGCGCCTGGCGACGAGGTGTTCGGTATGGCCGGCGGGATCGGCGGGGCCCAAGGCGCGCTGGCCGAATACATCGCGGTCGATGCCCGCCTGATTGCGCCCAAGCCCCGCTCACTGAGCATGCGCGAAGCGGCCGCCTTGCCGCTGGCCTTCATCACGGCCTGGGAAGGCTTGGTCGATCGCGCCAACGTCCGGGCCGGGCAACAGGTGTTGATACATGGTGGGGCGGGCGGTGTCGGTCAAATGGCCGTGCAAATCGCCAAGGCCCGGGGCGCCGAGGTCTACGCCACGGGCTCGGCCAACAGCCAGGCTTTCATCCGCGAACTGTGCGCGTCAGCCATCGACTATCGAACCCAGGACACTGACAGCTACGTGCGCCAGTACACCGATGGCGAAGGCTTCGACATCGTCTACGACACCGTGGGCGGCCCGACCCTGGATGCGTCCTTCAACGCGGTAAAGACCTACACCGGCCATGTGCTCAGTTGCCTCGGCTGGGGCCAACACAGCCTCGCGCCGTTGTCATTCCGCGGGGCGAGCTATTCCGGGGTGTTTACGTTGATGCCGCTGCTGACTGGCAAGGGGCGCGAGCATCATGGTCAGATCTTGCGGGAGGCCGCCGCTCTGGTTGAGTCAGGGCAACTGCGGATCAAGCTGGATCAGCGCCGGTTTGGCCTGGAGCAAGTCAATGAGGCCTTTGCCCAGGTGGCCGAGGGGCGTGGGGCGGGGAAAACGGTAGTGGACATTGGGATCGAGTGAGACGGGACCGCACTCCGTCAGGGCCAGACAACTTGAGCGCGTGTCCAAACGCCGTAGAATGCAGCCGCCACTATGCCGCTACCTCTCAAGGACGAATTCAAACATGCGAGTTTTTACCCTGTTGCTGGCCCTCTGCCTTATGGCAGGTTGTGCTTCCAAGCCTGATTACTACATTTCCCCAGCGCCGGTGGCGATCCCCGAGACCGCCACCTATTGGATCGATACGTTCAACGTCGAAGTCGTCGGCAAAAACGAACGCTTTCTGCCCGACGAAAAGGTCCGTGACCAGTTGCACACCGACCTGATCGTCCGCCTGCTCGACGGCAATCGCTATGCCTCCAGCAAGGAAACCGCTGACTATCTGCTGGACGTCAACGCCGTCTATGCGCGCCGTATTCAAGACACCCAAGGTGGTTTCATGAACAAAATCGTCGCCGACGGTACGTACCTGGCCAGTGTCGATTTCAATTATCAGGTCAAGGTAAAGAGGGCCGGTGTCGAAGTGCTGCACTTTGCCCAGGCCCGCCAGGGGTTGATGCCGGGTGGGGCGATCGGGCAACTTGAGGTCCTGAAAGGCATGACGGGGGCGCTGACGAACAGAGGCAACTCCGATGTCGAAGACTATTACACCAGTCATTTGAGCGGATTCATCGCCGATGATCTGCGGGGCATTCCGTCCCGCTGACAATGCCTGCTGCAACGTGCTGGCGATGGGTCCGATCGCGGTAACGGCCTGGCCACTTTGGGGGTGCCGGCCCGGTTTTTTCAGCGCGTAAAAAATTTCCTGGTCGTTAACCCGAACCTCGTGTGCCTTGCGTCTGAGCTTGTGTACGAATCATTCATTCACGAGGTTCAGCCCATGTCCCGTCCACTTCCCTTTATGCGTCCTGCTGCCCAAGGCTTCGCCGTGACTTTGCTGGTGGCGTTGGCCGGTTGTGGGTTGTCCTCCCGGGAGGCTGCCAAGCCCTCCGAACCGGTAGCCGTGGCGCCCAGTGTCGTGCCGCAGGGCGAGATCGCCGAAGTGCGCCAGTCGACGGTCAAGCGCACGCTCATGAAGCCGGCATCGATGCCCGCCCCGAGCGTGGCGAACGATGCCATCGCCGGGGGGTACCGCGCCGAGCCGCGTGAACAGTACGAAAAGCTTCCGGAGAACCCGATTCACAGCGTGGCCGAAACGCCGGTCTCGACCTTCAGCGTGGATGTCGACACCGGCAGCTATGCCAATGTGCGACGTTTGCTCAATCAAGGCAGCCTGCCGCCCGAAGGTGCCGTGCGGCTGGAGGAAATGGTCAATTATTTTCCGTATAACTATGCCCTGCCCACTGACGGCTCACCCTTTGGCGTGACCACCGAGGTGGCCCCATCGCCGTGGAACCCCCACACCCGCTTGTTGCGCATTGGCATCAAGGCCAGCGACCGCGCCGTGGCGGACCTGGCGCCGGCCAACCTGGTGTTCCTGGTGGACGTTTCCGGTTCCATGGACCGTCGCGAAGGCCTGCCGCTGGTCAAGAGCACGCTGAAATTGTTGGTGGATCAATTGCGCGATCAGGACCGGGTATCCCTGGTGGTCTATGCCGGCGAATCCAGGGTGGTGCTCAAGCCTACTTCGGGGCGCGACAAGGTGACCATCCGCAACGCCATCGATCAACTCGACGCCGGTGGTTCCACCGCGGGCGCCTCGGGTATCGAACTGGCCTACCAGATGGCTCGGGAGAGCTTTATCGACAAGGGCATCAACCGCATCCTGCTGGCCACCGATGGCGACTTCAACGTCGGCGTCAGTGATTTCGACAGCCTCAAGCAGATGGCGGTGGACCAGCGTAAAAGCGGCGTTTCCCTGACGACGCTGGGCTTCGGTGTGGATAACTACAATGAACACCTGATGGAGCAATTGGCTGACGCCGGTGACGGTAACTACGCCTACATCGACAACCTGCTCGAAGCGCGCAAAGTCCTGGTCGACCAGCTCAGCTCCACCCTGGCGGTGGTGGCGCGGGATGTGAAGTTGCAGGTGGAGTTCAACCCCACCCAGGTCAGCGAATATCGCCTGTTGGGTTATGAGAACCGTGCGCTCAAGCGTGAGGATTTCAACAACGACAAGGTCGATGCGGGCGAGATCGGTGCCGGGCATACGGTGACGGCCTTGTATGAAATTGTCCCGAAAGGCCAACCGGGCTGGTTGGAGCCGTTGCGCTATGCCAGTACACCCCAGCCGGAAGGTAAGTCAGGCGAATTGGCGATGTTGCGCGTACGCTACAAACCCGCTGAGGGCGGTAGCAGTCGATTGATCGAGCATCCGATTGCGGTCGCGCAGGACGAATACAAGGCCAGCGATGACCTGCGCTTCTCGGCCGCCGTGGCGGCCTTCGCCCAACAGCTCAAGGGGGACGGGCGCTACACTGGGACGATGAGCTTGAAGGACACCGCGCAATTGGCACGCTCGGCCCGCGGCGATGATCCGTTTGGGCTGCGTGCCGAGTTTGTGCAGTTGGTGGAACTGGCCCAGAGCCTCGAGCCCGCGGCCAAGCGCTGATCCCGAGCGCAACGGGGATCAAAATGTGGGAGCGAGCTTGCTCGCGATAGCGGTGGATCGATCAGCATCATCATTGACTGAGCCGACGTCATCGTCGGATCGCCGCCCGGAGCAAGCTCGCTCCCACAGTATTCTCTTGTCGCCTGCCAGAACTGTGTTGACCGCAAAGGAGTTCGTCACCCACATGCCCGCTGCGCTTGATTCTCCCAGCGACGAATCGCTGCTGGCCCGCTACCGCGATGGCGATGGGGCCTCTTTCGAAGTCCTCTACGCCCGCCATCGGCAAGGGCTCTACCGTTTCCTGGTGTCCTTGAGCAACAAGGCCGAACTGGCCGAAGAAGTGTTTCAGGACACCTGGCTCAGCCTGATTCGCAGCACCACCCAGCCACAAGGCCGGGCGAGTTTTCGCACCTGGCTGTTCCAGATTGCCCGCAACCGCTTGATCGACCACTGGCGCAAGCATGGTGTCCACAACCCTTTGCACGACAGCTATGACGAGCAGCTTCACGTCCAACCCGACGACACCAGCAGCCCTGAGCGACAGTTGACCCTGAGTCGAGACCAGGCGCGTCTCGACGCTGCATTGCAGGCTTTGCCCGAAGATCAGCGGGAAGTCTTCCTGCTGCGCCTGCACGGCGACCTGGAGCTGCCACAGATTGCCGCCTTGACCGGCGCCCCGCTGGAAACGGTCAAGAGCCGCTTGCGTTACGCCCAGCAGAAACTGCATCGCCTGCTGGCCGAGGAGGTACCCGCATGATCGACCCCAAAAACACCCCGGCCCCCGACGATGAAATGCTGATCGAGCATTTCCGCCAACACGCCAGCGCCGAGCCGCCGGCCTCCCTGGACGCCTTCATCCTGGCCGCCGCCCGCCGTGAAGCCCCGACGCCCGCGCCAAGCCTGTGGCAGCGCTGGCTACAGGCCTGCCAACGGCCGCGCTGGCAAATGGCATTCGCCACGGTCGCCGGCGTGGCGCTGATGATCGGCCTGGTACTGCGTTCGCCCGTGACCCACGACGAACTGTCCGCACCCGCCTCGATGGAGTTTTCCGCCGATCGGCAAGCGCCCGCCGTTGCCGCCGCACCGCCGCCGGCCGTGCCCGCCCCCGCACCGATCACCGGCATGGCGCCTCAAGGCGAATTGGCCCGAGCCCCGGCAAGCCCGATGCAATCGTTGGCGGAAAAACCTGCGGCGAAAATGAGCAAGTCGGCGCCAGCTGCACTGCCATCGCTGGAGCAAGGCTTGCTGGAGATATTGCGCTTGCGTGAGGCGGGTGAGAGCAAGGCGGCTGATGAGAAGCTGCTGGCGCTGCATCAGCGCTTTCCCGAGGAGGACTTGCCGGCGCGGTTGGAGGCGTTGCGCAAGCGTTGAGTAAGATCAGCGCCCACAAAAAAGCCCCAGGCCTTGCGACCTGGGGCTTTTGATTTTCCATGTATGGTGCACCAGGCGGGATTCGAACCCACGACCCCTGCCTTCGGAGGGCAGTACTCTATCCAGCTGAGCTACTGGTGCGACGCGGGCGCCATGATACTCATATGCATCGCGGGCGTCCATGCTGCTGATTTGCCGGTGTTTTCATAAGGCTGGGCGGGCATCGGCTACGCTGATCAGAAAAAACGGGCAAATTCGGTTTTTTCGTTCTTTTTTTCGAACAGCCTATTGTCCTTCACCCCTATCGGCCCTAGGATTCGTTTGAGATTTCAAACGCTCTTGTCTGGGTGCTGAACCGCACGTCTGTGCTTTTGTGCGTTATTTCTGTGCTTCAGCCCGGTGAATGATTTCCCTGACGGCAGCCCCCGAGGCGCCTTTCTACAAATCTAATTCGCTCCGCGCGTGCGCGGTGCTGTTAAGGAAAGCCGACATGCAGCTTAAAGACACCCAGTTGTTCCGCCAGCAAGCCTTCATCGATGGCGCTTGGGTCGATGCGGACAATGGTCAGACAATCAAGGTCACCAACCCGGCGACGGGCGAAGTGCTGGGCACTGTGCCGAAGATGGGCGCCGCCGAAACCCGTCGGGCGATTGAAGCCGCCGACAAGGCGCTGCCTGCCTGGCGTGCACTGACCGCCAAGGAGCGCGCCAACAAGCTGCGCCGCTGGTACGAATTGCTGATCGAAAACCAGGACGACCTCGGTCGCCTGATGACCCTGGAACAAGGCAAGCCACTGGCCGAAGCCAAGGGCGAAATCGTCTACGCCGCCTCGTTCATTGAATGGTTCGCCGAAGAAGCCAAGCGCATCTACGGTGACGTGATTCCCGGCCACCAACCCGACAAGCGCCTGATCGTGATCAAGCAGCCGATCGGCGTGACCGCAGCCATTACCCCGTGGAACTTCCCGGCCGCGATGATCACCCGCAAGGCCGGCCCAGCCCTGGCTGCCGGTTGCACCATGGTCATCAAGCCAGCGTCGCAAACCCCGTTCTCGGCCTTGGCCCTGGTGGAACTGGCGCACCGTGCCGGCATTCCGCAAGGCGTGTTGAGCGTCGTTACCGGCAGCGCCGGCGACATCGGTGGCGAGCTGACCAGCAACCCGATCGTGCGTAAGCTGTCGTTCACCGGCTCGACCGAGATCGGTCGCCAGTTGATGGCCGAATGTGCCAAGGACATCAAGAAAGTCTCCCTGGAACTGGGCGGCAACGCGCCGTTCATCGTGTTCGACGACGCGGACCTGGATAAGGCCGTCGAAGGCGCGATCATTTCCAAATACCGCAACAACGGCCAGACCTGCGTCTGCGCCAACCGCCTGTACATCCAGGATTCGGTGTACGACGCGTTCGCCGAAAAACTGAAAGTGGCGGTCGCCAAGCTCAAGATCGGCAACGGTCTGGACGATGGCACCACCACCGGTCCGTTGATCGACGGCAAAGCGGTCGCCAAGGTGCAGGAGCACATCGCTGATGCCGTCAGCAAAGGCGCGACCGTGCTGTCGGGCGGCAAGGCGATGGAAGGCAATTTCTTCGAGCCGACCATCCTGACCAACGTACCGAAGAACGCTGCAGTGGCGAAGGAAGAAACCTTCGGCCCGCTGGCACCGCTGTTCCGCTTCAAAGACGAAGCCGAAGTGATCGCGATGTCCAACGACACCGAGTTCGGCCTGGCCTCGTACTTCTATGCCCGCGACCTGGGCCGTGTGTTCCGTGTGGCCGAAGCCCTGGAATACGGCATGGTCGGCGTCAACACCGGGTTGATTTCCAACGAAGTCGCGCCATTCGGTGGTATCAAGGCGTCGGGCCTGGGCCGTGAAGGCTCCAAGTACGGCATCGAGGATTACCTGGAAATCAAATACCTCTGCCTGGGTATCTGATCTGCTTCAAGCGCAAAGGGCACGAGAGCGCTGTCCCTTTGCGTGTTTCACCCGTTCTGTTTCTTGTGGCCGGAACGCTGCGGCAGTCGATCATCGCATGCTGTCGCAGTTGCCTCCCCGCCATGTATTCCTTGAGCCACGCCGACCGATGAGCGGCGAATGAGGACTGTAATGAGCAAGACTAACGCTGACTTGATGGCCCGCCGTACCGCCGCTGTTCCACGCGGTGTTGGCCAGATTCACCCGATCTTTGCCGAATCGGCGAAGAACGCCACGGTAACCGACGTTGAAGGTCGTGAATTCATCGACTTCGCCGGCGGCATCGCCGTGCTGAACACCGGCCACGTGCACCCGAAAATCATCGCGGCCGTGACCGAACAGCTGAACAAGCTGACCCACACCTGCTTCCAGGTCCTGGCCTACGAGCCATACGTGGAACTGTGCGAAAAAATCAACGCCAAGGTGCCGGGTGATTTCGCCAAGAAAACCCTGCTGGTGACCACCGGTTCGGAAGCGGTGGAAAACGCCGTGAAAATCGCCCGCGCCGCCACGGGCCGTGCCGGTGTGATCGCCTTCACCGGCGCTTACCACGGTCGCACCATGATGACCCTGGGCCTGACCGGTAAAGTCGTGCCGTACTCGGCCGGCATGGGCCTGATGCCCGGCGGCATCTTCCGCGCGCTGTACCCGAACGAACTGCACGGCGTGAGCATCGACGACTCCATCGCCAGCATCGAGCGTATCTTCAAGAACGACGCCGAGCCGCGTGACATCGCGGCAATCATCATCGAGCCGGTACAGGGCGAAGGTGGTTTCTACGTAGCGCCCAAGGAATTCATGAAGCGCCTGCGCGCTTTGTGCGACCAGCACGGCATCCTGCTGATCGCTGACGAAGTGCAGACCGGCGCCGGCCGTACCGGCACTTTCTTCGCCATGGAGCAGATGGGCGTTGCCGCCGACCTGACCACCTTCGCCAAATCCATCGCTGGCGGCTTCCCGTTGGCCGGTGTGTGCGGTAAGGCCGAGTACATGGATGCCATCGCGCCGGGTGGCCTGGGTGGCACCTACGCCGGTAGCCCGATCGCCTGTGCGGCGGCGCTGGCGGTAATGGAAGTGTTCGAAGAAGAGCACCTGCTGGACCGCTGCAAGGCTGTGGGCGAGCGTCTGGTGACCGGCCTCAAGGCGATCCAGAAGAAGTACCCGGTCATCGGTGACGTGCGTGCCCTGGGCGCGATGATCGCCGTGGAGCTGTTCGAAAACGGCGACTCCCATAAGCCGAACGCGGCAGCGGTAGCCCAAATCGTGGCAAAGGCGCGCGACAAGGGCCTGATCCTGCTGTCCTGCGGCACCTATGGCAACGTTCTGCGGGTGCTGGTGCCGCTGACCGCGCCGGACGAGCAACTGGACAAAGGCCTGGCGATCCTCGAAGAGTGCTTCTCTGAACTCTGAGTGACGGTTGTGCGCTGATCCACAAAAACCCGCCTTCTGGCGGGTTTTTCATATCTGCGGACCTGCCCGGTGGATTTTGAGCTGTCTGGAGCGGCCACCAAGGTCTAAGGTGCAAGTATGGCAAGGGAGCATGCTGCATGACTGCTGTGGTTTTACCCGCTGTACCGCGTGTGTTGATCGCCGAGGCCGATCCGGCGTTCCGTGAGCTGCTTGAGCAGGTGTTGTCGGGTGTGCGCTGCGATGCTCGGGTGGACACTTGTGGCGACGGCAAAGAGGCTTTGGATTTGCTGGCGAAGCATCCCTACGATCTGGTAATCGCCGATTGGGAGCTGCCGGGGGTTGATGGCCTGGCGATTTTGCGTGGCCTTCGCCAGCAGCATCGCACGCCGCCGTTGCCGTTCATCCTGATGAGTCGGCGCAACGACAGCGCCAGCGTGCGTGAGGTCTTGCCGCTGGCGCCGACCGCGTATCTGACCAAGCCCTTGAACCGGGAAAACCTGACCCAGCGTTTGCAGGGGTTGTTGGTGGGCGGTGAAGAAACCTCCAACGATGCGCCGGTTCCGGGGCCGGGGTTGACCCTGATAACTTTTCTGGAGCGTCGGCGTGATCTGTCCGAAGGCGCGCCGCTGATGACCGATGTGCAGGTGGCGGTCAAGCGCTGTCTCAACCCCACAGGCCTGGATCTGAAACTGCTGGAAGAAGAGATCCGCACCGACCCGCAAATCGCTGGGGTACTGATTGCGGCGGCCAACAGCGCTGCCCAGCATCAGGGCGGCGGCCCGGTGCAGACCGTGGCCCAGGCGCTGCACCAGCTCGGCACCGGGCAAAGCATGAACCTGATCCTCGGCCTGACCCTCAAGCGCTGCGCCCGGCTCACCGTTCCCTGTCTGGCGGACTATGCCAAGCGCTACTGGGAATTATCGCTGCACACCGCCGAGTACGCCCGGATCCTGGCGCGGCTGCTGGATCTGGAACCGGAGCGTTGTTACTGCGCGGGGCTGTTGCATCGCCTGGGCGACCTGGCGCTGCTGCGTTGCCTGGAAGAATGGACGCAGGCGGGTGGCGAACTGGATGAGTTGGAGGAAGTCGGGAACGCCCTCGATCAATACGGCGCCGGCTTCGGCTCGGCGCTGCGCACTCGCTGGCGCCTGCCGCTGGAGTTGCGTGAGTTGATCGCGGCGGCCTATAGCCTGGGGGGCGGGGTGTATTCCCGTGAAGCCTTGGTGATGAACATGGCGGCGCAGATGGCGCACCTGCCCGCGCATGAGGGCCTCGAAGAACTGGCCCGTAGCCGTACGGCGCGGTTGCTGAAGATCGGCTTGCCGGAGTTGACGCGGTTGCGCCGTAAGTAGCACCAGCACCTAACCCCTGTGGGAGCGGGCTTTGTGGGAGCAAAGCTTGCTCGCGATGCAGGCAACTTGGGTTCAAGTGGACACCGAGGCGCTGCTATCGCGGGCAAGTCTTGCTCCCACAGTTGATCAGTGGCGGGACAACTCACTCAAGCCGCGATGATGCGGTTCTTGCCCTTGCGCTTGGCTTCGTACATGGCTGCGTCGGCGCGGGCGAACAGGCTGTCAAGGGACTGGTCTTCGGGGGTAATGCCAGTCAGGCCCTGGCTGACGGTAATGCCGAAGCTCTGTTCACCGCAGCGGAACATCAGGCGCTGGATTTCCCGTTGCAACCGCTCGGCCACTTGCAGCGCCATGTCCGGGGGGCAGCCGGGGAACACCGCGGCGAACTCTTCGCCGCCGATCCGCCCGAACAGGTCACCGCGCCGGAGCACGGACCGCCCGCTTTCGGCGATTCTCTGCAACACGGTATCGCCTTCCTGGTGGCCGTAGGTGTCGTTGATCACCTTGAAGTCATCGATGTCCAGCAACAGGAACGCCATGGGCATGCCTTGTAGCCGTGCCTGCTCGAACTCACGGTGGGCACATTCGAAAAAATGCCGGCGATTGCTGCTTTGGGTCAGCACGTCGGTGGTCGCCAGGCGCTGCAGTTCGCTTTCCAGTAGTTTCTTTTCGGTAATGTCTTCGGCAATGCCCACCACAATCACCGGTTGCCCTGGCTCGGCCTTGCGGTTGATGAAGCATTTGTCGCTCAGCCAGCGGATCTGGCCGTTGCCGGCGATGATGCGGTATTCACGGTCTTCGACGGCGCCTTTGACCAATACCTCGGCCAGGCTGCGCTCGGCGTACTCCAGGTCGTCGGGGTAGATTGCGTCGCGCCATTCGTTGAAGTCAGCCAGGACCAGGCCGGCGGGGCGGCCGAAGATCCGCTCGTAGGCGGGGCTGACATACAGCACTTGGCGGGTTTCCCAGTTGAACGCCCACAGCACGGCATTGACGCTGACCAGCAACGAGCTGAACAACTGCTCACGCTCGCTCAGGCGCGCCACTTCGCCCTGGGCATGCATCAGCGCCATGAGCGTCTGGGCTGCCTCGGGCCAATGAGGTAGGGAGTAATCCTGTAGGTTCTTGTCGACCATCGGCACAAATCTCAAAGAGCATGCACTGCTGTTGGTTCGCACGCGCTTTCTCCAAAACCCGCCTGGATGGCGAAGTGCTCTTTGAGATAGGGGATTTGGGGCGAAGTTCCTTTTCAGGCGACGAAGGGCGGGGGATTTAGCCGGTCAGTTTATGGGGGCTGAGCTTGTGGCCAGAGATTGCCCCCGCTGGGCCTGTAGGAGCTGTCGAGCGGAGCGAGGCTGCGATCTTTTCCCTGACACTTGAATCTCAAGCGAAAGATCAAAAGATCGCAGCCTTCGGCAGCTCCTACAGGGCCGTGGCAGGCCGTAGCGAGTAGGTCTTGAGCTGGTCGGCGAAGTCGCGCAGGGACTGGATGCCGCTGGCCTCGGCCTCGTGGACCCATTCCTTGATGGCGGCGAGCATGTCGTGGCCGTTGCTGCTGGTCTTGACCCAGATCTGCTGCAAGGCCAGGCGTTTCTCGTAGATCACCTTCAGCGCCTGGCTGTGTTCGAGCATGTTCTGGATGCGCACGTGGTGACGGTCGTCCAGCAGGCTGGTTTCCCGCGACAGCAGGCGTTTGGCCCGGTGGAACTGGTGACGCACCGAGTGATCGACCTTTTCCAGTTCCTGCTTGACCAGCGGCGCGATGACCAGCCGGCGGTACTGCGCCATGATCTGGAAACGGTTGTTGAGAATCGCCATGGCCGTGTCCATGTCCAGGTGGCCCTTGCCTTCGACCCGGTGGGCGATCGGCGCAACCCGCTGGACCTTGGCCAGGCGCAGGAAACTGAACACCCGGATCCAGGCCCAGCCCAGGTCGAACTCCCATTTGCGTACCGACAGCTTGGCCGAGTTGGGGTAGGTGTGGTGGTTGTTGTGCAGCTCTTCACCGCCGATCAGGATGCCCCAGGGCACCAGGTTGGTCGCCGCGTCGCGGCATTCGAAGTTGCGGTAGCCCACGGCATGGCCCAGGCCGTTGACCACGCCGGCGGCCCACACGGGAATCCACATCATCTGGATGGCCCAGATGGTGATACCGATGGTGCCGAACAGCAGCAGGTCGATGATGCCCATGATCGCCACGCCCAGCAGCGGGAAGCGGCTGTAGAGGTTGCGCTCGATCCAGTCGTCGGGGCAGTTCTTGCCGTAGATGCGCAGGGTTTCCGGGTTTTCCGCCTCGGCGCGATACAGCTCGGCGCCTTTGCGCAGCACGGTGGACAAGCCTTTTATGACCGGGCTGTGGGGGTCGTCGACGGTTTCGCATTTGGCGTGGTGCTTGCGGTGGATGGCGGTCCACTCGCGGGTGTTCTGTGCCGTGGTCAGCCACAGCCAGAAACGGAAGAAATGTTTGAGACCGGCGTTGAGCTCCAGGGAGCGGTGCGCCGAATAACGGTGCAGGTAGACCGTGACGGCAATGATCGTGACGTGGGTCATCAGCAGGGTGACTGCCACCAGTGACCAGGCCGACAAGCCAAGAAAACCTTCGTACCACATAGGCTGTAGGGCCCTCATAAAGATAGAAACAGCCGTTGCATTATCACCGGCCCGACAGATAAAACCAGTCGGCCTTTCAGATAAGAGTGGCTGGATGTTTCTTCCTCTATAATCCACCTCTTTGTAGGGACATGGATGGCCGAATGACTGTCTATCAACGCAGTGCCATGCGCGTAGCGCTGCTTTATCTCGTGCTGTCAGTCATCTGGCTGCAACTGACTGGTTATTTATCGACCAGTTTCTTCGATCAATTCGCCGACAGACAACGCTGGCTACTGATCAACGGCTATGCCTGGGCTCTGTTCAGCGCCGGCTTGGTGTTCCTGGCGCGGGCGCGGATCTCGCGTTTTTTCGCCAAGGGCGAGCACGGCGCCGATCGAGAGCGCCTGCGCCAGGCTGCCGCCGTCTTCGATTGCACCCGCGAAGGGGTGTTAGTGACCGACCGCAACGGCCTGATCGTGCACGTGAACCGGGCCTTCATGGCGATCACCGGTTATGTGCGGGACGAAGTGCTGGGCCAGCGCCCCAGCCTGTTCAAGTCCGGTCGCCATGGGCCGGAGTTCTATCGCGACATGTTTGCTTCCCTGAGCAGCCAGGGCGAATGGAGCGGCGAGATCTGGAATCGGCGTAAAAGCGGTGAGATCTACCCGCAATGGCAGACGATCCGCGTCATTCGCGACGACAGCGGCGAGGTCAGCCATTATGTCGCGGTGTTTTCTGACATCAGCGCCATCAAGGATTCCGAGCACGAACTGGCCTACCTGGCCCATCACGACCCGCTGACAGGCTTGCCCAACCGCCTGCTGTTTTCCGATCGCACCGAGCAGGCCCTGGCGTCGGCGCAGTTGCACAAGCGAGGCTGTGCCCTGTTGCTGCTGGACCTGGATCACTTCAAGAACATCAATGACAGCCTGGGTCACAACGTGGGCGATGAATTGCTCAAAGGCGTGGCCGAGCGGTTTCGCGGGCTTTTTGCGCCGGGGGTGACCCTGGCCCGGCTCGGGGGCGACGAATTTGCGGTGCTGGTGGAAAACTGCTCGCAGCCAGGCCAGGCAGCGGCGCTGGCCCGGCGCATCCTCGACGCCTTGAAAGAGCCCCTGCGGTTCGATGACCACGCATTGTTCATCAATGCCAGCATCGGCATCAGTCTGTTTCCCGGCGATGCCCTGAGCGCCGGGCAGCTGCTGCGCAATGCCGACTCGGCGTTGTTCAAGGCCAAGAGCGCCGGACGCGACGGCTACGCCTTGTACACGGAAGAACTCACGGCCCACGCTCAGCAGCGGGTCGAGATTGCCTTCGAATTGCGGCGCGCGCTGCAGCAACAGGAGTTGCGCGTTCACTACCAGCCGGTCCACGAGTTGGCGACCAGTCGTCTGATCGGTGTCGAGGCGCTGGTGCGATGGGAGCACCCCACGCGTGGATTGGTGTCGCCGGCCGAGTTCATTCCCATCGCTGAGCGTACCGGCCTGATTGCCCAGGTCGATGCCTGGGTCATGGACCAGGCTTGCCGGCAGATGTGCCAGTGGCAGCAGGCCGGCGTGGCGCTGTCGTTTGTCGCCGTCAACGTATCGAGTCGGTTGTTTGCCCGTCGTGAGTTGTATGACCAGGTCGCCCAGGTGTTGCATGACACGGGCCTGGATCCGGGCTGCCTGGAACTGGAAGTGACGGAAAGTGCGGTGATGGAAGACCCCGAGGTGGCGCTGGAGCAGATGCATCGCCTGCGGGAGCTGGGCGTGCGCCTGGCCATCGACGATTTTGGCACTGGGTATTCGTCGCTGCTGCGGCTCAAGCGTTTGCCGGTGCAGAAACTGAAGATCGATCAGGGTTTTGTCGCGGGGTTGCCGTGGGATGAGGATGACGCGGCGATTGTCCGGGTGATCATCGCGCTGGCCCACAGCATGGGCATGCAGGTGCACGCCGAGGGCATCGAGCAGCGTGAGCAGGCGGCATTTTTGCTTGGCCAGGCGTGTGAGTTGGGGCAGGGTTACTGGTTTGGCCGGCCCGTGGCGGCGGCGCAGTTGGATTGGGATCGGGTGCCGGTTATTGCTTGATCGTCAGGGGTATTGGTCGAGTACATATCCGTTGCTGCGGTAACGGCTGCTGACGGTTCCGCCCTTACGGCGGCTCACTTTTGAAGAGCGCAAAAGTAAGCAAAACGCTCTTGCCCCACCACTCGGTGCCTCGCTAGGGCTCGGCATGCCCTCACTCCGGCATTGCTCCGGGGGCCCACTCCACAATGCCTGCGTTCGGCCAGCGTGGTTAACGGGGCGCCCGAGATCAACGTCCACCACGAGGCGGCCTAGTAGCCGACCTGGTTCTCCCGGTCGTACACCCCTCAGATCTGTTTGAGCAGGACCTGTGGGAGCAAAGCTTGCTCGCGAAGGCGGCCTGACAGCCGACCTGGCTCTCCTGATCGTACACCCCTCAGATCTGTTTGAGCAGGACCTGTGGGAGCAAAGCTTGCTCGCGAAGGCGGCCTGACAGCCGACCTATCTCTCCAGCCGTATCCCAATCCAACTGTGGGAGCGAGCCTGCTCGCGAAGGCGTCTGTTCAGTTGGCATTGATAAGGACTGATGCACCGCTATCGCGAGCAGGCTCGCTCCCACAATGGATTGGCGTTGAACTTGAGATTCGGTTCGACGCAGAACCCTGTGGGAGCGAGCTTGCTCGCGATGGCGTCGGCTCAGCTTGCATCAATGCAAGCGCTACCCCTTGGCCCCAGACGCCGCCATCTCCTTGGTTTCCAGATGATCCAACGCCCGCTCAACCAACAACTGCACCCCATCGGCCATGCGGCTGATCGCCAGGGCGACGCAGCGGCGTGAGTCATCCACGTCGTCAACCAGGTCGGCGGCGATGGTGCTGATGGAGAGCAGGTCTTCGGAGGCGTTGGCGAGCAGGGTTTCGGTGTCGATGTGAGGGGCGACGATGAACAGCTTGGTGTTGTCGGGTTCAGGCGGTAAGGCGGGCTTGGGCTTGAGGTAGTAGTCGAGGGCGCGGGTGGCGGCGTCATCGAGCTTTTTTCTTCCTGCGCTTGGACGCGGGATTTGTGGCTGTTTTGCGGAGGATTCGGCGTAGGTTTGAACATGGGTAGGTTCCCTATAGAGAACCGCCCTGGATCGCTTGCACGCAATGAAGGGTGGCAGCTGTGTGCGAGTGTGCAAGACCGAGCAACCGTACCCAAAACTCGGCAGATCCGAAGATCTCCCGAACACAGCCGCCATAAAACACGGGCGCGAATGCGCCACGAATGGCTAGAAGCATTAAGGGTTGGTGTTTACCCGGACTTGCACGTCCGTGTCACCGTTTTTTGCGATGACGAATCAAGGTTAGCGGTGCAAAACCAGGGTGCCTAGTTCATGAACAGCCCGGCGTTTTGGAGGAAATATCCGAGGGTTTGGCAGGGAAACGCCCCCAATCACCCCTGCTGTAGGACGTCGGCTACTTTCTGTAATTTTGGTTATATAAAAATTCTTAAATAGTCTTTTTAAGAATATCTGCACTTATCTAGTATTGCTCCCACGCCGCAAGCAGTGCCGCCCACTGCCAGGCATTCATTCAAAGGAGCAGCAGCATGAGCGCATCTCTACGTAGCGTTGACGGCCAGGACGAAGCAACCATCTTGCGCGAGATCCAGAGCGCATTGCGCGATCTGCGTTTTGGGGCGGTGGAAATCACCGTGCACAACGCCCAGGTGGTCCAGATCGAGCGCAAGGAAAAATTCCGGCTGCAGCAGCCGAGTCATAAGCCGTCTTGAAGAAAGCCAAAAGATCGCAGCCTTCGGCAGCTCCTACGGGGGCTAGGTGTAGGAGCTGCCGAAGGCTGCGATCTTTTTACAAGCCACTCGATTTCCAGAAGCCATAAAAACCAGAATTCCAGGAGCTTTCACCATGTCGTCCATTCGTCGTTATGCCCTGGCCGCGCTGGCCAGTGCTGTTTTTGCAGGTTCCGCCGTCGCCAAGGATTACGAGCTGCTCAACGTGTCCTACGACCCGACGCGTGAGCTTTATCAGGATTACAACGCCGAATTCGCCAGTTTCTGGAAGAAAGCGCACCCGGACGACAGCGTGAAGATCCAGCAGTCCCACGGTGGTTCGGGCAAGCAAGGCCGGGCGGTGATCGATGGTCTGCGGGCCGACGTGGTGACTCTGGCCCTGGCTGGTGACATCGATGAAATCGCCAAGCTGGGCAAATCCCTGCCGGCGGACTGGCAAACACGCCTGCCGGAAGCCAGCACCCCCTACACGTCCACCATTGTGTTCCTGGTGCGCAAGGGCAACCCCAAGGGCATCAAGGATTGGGGCGACCTGATCAAGAACGACGTGTCGGTCATCACCCCGAACCCGAAGACCTCCGGCGGTGCGCGCTGGAACTTCCTCGCCGCCTGGGCCTATGGCCTGAAGGCCAACGGGGGTGACGAAGCCAAGGCCAAGGAATACGTGCAGGCGCTGTTCAAGCATGTGCCGATCCTCGACACCGGTGCCCGTGGCTCGACCATTACCTTCGTCAACAACGGTCAGGGCGACGTGTTGCTGGCCTGGGAAAACGAAGCCTTCCTGGCGTTGAAAGAGGACGGTGGTGCGGACAAGTTCGACATTGTCGTGCCGTCGCTGTCGATCCTCGCCGAACCGCCCGTGGCGGTGGTGGACAAGAATGCCGAGAAAAAGGGCAATGCCGAGATCGCCGAGGCGTACCTCAAGCACCTGTACAGCCCGGCTGGCCAGGAAATCGCCGCGAAAAACTACTATCGCCCGCGTGACAAGGATGTGGCCGCCAAGTACACCCGGCAATTTCCGAAGGTGGAACTGGTGACCATCGACAAGGACTTCGGCGGCTGGAAAAGAGCCCAACCGAAATTCTTCAACGATGGCGGCGTGTTCGACCAGATCTATCAGGCGCAGTAAGCTGAAACAAAGCTAAAGCCAGACACCGAATTTGTGGTGAGGGGATTTTGTGGGAGCAAGGCTTGCCCGCGATGGATGCGATGCGGTCCTTCAGAAACCGAGTCGCCTCTATCGCGGGCAAGCCTTGCTCCCACCCAGTCTTGCTTCCATGTTTAGTGTTTTTAACCAAGGACCTTTATGTCGCGTCGCATATCCCCCGTCATACCCGGCTTCGGGCTGACGCTGGGCTACACCCTGGTGTACCTCAGTCTGATTGTGCTCATACCCCTGGCGGCGATGTTCGTGCATGCCGCCCAACTCACCTGGGAACAGTTCTGGGCGATCATTTCGGCGCCGCGTGTGCTGGCGGCCTTGAAACTCAGTTTCGGCACCGCGCTGTACGCCGCGATCATCAACGGCGTGATCGGTACGCTGCTGGCCTGGGTGCTGGTGCGCTACACCTTCCCCGGCCGCAAGATCATCGACGCGATGATCGACCTGCCGTTCGCGTTGCCCACCGCCGTGGCCGGTATTGCCCTGACGGCGTTGTATGCGCCGACGGGCCTGGTCGGCCAGTTCGCCACCGACCTGGGCTTCAAGATCGCCTATACGCCGCTGGGCATCACCCTGGCGCTGACCTTCGTGACGTTGCCGTTCGTGGTGCGCACGGTGCAGCCGGTGCTCGCCGATATTCCCCGTGAAGTCGAAGAAGCCGCCGCCTGCCTCGGCGCCAAGCCATGGCAGGTGTTCCGCCACATCCTCGTGCCGGCGTTGTTGCCGGCCTGGTTGACCGGCTTCGCCCTGGCCTTTGCCCGTGGCGTGGGCGAGTACGGTTCGGTGATTTTCATCGCCGGCAACATGCCGATGAAAACCGAGATCCTGCCGCTGCTGATCATGGTCAAGCTCGACCAATACGACTACACCGGCGCCACCTCCATCGGCGTGCTGATGCTGGTGGTTTCCTTCGTCCTGTTGCTGCTGATCAACCTGCTGCAGCGGCGCATTGAAACCCCTTAAGGAGGCGCGAACATGTCCCAATCGTCTATTTCCGCAGCCTCCACCAATGCCGCTCGCCGTGGCAGTGCAGCGTCGCGGCGCGTGCTGATCGGCCTCGGCTGGCTGATTTTTGCGCTGTTTCTGCTGTTGCCGCTGTTCATCGTGGTGTCCCAGGGCCTGAAGCTCGGGCTGGGGGCGTTCTTCACGGCGATCTTCGAACCCGACGCACTGTCGGCGTTGAAACTCACGGTGGTTGCGGTGCTGATCTCGGTGCCGCTGAACCTGGTGTTCGGCGTCAGTGCCGCGTGGTGCGTGAGCAAATATTCATTCCGTGGCAAGAGCATGCTGGTGACGCTGATCGACCTGCCGTTCTCGGTGTCGCCGGTGATCGCGGGCCTGGTTTACGTGCTGATGTTCGGCGCCCAGGGCCTGTTCGGGCCGTGGCTGTCGGATCACGACATCCAGATCGTGTTTGCGCTGCCGGGGATCGTCCTGGCGACCATCTTCGTCACCGTACCGTTCGTGGCCCGTGAGCTGATCCCGCTGATGCAGGAGCAGGGCACCCAGGAAGAAGAGGCCGCGCGCTTGCTCGGCGCCAATGGCTGGCAGATGTTCTGGCATGTCACCGTGCCGAACATCAAGTGGGGCCTGATCTATGGCGTGGTGCTGTGTACCGCCCGGGCCATGGGCGAGTTTGGCGCGGTGTCGGTGGTGTCCGGGCACATTCGCGGGGTGACCAACACCCTGCCGCTGCACGTCGAGATCCTCTACAACGAATACAACCACGTGGCCGCGTTCGCTGTGGCGAGCCTGTTGCTGATCCTGGCGCTCTTCATCCTGCTGCTCAAGCAGTGGAGCGAAAACCGAATCAACCGCCTGCGCGCCAGCGCCGCGGAGGAATAAGTCATGTCGATCGAAGTCCGTAACGTTAGCAAGAATTTCCACGCCTTCAAGGCCCTGGATGAGATCAGCCTGGATATCCAGAGCGGCGAGCTGGTGGCGCTGCTGGGCCCGTCGGGGTGCGGCAAGACCACTCTGCTGCGGATCATCGCCGGCCTCGAAACCCCGGACCAAGGCAGCATCGTGTTCCACGGCGAGGACGTGTCCGGCCACGACGTGCGTGATCGCAACGTCGGTTTCGTGTTCCAGCACTACGCCTTGTTCCGTCACATGACGGTGTTCGACAACGTTGCCTTTGGCCTGCGCATGAAGCCCAAGAACCAGCGCCCGAACGAAAGCCAGATCGCGACCAAAGTCCACGAGCTGTTGAACATGGTGCAACTGGACTGGCTCGCCGACCGTTACCCCGAGCAGTTGTCCGGCGGCCAGCGCCAGCGTATCGCCCTGGCCCGCGCCCTGGCGGTGGAGCCCAAGGTGTTGCTGCTGGATGAACCGTTCGGCGCCCTCGACGCCAAGGTCCGCAAGGAACTGCGCCGCTGGCTGGCGCGGCTGCACGAGGACATCAACCTGACCTCGGTGTTCGTGACCCACGACCAGGAAGAAGCCATGGAAGTCGCCGACCGGATCGTGGTGATGAACAAAGGCGTGATCGAGCAGATCGGCTCGCCGGGCGACGTCTACGAAAACCCGGCCAGCGACTTTGTGTACCACTTCCTCGGCGACTCGAACCGCCTGCACTTGGGTGAGGACCGGCATGTGCTGTTCCGCCCTCACGAAGTGTCGCTGTCGCGCTCGGAGCTGGAAGACCACCACGCCGCGGAAGTGCGCGACATTCGTCCGCTCGGCGCCACCACTCGGGTGACCCTGAAGGTGGAAGGCCAGAGTGAACTGATCGAAGCGGAAGTGGTGAAGGATCACGACAGCCTGGTGGGCCTGGCGAAGGGCGAGACGCTGTTCTTCAAGCCGAAGGTCTGGCAGAAAGTCGCCAACCTATAAAGCAAAAAAGCATCGTCGGAACGCCGCCCGGAGCAAGCTCGCTCCCACAGGGGATTTGTGTGTGACGCAGATCCATTGTGGGAGCGAGCCTGCTCGCGATGGCGTCCTCACTGGCCCCTGATCAGAATCTGAATAACCCCGTCCACCCTTGTTTCGATTGGTTCTACGCCAATGCCTTTTCCCCGCCCAAACCCTACCTAGACTCTGACTTGCCAGGAGGCAGTGAGAGTCCAATGACGGACCGGTGTTATCTCCTGGCGCCTGATGCCAAGGAGATGAGTATGAGAGTGGAAGTCAGTCGGCATGGCCCGCTTGGCTGTGCATTGTTAGGCGTCTTGCTGGCCCCGGCCGCCAGCGCCGCCCCCTCGTTGTCCCCCCAGATACCCTTCGATGTCACAGTGACCAACCCCGTTTCGCTGATCAGCCTGCAAGCCAATTTCGATGAGCTGTCGTGGCAGACCTTCATTGCCCTGAACTGGCCGGCGCTGGATAACGGCGACCCGAATACCGGCACTTCCATCGGCAAGCAGGATGGCGCCACGGTGTGGGAAAGCTGGAAAGAGAGCTACCAGATTTTCCGCGCCAAGGGCCAGACGCCGTTGCCCTGGAATGCCCCGGCGACCCTGCCCGAAGCGTGCAAGTCGCTCAAGCCCGGTCGCCTGTTGCAGCAAATGGGCAAGGTGCCCGATGTGCTGGATGAATTTATCCAGCCCTTCGAGAGCGGCCCGCTGGTGGACCAGAACGGCACCTACACGCGCAACGAAATCGTGGTCAACCAATCGATGTTCAACGGCATCGTCGACAACGGCCTGTACAGCATCGAAGGCCAGCAGAAGTTCTTCGCCGCCAATGCGAACAACACCGTGGCCTTCAGCTGCGGGTCCACCGAGACCAAACAGGTCGGCGCGGTGATGGTGAAGGCGTCGTGGAAAGTGCTGGGCCCCAACGACAATCGCCAGGACTTTCACACCGTCGATGCGCTGGTCTACACCCCCGGGAACAACGACCCGAGCCATGGGCCGATTGTCGCGCAGTCGTGCGTGTCCGAGCCGGTCGGGTTGGTGGGATTGCACATGGTCCATAAGACAACCAGCGCCGCGCAATGGGTCTGGTCAACCTTCGAGCATGTGAAAAACGTGCCGGAAAAAACCACGCCCGTTGCCCAGCGGACGGGGCCTTATCTGTTCTACAACGCAGCCAGCACAAGCGACATCAACCAGCCGCCGCCACGGCCATGGAACCCGGCGGTCAAGGCTACGCCCTCGCAGATCGTGCGCGACGTGCCGCTCACCGAGGCCACCAAAAAACTGAACGCTACGTATCAAGACCTGTTGCGTACGGTGAACCCGAAGAGCGTCTGGGCGAACTATCAACTGATCAGTACCCAATGGCCGTCAGACCCGCCCAAGAACTGCCAGATATCGGCGGCCAATCCGCTGGGCAGTCCTGCGCCCTCGTTCCTGGCCAACGCCACGCTGGAGACCTACATCCAGGGCACCGTGCCCCAGGCGTCTTCCAGTTGCATGGCTTGCCACGGCAATGCAGCCACCCATGTCACCGAGTCGCCGCGTACCAGCTTCGCGGATTTCACCTATTTGCTCGAACGCGCACAGTCCACCAGTGGACAAGGAGCCAAGCAATGAGCAGCAATCTGGATAATTTCGTAGGCCTGTCATCAGCCCTTATTGGCATCTCGACGGACCGTTTGGCACCGCAGATCGACCCGGTCGGTTTGCCGCCGATCTTTCTCGATTACGTCACTGCGCGAGTTCCTTCCGACGTGCTCAACGCGCTCTTGACTCAATACTCCACGCTGGTGGCGGACCATGTACCGCCCGACCAGATCGCCCAGCAGATACTGAAGTTCAACATGCAACCGACGATTCCACACACGGTACTCGCCGCGCGCTCGATCATGAAACTGTGGTTGTTGGGCGTCTGGTATCAACCGTTCGATATGGCGCCTTTCAAGAAAGATGATTCGGCGGTGGTGTCCGATCAGGCCTACATCCACAGCTGGGCCTGGAAAATCGCCCAGGCTCACCCGATGGGCTACAGCGAATCGTTTTTTGGGTATTGGAACAGCGCGCCTTCCAGCCTTGAAGATTTGACCGGTGTATCCGCCAACGGACAGCAAGGAGCGTTGTCATGAGTACCGAACAAGCCGAAGTGGTGATCGTTGGCGCAGGCCTGGCCGGTAGCATCATTGCCTATCAGTTGGCTATGGCCGGTATTGATGTACTGGTACTCGAATCGGGGCCGGAGATACCGGTCAATCGTGCCCAGTATCTGGAGCGTTTCTATACCGCGACGCTGAAAACCCCTGAGTCCCCTTATCCCCCAAGCACGACACTGGACCCACATCTCAAGGGGCCGGCCGAACTGAACGCTCCACGGGCGACCATTGCCGATCTGCTCAATGGCAACTGGAACAACCCGGCGGTCAGCTACTTGGTCCAGAAAGGCCCGCTGCCCTTTACGAGCACTTACGAACGGGTGGGTGGCGGCACGACATGGCATTGGGTCGGAACCTGTCTGCGCATGGTGCCGAACGATTTTCGCCTGCGGTCCAAGTATGGCGTCGGGGTGGATTGGCCGATAGGTTATGACGATCTGCAAAGCGCCTATTGCCGGGCGGAAGCGGAAATCGGTGTGTCGGCCAACGTCGCCGACCAAGGCTATCTGGGCATGACCTTTCCCGAGGGTTATGCATTCCCGATGCGCAGCATTCCGTTGTCGCTGGTCGATGGCAGCTTTGTCACGGCTGTCACGGGACAGACGTTCGATAGCCTGCCGCTGGTAGTCAGCCCGACGCCGGCTGGGCGCAACTCCCAACCTTATGCCGGTCGCCGGGTATGCGCCGGCAATACCAACTGCACGCCGATCTGCCCGATCCAGGCCAAGTACGACGCCACCGTGACCATGAACAAGGCGTTGAACACTGGCAAGGTCCGCGTGCTTTATCGAACCGTGGCCAGCAGAGTAACCGTTGGCACTGACAGCAATATCAATGGCATCGAGTTCAAGCAATATCAATTGGAAGATGGCCCCGTCACTGGAACCGGCGTGGCAATAGGACAACGTTATGTGATCGCCGCCCATGCGATCGAAACACCGAAACTGCTACTGCACTCCGGCGTGGCCAACAGCAGCGGGCAAGTGGGGCGCGGCCTGGCTGACCATCCCATTTATCTGGCGTGGGGGTTGATGCCCGAGGGCAAGGCGATTTTCCCCTACCGGGGGCCGCTATCGACGGCCGGCATCGAAAGCCTGCGCGACGGTGCCTTTCGCAGCGATCGTGCGGCGTGGCGTATCGAGATTGGCAACGAAGGTTGGAACTGGCCGGCCGGTGATCCCTACACCACGGTCGCTGACTTTATCGATGGGAAGAACAATGGCGGCGCCAACCCGAGCAATAAATTGCTATCTGGAACGGCGTTGGTACAAAAGCTCAACGACGTCTTCACCCGCCAGTTCCGGATCGGTTTCCTGGTCGAGCAGGTCGAGGACGATCCCGACCATGCCCAATGCTACATCGTGCCCTCGACCCAGTACACGGACCGGCTCGGCATCCCTCGGCCGGAAATCCACTACAACCTGTCCGAGTACACCATGAAGGGTTTCCAGCAGGCGAAAGTACTGGCGACACGCATCATCGAGGAGCTGCTCGGTGCCCAGGAGTTGACGGGCATCATCGGACCTGGATGTTTTACGTACGACAAGGTGCCCTACAGCTTCCAGGGCGCCGGCCACCTGATGGGGACTTATCGCATGGGCGATGACCCCACCAAGTCTGTGGTGGACAAGTACCAGCGCAGTTGGGACCACAAGAACCTGTTCCTGGTGGGCGATGGCGTGTTCCCCAGCACCGGCACCTCAAACCCGAGCCTGACGATTGCGGCGCTGTCGTTCCAGGCCGGGGATACGCTGGCCAATGACCTGCGGGCGGTGACGATGCAGGTCCAATCCAACGTCGCCTGGCAGGGCACTGGCGTGCAGGTCAACGGGTTGGTACCGCGACTGGTGCGCTATGTCAGTGGGCGATGGTGTGCCAGTCCGCAAGGCGGCAATGTCGATGGAAATGGGGGTTCGAGGCACATCGACTACAGCAGCTATGCCTTGCCCGGTGCCGCCGAAGGCGCCTTGATCGGTCGCGTGGGCAATGATGGCAAGCCGTTCCTGGTGGGTGACCTGGGGCAGGTTCCGGGCGACCAGCAAGGGGAACTGCAACTGTGCATCAACGATGACCTGACCGGGCAGCACGGGTCTGGCTTGAAAGATAACACCGGCGCACTGACGATACGGGTCGAGTTTGGTGCGCTGTAAGGCTTGAGCGGTAACGGTCCAACTCCTGCGGGAGCGAACCTGTGGGAGCAAGGCTTGCCCGCGATGGTATCGCCTCGGTCTATCAGTTACACCGAGGTGTTTGCATCGCGGGCAAGCCTTGCTCCCACAGGTTCGCTCCCACAAGGAGGGCAGGCGGGGTATGGCGTTGTTTTCAGGCGGCCGAGCGCTGGTTGCGCAACGCCACCGGCCCGACACGCTCTTCGATGGCCCGTTTCAGGTCGTCGCGAAGCCCCAGCAGAAAACCCGCTTCCACCACCACAAACAGCGGCCCGACAATCAGCCCGGTGAGGTCGTCGACGAACGCCGGCTTGCGGCCTTCGTAATAGTGACCGACGAACTGGATCACCCAACCCACCACGAACATCCCCAGGCCACTGCCCAGCCACACCAGGGTGCTTTGCGCGGCGAGCACCTGGCCCAGCCATAGCGCCAGGCCCAGCAGCACCGTCATCAACACCCCCAGGCGCAATTCCAGGCGCAGGTAGAACCAGGCACTGGCCACCGCTACCAGCAGCGCCGGCGACACCAGGATCGCGCCCACTGGCCAGCCGGGCCGTGACAGCAGCACGGCGACGGCGACGAAGATCAGCGGGATACCGATGAAATGGCTGGCGATGTTGCGCGGGTCGCGATGATAGGCAGCGTATTGACTGAGATGATCGACGAGGCTTTTCATTGTTGTTCCTCCTGAGGTGATGCCTGCATGATGCCCAGGTACCACAAGGCGTTCTGTCAGTTAGCCGACACTTGTCCCGGAGTTTTCCATGAGTTCGCATCCCTGGCACTCACACTTGATGGCCGGCCACTGGTACCGCCATTTGCCTGCTGAGTTACAGAATAGTCTGCTGGGCATGGCGCGGGTGCGCCGCCTGCCGCCGGGCCATCGTCTGTTCCAGCGCGGCGATCCACCGTGCGGCCTGTATGCCGTGCTGGAAGGCGCGGTGCGCGTCGGTGCGGTGAACGAGCAGGGCAAGGAGGCCTTGCTGAGCGTGGTGGAGGCGCCCCACTGGTTCGGTGAAATCTGCCTGTTCGATGGCCAGCCGCGCACTCATGATGCGGTGGTTGTCGGTCAATGTACGCTGCTGTACGTGCCCCAGGCGTCGTTGCTGGCATTGCTGCAAGAGCAGCCGATCCACTGGCGGCATCTGGCATTGTTGATGAGCCACAAACTGCGCCTGACCTTCATCAACCTCGAACACCTGAGCCTGATGCCCGCGCCAGCCCGCCTGGCCCACCGCCTGCTGATGATCGCCGAAGGCTACGGCGAAATCGAACCGCCGCGACGGCTCCTGCAACTGCCCCAGGAACAACTGGCGCTGATGCTCGCGCTGTCACGCCAGACCACCAACCAGATCCTCAAGGACCTGCAGGCCCAGGGCATCCTGCACCTGGGTTACGGCGAGATCGAAATCCTCGACATCGAGCGGTTGCGGGCCCTGACCAAGCTCTGAAACCGACCTGAACCCTGTGGGAGCGAGCTTGCTCGCGATAGGGCCAGCCCAGGCACCGCAAGCCCCTAGCGCAACCCATCCCGAAACTGCCCCGGCGTCATCCCGGTCCAGCGCTTGAATGCGCGGCTGAAGCTGCTGGCATCGGCAAAACCCAACAGGTAGCTGACTTCACTCAGCGAGCAATTCGGATCACGCAGGTGCAGCAGCGCCAGATTCTCCCGGCACTCGTTGAGCAATGCGTCGAAGCGACAGCCTTCGTCGGCCAGGTGCCGTTGCAGGCTGCGCAGGCTCAGGTGCATGGCCTGGGCGATGCGTTCGGCGCTGGGCTCGCCTTCGGGCAATTGGGCTTCGATGGCCGCGCGTACCTTGCGTTCCCAGGTCAGTGGCTTGAGCTGGGTGAGGGTGCGCTCGAGCACGGTTTCGTTGTGTTCGGCCAGCTCCGGGTTGGCGTCGTCCAGATGGCTGTCGAAGTCGCTGAGGTTGAACTCCAGGCAATCCTGCCTGGCGCCGAAATGCACTGGCGAGCGGAATACCTTGTGCCAGGGGCTGGGGTCCGCCGGTTCCGGGCGCCGCAGGTACACCGCCAGCGGTGCGTAATCACGGCCGAGGCGGTTGCGACAGGTGCGCACGTAAATCGCCGTGAACGCGTCGATCGCTTCAAAGGCTGGCGCCGGTCGGCCCGGCGGCACCTCGAGGCTAAAGCGATAGCGGTCCTCTACGCGGATCAGTTGGAGGGTCAGGGCATCGCTGACCACCGGGTGATAGCGCACGATCCGCTCGAACACTTCCCGCAGGCTGCCGCTCGCCACCAGGGCATAACCCAGCGCGTGAAACGTGGTGGGGCTGACGAAGCGCGACACCCGCAGGCCAATGGCCGGGTCGCCGCTGGCCTGCACGGCCAATGCCCACAGACGCGTGGTGGCCGAGAGCGGGTAACGGGCGTTCGGGTCGTCCATCCATTGCGGGTCGAGGCCGGCCTCGACGCACAAGGCATGGCTGTCCAGGCCCAGCGCATCGAGCTGTTTGCGCAGGGCGCGGGTCCAGCTGGCGAGGGAAGTCGGTTCAGTCATGACGATTGGCGCTTGCGGTCAACAGGTTGGCGTTTACGGCTACCACCCGAGGGGACAACGCCCGGCAGGATGAGCACATCTCTAACAGAGGATGTAAGCCATGCACGGCACTTGCGCAAGCCCCGAGCGATTGAATGCACAACAACGATCGGCCCATATTCGCCAGGTGGTCTTGGCCCGGGGCGAAGAATTGCGCCAGCGCTATCCGATCCTGCGCCACCAGGATGCGTTGGGCGCGGGCATCCTGGCGTTCGCCCTGGCTGGGATGATCGGTTCGGCGCTGCTCTACATCAACGGTCACCTGGCCGGGTGGGCGTGCCTGTTGCTCAACGCGTTTTTCGCGTCACTGACCCACGAGCTGGAACACGACCTGATCCACAGCATGTATTTTCGCAAGCAGCGTCTGCCCCACAATTTGATGATGGGCCTGGTGTGGCTGGCGCGGCCGAGCACGATCAATCCGTGGATCCGTCGCCACCTGCACCTCAACCATCACAAGGTGTCCGGCAGCGAAGCCGACATGGAGGAGCGGGCCATCACCAACGGCGAACCCTGGGGACTGGCGCGGTTGCTGATGGTCGGCGATAACGTGATGTCGGCCTTCATCCGCCTGCTGCGGGCCAAGACCTGGGCGCACAAGCGCAGCATTCTCAAGCGCACGCTGAAGGTGTATTTCCCGCTGGCGTTGCTGCACTGGGGGGCCTGGTATGTGTTTCTCGGTTTCCACGGGGCCAACGGCATCGCCAGTCTGCTGGGGACTTCAATTGATTGGTCGTCCACCACGCTGGCGGTTATGCACGTGATCGACATCGCCGCGGTGGTGATCATCGGCCCGAACGTGTTGCGCACCTTTTGCCTGCATTTCGTCAGCTCGAACATGCACTACTACGGCGACATCGAGCCGGGCAATGTCATCCAGCAGACCCAGGTGCTCAACCCCTGGTGGCTGTGGCCGTTGCAGGCATTCTGCTTCAACTTCGGCAGCAGCCATGGCATTCATCATTTCGTGGTGAAGGAGCCGTTCTACATTCGCCAACTGACGGTGCCGGTGGCGCATAAGGTGATGCGCGAGATGGGTGTGCGGTTCAATGATTTTGGCACGTTTGAACGGGCGAACCGGTTTGTGCGGGAAGAGGGGGTGGTGCGGGAGAAAGGGGATACGGTTCGGGTCTGATCGTCCCCACGCTCTGCGTGGGAACGCATCCCGTGACGCTCCGCGTCACACTCCAGAAGCGGAACGCGGAGCGTCCCTGGCGACGTTCCCACGCGGGAGCGTGGGAACGATCGATCTGAGGAACAGGTTAGAACTGATAGCTCACCGTCGCCGCCACATTGCGTTCTTCACCCATGTAGCAATAGCTCAGGCTGGCGCACGAAGCGACGTAGGTTTCGTTGGTCAGGTTGTTCGCGTTCAGGCGCACGTCCACGCCCTTCAAGCCGACCTTGCCCAGGTCATACCCCACCGAGGCATCGAACAACGTGTAGGACGGCACCTTCATGGTGTTCTCCGCATCGGCCCAGCTATAGCCGACATAGCGCACGCCGCCACCGAGGCGCAGGCCATCGAGGGCGCCGCTGTCGAACTTGTAGTCAGCCCAGACCGAAGCCATGTGGCGCGGCGCCTGGGTCGGTGAGTTGCCCTTGTTTTCGATGATGTCGGTGGCGGTGCTCAAGGTGCTGATCATCGATTTCGAGTATTCGATGTCGGTGAAGGTGTAGCTGCCCAGCACTTTGAATTGTTCGGTCAACTGCAGGTGCGCTTCCAGTTCCAGGCCCTGGGAGCGCACGGCCCCGACGGCGCGGTAGAAGTTTTCCTGGGGCAGTTTGGTCGCCAGGTTTTCCTGGTCGATGCGGAACAGCGAGGCCGTGTACAAATCATCGGTGCCCGGCGGTTGGTACTTCAGGCCCAGTTCCCATTGCTTGCCATCGGTGGGCGGCAGCGGATTGCCGGCACTGTCGGCGTAGGAGTTCGGGTTGAACGACTCGGAGTAGCTGATGTATGGCGCCAGGCCGTTGTCGAACAGGTACAGCGCCCCGGCGCGGCCCGTGAGTTTGGTGCGTTTGTCGTTGATCTCGGTGCCTTCCGGGCGGCCGAATTCGGCGATGCGGTTTTCATCCGAGGTTTGAACCCAGTCCTGACGCAGGCCGAGGGAGAACCGCCATTTGTCCATTTCCACCAGGTCTTGCAGGTACACGCCGGTCTGCTCCAGGCGTCGCAGGTAGCTGGTGGGGCTGAAGTAGGTGATGGCCGAGTTGCCGTAGACCGGGTCAAAGGCGTTGATTGGCGCCAGGCTGCCGCTGGTCCAGTCGACCACGGTTTTGCGCCGCTGATAGTCAGCGCCCATCAGTACGGTGTGCTTGGTCGCGCCGGTAAAGAATTCGGCTTGCAGCATGTTGTCGACGATGAAGGAGTGGAGCTTTTCTTCGGCGCCGGTGTAGTAGCGGTTCAGCTCGTTGCTGGTGGGCGTGGTCCAGCCATAGGCGTAGACCTGATCGTTGGTGACCTGGGAGTCCAGGTAACGGAAGTTCTGCCGGGCGGTGAAGACATCGTTGAAACGGTGCTCGAACTGGTAACCGAACGACTGCTGGTCGCGCTCGTAACCGTCGACGCCAGGCTCGCCTTCGAAGAAGTTTTCGGAGATCCGCCGGCCGTTGCGCTGATGCAAGGTGCCGTCGGCCGGCATGCCACCGTGGTAGCCGCCGTCGGGGTCATGCTGCAGGTAGGCTTGCAGGGTCAGCGAGGTGTCCTCGCTGAAGTCGATGTTCACCGTGGGCGCGAGGGCGAAGCGTTTTTCCTTGTTATGGTCGAACTGGGTGTCGGAGGTGTCCGCCAGGCCGATCAGGCGATAGGTGATGCGTTTGTCGTCATCCACGGGGCCGGTGAAGTCAAAGCCCATGCCGCGTTGGCCCTGGGTGCCGACCGTGGCCTGGATTTGGTGATAGGCCTCGTACTGCGGCTTCTTGCTGGTGAGCGCCACCAGGCCGCCGGGCGAACTGCGACCGTAGAGTACCGAGGACGGGCCCTTGAGAATGTCGACCCGCTCCAGGAAGTACGGATCGACCTGCATGGAGCTGTAGGTGCCGCTGTCGCCCATGGACTTGAGGCCGTCGAGGTAGATGTTATCCACCGAGCCGTCGTTGAAGCCGCGCATCGCCACGTAGTCGTAGCGGTGGGTCGCGCCGTAGGGGTTGGTCAGCACGCCGGGGGTGTAGCGCATGGCCTGGGACACGGTTTGCGCGCCTTGGTCGTCCATTTGTTCGCGGGTGACCACGGACACGCTCTGGGAGGTTTCGCGCAGGGCCGTACTGGTTTTGGTGGCGACCTGGCTGTGGGTGGCGTTGTAGCCTTCCATGCTGCCCAGGGCGTTACCCAATGCGAAGCCCTTGATGTCGGTGGTCGGCAGTTCCAGCGTGCTGCCAGTGGTCTGGGTTTGCAGCACGTAGCTGCTGCCATCCTGGCTGACGGCAACCAGCCCCGAGCCGCTGAGCAGTTGGCTCAGGGCCTGGTCCGGCGAGTACTCACCCTTGAGCCCCGGGGACTGGACGCCACTGGTTTGCGCCGGCGTGCTTGCCAGGGTGATCCCGGCCTGGCGGGCGAACTGATTCAGTACGTCGCTCAGTTGGCCGGGCGCGATGTTGTAGCTCTGACGGCTGGCGGTCACGCCGCTTTGTGCGGCGAGCGCGAACATCGGCACGACGCTGACCCCCAGCGCAGTGGAGAACAGCGCGGCATGAATCGCCTGGCGCAACCGGCCCGGTTGCGCAGAGAAGCCGAAGGGGTTCTTGAGAAGCAAGCGCTCAGTCATTGTAGGTTCCGTTGGAGTCGCTGAAGGCAGATAAGGGGTGCTTACTGTCCTAGCCGGACGCCGGCCTGAAACCCGCCAAAAAAAATCAAGCCAGGCGCTGCACCGTGATCCACCAACGGGTTCGATAACGGATCTGCACGGGGAGCGTGCGTGGCAGGACGGCGAGCAATTTGTCGGTGTCTTCCAAGCGGAAAACCCCCGACAAACGCAGGTCGGCAACCGACGCCGCGCAGTTCAAATAACCTGGGCGGTAGCGTCCTACTTCGTTGAGAAAGTCTGCCAGGCGCATGTTGCGCGTGACGATCAAGCCGTCGGCCCAGGCGCCTGCGTCCATGTCCAGCGGCGGCGCCAGGGTCGCTGTCGATGCGCTGATCAGGTAGCTTTGCCCGGCCTCGACCTGGAGGGGGGTGCCATCGCTGTTTGGGTGCGAACGGATAACCACCCGGCCGCGGGTGACGCTCAAGCGTGTGCAGTCGCTGTCCTGGCGCACGACGAAGCGTCCTTCCAGGCCTTCGAACAGGCCATGCCGGCTTTGTACCCGCAGCGGGCGCCCCGGGTCGCGGCCACAGGTGACCATGATTTCGCCGCGGGCCAGGGTAATCAGGCGCTGCCCGGCGCGGAAATCCAGGTTGGCGGCACTGTGGGTATTGAGCTCGAGCCGCGTGCCGTCCGGCAGTTGGAAACCCCGGCGTTCACCGGTGGCGGTGGCGAAATCGGCACGCCACGGCTGCCAGCCCAGGTCCTTGCCCAGCCATGCCGCGCCGCCCACCAGTGCGACGCCCGACAACAACTTCAGGGCCTGACGCCGACTGAGGCGCTGGGCGCTGTTTTCCAGGGTGTCCAGGGCGATATGGGCACCGGGCACGGCCCGCAGGTTCGAGGTCAATTCACTGTGCAGCGATTGCACCCGTTGCCAGGCCAGTTCGTGTTCCGGGTGAGCGGCGCGCCAGGTGTCGCACTGTTGGCGCAGTGTCGGGTGGGTGGTGTGATTGCGCAGGCGCAGCAGCCAGTTGATCGCCTGCCTGACCACCTGTTGCGACGGGCCGTTGCGTCGGCTCTGCAAGTGCTCCGCCGGCTCAGCTTTCATAGCGCAACACATAGCAGTGGTACAGCGCATCGGCGACGTAGCGCTCCACCGAGCGCAACGAGATGCCCATTTGTTCGGCAATCTGCTTGTACGTCAGGCCTTCGCACTGGGCCAACAGAAAGGCCCTGCGCACTTTCGGCTTGAGGCCTTCAAGCATTCTGGCAATCGCTTCGAGCAGTTCCAGGATCAAGGCCTGGGCTTCAGCACCAGGGGTTTCGGCTTCCGGCAAGTGAGCTATGGTTTCCAGGTAGGCGCGTTCGATTTCCGCTCGACGCCAATGGTCGATCACCAGGCCTTGGGCGATGGTGCGCAAAAAGGCGCGTGGGGCTCGAAGTTCCAGGCGTTCGCTACGCTGCAACAGGCGCACGAAGGTGTCTTGGGCCAGGTCCGCCGCATCGGCGGCGTTGCCCAGGCGGGTGCGCAGCCACGTATTGAGCCAGCCGTGATGACGGCTGTAGAGCGCCTGTACTGCAAACTCGGGAGATGACATGGACGCAACGGCCTGGATGTTACAAATGATAATAGGTCGCATTGTCATCAGGCGTTGGCGAATTTGCAACCACCGTTCGCCCGCCGTGTCCTCCCGTCGGCTATTTCTTCGCATCCCTAATTATTTGTACAGGTTTGCCGACAGACTTGTACGTGTGCACCAAAGTGGAGCGGATTGATAACCGCTCGCACTGTTACATCGAACGTTGCAAACCTGGAATGCACCCCCACTCCTTGCATAAGAAGCCTCATCAATGAATCTAAAGTTCAGCCACAAAATCCTTCTTGCCGCCTCTGGTGTGGTGGTCCTGGCTTTTGCCCTGTTCACGCTCTACAACGATTATTTGCAGCGCAACACCATTGGCAGCAGCCTTGAGTCGTCCATCGAGCAATCCGGCGACCTGACGGCCAGCAGCATCCAGAACTGGATGAGTGGCCGGATACTGGTGCTGGAAAACCTGGCGCAAAACATCGCGCACCAGGGCGCTACTGCCGATCTGCCGGGGCTGGTCGATCAGCCGGCGCTGACCTCGAACTTCCAGTTCACTTATGTGGGCCAGGCCAACGGTGTCTTCACCCAACGTCCGGACGCCAAAATGCCTGACGGCTACGACCCGCGTCAGCGCCCTTGGTACAAACAGGCGGTGACCGCCGATAAAACCATGCTGACCCCGCCTTATCTGGCGGCGGTGGGTGGCCTGGTGGTGACCGTTGCCCTGCCGGTCAAGCACAACGGCCAATTGCTCGGCGTGGTGGGCGGCGACTTGAGCCTGGAAACTCTGGTGAAAATCATCAACTCCGTGGACTTCGGTGGTATCGGCCATGCGTTCCTGGTCAGCGGCGACGGTCAGGTGATCGTCAGTCCGGATAAAGACCAGGTGATGAAGAACCTCAAGGACATCTACCCAGGTACCCCGGTGCGTATTGGCAAGGGTATCCAGGAGGTTGAGCTGAACGGGCAGGACCGTATCCTTTCGTTCACTCCCGTTACTGGCTTGCCGAACGCCGAGTGGTACATCGGCCTGTCGATCGACAAGGCCAAGGCCTACGCGCCGTTGAGCCAGTTCCGTACGTCTGCGCTGATTGCGATGTTTGTCGCGGTGGCGGCCATTGCGTTGCTGCTGAGCCTGCTGATCCAGGTGCTGATGCGTCCGTTGACCACCATGGGCCGTGCCATGCAGGACATCGCCCAGGGCGAAGGTGACCTGACCCGGCGCCTGGTGGTGCAGGGCAAGGATGAGTTCGCGGTGCTGGGTGGTTCGTTCAACCAGTTCGTGGAGCGGATTCACGCGTCGATCTCGGAAGTGTCTTCCGCCACCCGCCAGGTGCATGACCTGTCGCAGCGGGTGATGACCTCATCCAATGCGTCGCTTGTCGGCTCGGATGAGCAGAGCGCTCGCACCAACAGCGTGGCTGCGGCTATCAACGAGTTGGGCGCCGCGACCCAGGAAATCGCCCGCAATGCCGCCGATGCCTCGCAACATGCCAGCGGTGCCAGCGAACAGGCCGATGACGGTCGCCAAGTGGTGGAAAAAACCATCCAGGCCATGACTGAGTTGTCGCAGAAGATCAGTCTTTCGTGCACCCAGATCGAAACCCTGAACGCCAGCACCGACAACATCGGCCACATCCTGGACGTGATCAAGGGCATCTCCCAGCAAACCAACCTGCTGGCCCTGAATGCGGCCATCGAAGCGGCCCGTGCCGGTGAAGCCGGCCGTGGTTTTGCGGTGGTGGCCGATGAAGTGCGCAACCTGGCGCACCGCACCCAGGAGTCGGCGGAAGAAATCCACAAGATGATCACCTCGCTTCAAGTCGGTTCCCGTGAAGCGGTGACCACGATGAACGCCAGCCAGACGTCCAGCGAAGAAAGCGTGGAAGTGGCCAACCAGGCCGGTCTGCGACTGGTCAGCGTGACGCAGCGCATCGGTGAGATCGACGGCATGAACCAGTCGGTGGCCGCTGCGACCGAAGAACAGACCGCCGTGGTTGAAACCCTCAACATGGACGTCAGCCACATCAACCTGCTGAACCAGCAAAGCGTGGCCAACCTCAATGAAACCCTGAAGGATTGCGATGCCTTGTCGCAACAGGCCAATCGACTGAAGCAACTGGTGGACAGCTTCAAGATCTGACCCAGTCGCAAGCCGACCCACCGCCATCGCGAGCAAGGGGACTGGCGGTGGGTCGGTATTTCGATCGTTCCCACGCTCCTGCGTGGGAATGTTGCCAGGGACGCTCCGCGTTCCGCTTCTGGAAGGTGACGCAGAGCGTCACGGGATACATCCCCACGCAGAGCGTGGGGACGATCAGCTTCAAGCCAATCCATGGGTTGTCTGGGCTGACGCTTTCGCGAGCAAGCCCGCTCCCACAAGGGGGTGGCGCTTACTTGAACATCCCCTGCACATTCCCCATCGCCTCATCGGCGAAGCCCTGGAGGAAGTCCCGGAAGCCCGACGGCGTGTGGGCGTCGGTGTGGTCGGCGATGATGGTCCAGGTGGCGCGGCAGCGGTTGTCTGCCAGGGGTTCGACGCGCATGGCCGCCCACAGGTTGTCGATGCCCAGGGTGTTGTAGATCAGCGTCCAGGTCATGTGCATGGCCTGGTCGTCACGGCTGTTGAGCTGTTCCACCACCAGGTTCTGCCCATCGCGGAAGAATTTCTTGCGCAGGGACCTCACTCCCTCGCCGGTCATTTCGATGTGCTCCAGTGCCGGGATGAAACGGTTGAATCCGCCAAAATCACCCACCACGTCCCAGACGCGCGCCGCGTCGGCCGCAACCTCCACCGAGGTTTCGACCTGGCAGGCTTGGGGGTTTTTGATCAGGGTGTCGGGTTGAAATGCACTCATGGTCTTGCTCCTTGCTTTGGGTTGAGGGTGTTTCAGATGAAGTCGATGGCCTTGAGATACTCGGCGCCGCGACGCAGCAGGGCCGGGGATTTTTCCGGGTAGCTGGCGCCCATCTGCCGCACGCCGGCGCGGGCGTTGTCATGGCTGATCAGCGAGATGTCGCCGATGTCTTCTTCGAAGCCGTTGAGGTAGAAACCCAGCACGCCAAACAACGCGTTGTCGGCATCGACCCGAGCCAATTGCCGTTGCCACTCGGCGACGCTGACCAGCGAAAACTCCCGGCCGCTGTCGCGAAACGAGGCGACGTAAGCGTCCCAGCTCAAAGGCTGTGGGTTGTGCAGGTTGAACACCGCTTGCGTCGGCTGGTAACGGCTGGCGTGGAAGGCGATGAAGCGGGCCAGGAAATCCACCGGCATCAGGTCGAAATTGAGGGACAACTCCGGCACCTGGCCGAGCTGAATCGAGCCTTTGAGCATCAGCATCAAGCGATTCTTGTGGGGCTGGCAGACCCCGGTCAGGCTGTTGAAACTGATGTTGCCGGGACGGAACAGATTGACCCACACCCCGCGATCCCGGGCCCGTTGCAGGATCCGTTCGCCGACCCATTTGGACAGGTTGTAGCCGTTCTTGATGTAAATCGGCGGCGTCCTGGCGGCCGGCTGTTCCAGCACCTGGCCGTCGGCGTCCAGGGCACTGGAGGCGGAAAGCGTGGAGACGAAGTTGAAGATTTTCTTGCTGCGCCCTTCACACAGGCGCAGGCATTCGAAGATCGGCTCCACGTTGTCCCGCGCCAGGGACTCGTAGTCGAGCACATGGTTGACGTGGGCGGCGTTGTGCACCAGCGCGCCGAAGGTACGGTCGATGCGGGCGTAGACGTCATCCGGCAAACCCAATTGCGGTTGGGTGATGTCGGCGGCGTACACACTGACGCGGTCCAGGTCCAGGTGGGTCAGGTGGTTGTCCTGAAGGGCCTGGGAGAAGCGCTCGGCCGCGCTTTGCTCAGCGCTCGCACGCACCAGGCACGCGACTTCGGTGGCGCCCCAGGCCAGCAGCGCTTCGACGATGTGCACGCCGAGAAAACTGTTGGCGCCGGTCACCACCACCTTGTGCACATCGCCGCATTGGCTGACGGGCAATGGATTGAGGTTGAGCTCGGCCTCGGCATCGATGAAGGCCTGGGGGCTGAGGATCGATGCACTGTTTTGATCAGGATCGTCCAGCAACTTGGCCAAGGTCATCAGTGTTGGCGCTTCGATGAAGCGATTGATCGACAGGCTGCGGCCGAACGTCTGGCGGATGCTCAGCAGCAGTCGCGACAACAGGATCGAGTGCCCGCCGAGGTTGAAGAAACTTTCGTCGGTGGCGATGTCCTCGACCGGCAGTTCAAGCAGTTCGGCCCACAGTTGCTGCAATTGTGTCTCGAGGGCGTTCTGTGGCTGCCGGCGCTGGCCGTCGACCTGCACCTGCACCGCCATGGCGAGCAAGGCCCGGCGATCGACCTTGCCGTTGCCGGTGTACGGCAGGCTCGGCAGTTCGACGTAGGCGGCCGGGTGCATGTAGCTGGGCAAGCTGTTCTGCACATGCTCGCGCAACGCCTGGAGGGCGTCACCGGAGCGCTCGGGATGAACCAGGAACGCCAGGATCCGCCGCCGTTCATCGACCCCCACCGCCACTTGGCGAAACAACTGGCTATCGCGCAGGCAGTGCTCGATTTCCTCGGGCTCGACCCGAAAACCGCGGATCTTCACCTGGTTATCGCGCCGGCCACACAGTTCGATGCCGTTGTCGGTCCACTGGCCGATATCACCCGTGCGATAGACCCGCAGCGCTTGCCCGGTGGGCAGCGCCAGGTCGAGGTAGCGCGTCGCGGTCAGCGTCGGGTCGTTCAGATAGCCCAGCCCGACGCCCGGACCGGCGATGTACAGCTCGCCGGGAACACCCTGGGGAACCGGTTGCAACTGTTCGTCCAGGATCAGCACCCGGCCATTGGCGATGGGCATGCCGAGGTTGCGGTTGTTGTCGCCGACGCCGAACTGTCGTGTGGTCGCCAGCACCGTGGTTTCGGTGGGGCCGTAGATGTTGTGGAACTGGCATTGTGGCGCGAGCTGTTCGATCACGAACGGTTCGCAGACATCGCCACCGGTGATCAGGTGCGCCAGGCCCAACGGTGTATCAAGGGGCATGACGCTCAGCAGTGCAGGCGGCAGAAAGGCGTGGCTGATGTGCTGCTGGTGAATCAACGCGACCAGTTGCTGCGGATCGCGGCGCTGGTCTTCGCTGGGCACCACCAGCAGTGCACCGTGGATGAAGGTCGGGAGGATATCCAGCAGCGACGCATCAAAGTTGATGGTGGAAAACTGCAACGCCCGGCTGTCGCGCTGCAACCCGACGTAGTCGCCGTACCAGGCACAGAAGTGACTGAGGTTGCGGTGGCTGAGCAACACGCCCTTGGGCTGGCCGGTGGTGCCGGAGGTGTAGATCGCCACGGCTGGTTCGTCGCTGTCCACTGTGCGGCGGATCAACGAGGCCGGGATGCCGGGCTTGGGCGATGGCAGTTGATGGACATTGAGCGTTGGCAACGACAGGTCGCCCAGGTCGCTGTCGCCGTCGTGCAGCAGCAGGTCGGCCTGGGCATTTTCCAGGATGAAGCGCCGACGTTGCGCCGGGTGCTGCGGGTCCAGCGGCAGGTACACCGCCCCACAGCCCAGCACCGCCAGGATCGCCGCATACAGGTGCGAGGACTTGGGCAGGCAGACACCGATCACCTTGTGGGAGGAAGGCCTGTGGGAGGAAGGCTTGCCCCCGATGAACGATGACGCGGTTGGGTTGAGAACCTCGGTGTCCTCATCGCGGGCAAGCCTTGCTCCCACAGGTTCTCCAGCAGATCCTTTCTCATGTTCTGCTCGGTGCAGTATTTCCAGCATCGGTTGCTGCAACCTCAGCGCCAGGCGGCGCAAGGATTTGTAGTCGATGAGTTGTCCATCGACCCACAGGGCCGGTTGTGTCGCGTCGTCGAGCATGCGCTGTTCGATGCTGTGCATCACCGGCACATCGGCGGCGGCCAGCAGCCAGGGTACTGGCGGCCGATTGAGGCCGTGCTCGAACGCCAGCGGTTCCAGCGCATCGAGCCCGAGCAGAGGCTGGTCGACAGCGTCAGCGTGCACCGTCGGCCAGTGATCGAAGCAGCTGTCATCCCGGGATAACTGGCTGACCAGCTGTGCGCCGGTCTCGACCACGGTCGCCAGGGTACGCAACCGCAGGGACTGACCGTTGCCATCGCTTTGCGGCGTAATCACTTCCCGGCATAACAGCCGCTGCGCGCCGTCGCGGAATATCACCACCGGTTGCGGCAATACCTCGCCGGGTCGCGTGTTCAGCGCCACGCGCACCTGGAGGCATGAGCGGGCTTCAATGGCCCGCGGTGTCGTACCGTCGTCGATCAACAGGTCGACCGCGCCGTGGTTGGCCGGCGATTGCCGATCCACGATGCCGTGGCCGTGCAGCTCCAGTTCCCGGGCCAGTTCGGCCATGGCCTGGCTGGTGCCAGGCACTGCAATTTCGAGGCGTTTCATCGAAAGGTCCTCATGGAGTCAGGTAATCAGCGAGGGCGTCGCCTACGCAGGGGGACGCGAGCATCGAACTGCTGCGGAAAAAGCGCGTGATGTTGCCCACCAACGGGTGAAAACGATTGATGGGGTAGGCCAGCGCACTGGCCTCTTCACGCAGCGACTGGCGTACCGATTCGTCGACGGGCAGGTGCGCGATCAGCTCGAAATCGAACGCTTGCTGCAGGTCGCTCGCCAGGTACTGGACGATGAAGCCGGGCATCAAGCGTGCAATCGCCGCGCGGTCCTCTTCGGGCGCGGTGCGCCAGTAAATCTGCACCAGTCGCGTCCAGAAACCGGAGTGCCGGCCCTCGTCGAGCAAGTGATCGGCCATCAGCCCCTTGATCGAGGCCTTGACCGAGTCGTCCCGGGCGAAGGCCGCCACTTCGTTGGTGACGGTGTTCTCGGCGATGGCGATGCAGATCAGTTCCACGGCGCTGAGCAGATGTTCCGGCGCCTGGGCCAGGGTCGCCGGTATCGCGCGGCTGAGTTCGATCTGCCCCGGCAACGGGATAGGTGCGATGCCGGTCATGTCGATGGTCTGCTGCATGAAGTCCATCGCCACCAACGCGTGGTAATCCTCGTCCACCACCACCGTCATCGCGTCGTAGCGGCAGGCGAACGGGAATTCGATGCCGAAGCGGTTCTTGGCGATGCGGCGGGCGGTGTGGTCCACCAGTTCGGTCTCGAAAATCACCACATCGTTGATGAACTTGTAGAGGCTCTGCACCAGCACAAAGTCGCGCAATTGCGGACAGTGGCTGAGGAAGGTCTGGCTGTGCACCAGCGGCTGGCGGCTCATGGGGAAGATCAACTTGTCGTCGTCTTCGACCCGCCGCCGTGGCCGGGTACGGATCGTGGCGCGGCTTTCCCAGGCGTCCGCGAAGGATTGGTATTCGACAGCGTTCATGGTGTCACCTGTGCAACCGGCTGGGCCATGCTCTGGCGCAATCCATCCCACAAGGCCGCGCGGCTGTGGACAGCGGCGAGCGCGGCGACCAGTACTTCGGTTTCGCGCTGCGGGTCGCCATCGATCAGCCGGGCCAACAACTTTTCTGCCGCCGGGCCATGGTCTTCGGAATCGACTTCGATGTGCCGTTGCAGGTAATAACGAAAGGTCGGCGCCTGATCCAGGCCAATGCCCCAAGCGTCGAGCATGCGCTGGAACATCTGCGGGATGACACTCTCGCGACCATGCACGAAGGCCGCTGCCACGCTGTGGGCCGGGGCGTGCAGGGCGGTGTGCAAGGTCTGGCGGACAAACCGTGCCGCCGCTGGTTCGACCTCGACGCTGTCCAGCGCAGTCTCGGGGCTGACGCCTTCCTGTTGCAGGGTGATGAATTGCTCGATCGCGCGAGTATCGGCACCGATTTCCCGCATGGCGTCCAGGTACAGTTCGAAGTGGCTGCAATAGCCTGCGCCGGGGCGGTCATCCGACTCTTCCCCCAGCACGATTTCATTGATCAAGCGTGCCGCGTGCGGGTCGGCCGGCGGCAGCCAGGGCAGGTGGACGCAGGTGAGTTCGCGTTGCAGCCGCTTGGTCAGCGACATGAAGTCCCAGACGGCAAAGACATGGCTTTCCATAAAGCGGCGTAACAGATCGATTGATGTAATCTCGGAAAAAACCGGGTGTTGGCCAAGTTCGTGCTTTTTCAAAGATAGTTGTTCTTTGGATGGCTGCATTGGAACGTCCTCATCAATGATGTTTTGTCCGGAAGGTTGCTCGTTATTTAATTGAGGCGAGCGGGTGCCTGAACCGGAATCCATGAATTACCCAAGGGGCTTAAGTATTCTCTTTTAATCGTGATTTCGGCTTCAGATGCCAGTATTTGCTTGGCTTGTCGCAAGTCGAAAAGGTCGCCAGTAACGCGACGAATAAAAAACTAATACATGAAACAAGTAAGCGGCAAGGACTTTTTTAATTATTTAAAGTTGTGGTTTTATTGGGCACGAAGAGGGCTGTTAAAACTTTTTATATAAGTTTTATTGGGGCGAAGAAGCTCCTTCCGATTTAGGAGTATCAGAATCGAATAGTTCGAGTGAATGCCTCACTCGGAGCACTTCAGGGATCGGGGAGTTAAGAAGTTTTGTTATGGGCAGGACGTCGGTCGGACATCCGATCATCCCGCCGGTTGGACGACGCTCCTTGCGTATTGGCTTCGATTCGTCTGGCCTCAGCCAGGCGTTGACTTCTTCAGGTCTGTTTTGAATCGACAAGCGCAAGAGTGAGCCCAAATCGATGGCAGTGCCATTGAACTGATGGGACGACGAGTCGCGGCCACGGCCAGGCCGCGCCGCGCAGGCGACAAGTGAGTCGGAAGGATATGTAAGAAGTTTTTACGCCGGCCGGACCGTCGAGGCGGGATCAAAGACTCGACGACTGTTCCAGGTACCGGCGCATGGTGACAGAGGCTTTTTCCAGGTGCCGCTCCAGCAATACGACGGCATTATCGATGTCCTTGGCACGCGCGGCGTCGAGCAGCGCACGATGATCGTCCTGGCTCAACTTGCCCAGCCCCATGGATGACAGATGAAAACGCAGGAAGCGCTCTTCTTCATTGAGCTCGCGCTCGATCAGGTCCAGCAGCTTGCTGTTGGGTGCCTTGTGATAAAGCGACATGTGGAACAGCCGGTTGAGCTTGCCGATCTGGGCGTGATCGGTTTCCGTTTCCAGCTGTTCGATGTACTGGGCGGCCAGTGCCAGGTCGTTGTCATCGAGCAGCGGAATGGACAGGCGCAAGGCGAACGATTCCAGGACCGAGCGCAGGGCGTAGGTTTCTACCGCATTGTTGGTGATCAACGGCGCCACCACGGCGCCCTTGTGCTGAACCACGTTGAGCAGTGACTGCGCTTCGAGCTGGCGCAATGCCTCGCGTACCGGCATGCGGCTCACGCCGAACAGGTCGGCCAGTTCCTGCTGGCGCAGGGCGGTGCCGCAAGGCAGGCGTCCATCGAGGATGGCCTCGCGCAGAGACTCTTCGATGATCGAGCGAGCCTGGTCAGCCGGGATGGGTCCGTTGACCTGGATAGTGCTGAGTGGTTTGGGCTTCTGTGTCACGACAACACCTGACTGATAGTAACGACAATTGGATCCAAGCCAACGTTAGTTACAGATTGCCAAGCCGTCAAAATCTCGCGGCCCCAGTTCCTGAACTAAAGTTTAGTCTGCTTGCGGTGATTGCAACCTGCCATTGTTTTTTACCCGGCCAGGCTTCACCATCCAACGAATTTCCAACGGCCCTTTTCGGACGTATTCCCTTGGCTGCACCTTTCCCTGTTCTCAGGTCCTTGCGCTGGCTGTGTTCGGCATTGTTGCTGGCCGGCCTGATGCTGGGTGGCTTGCAGGCTGACTGGGACTTTGCGCAGATCAGCCGACGGGCGCAAGCGTTATATGGTCCCTTGGGCGAAGGTCAGCAACGGATCGACGCATGGCAGCAACTGTTGGCGACCCAGAAACAGATCCCGGAACTGGAACAGCTCAAGGTGGTGAACCTGTTTTTCAACAAACAGGTGCGCTACGTGGAAGACATCGACCTGTGGCGCGAGGTCGACTACTGGGAGACCCCGATCCAGGCCCTGTGGAAGGGCGCTGGCGATTGTGAAGACTACGCCATCGCCAAGTATTTCAGCCTGCGTCATCTCGGGGTCTCCAGTGACAAGCTGCGCATCACCTACGTCAAGGCCTTGCGGCAGAACCGTGCGCACATGGTGCTCACCTACTACGCCACGCCCGAGGCGATGCCGCTGGTACTCGACAGCCTGATCGACGGCATCCTGCCGGCCAGCCAGCGAACCGACTTGCTCCCGGTCTACTCTTTCAATGCCGAAGGGCTGTGGCTGCCGGGCGCCAAGGGCAACAAGAAAGTGGGTGACACCAAGCGCCTGTCCCGGTGGCAGGATGTGTTGAAGAAAATGCAGGCCGAAGGTTTTCCGGTCGAGACGACTAACTAGGAGCGCGCGCTCAGATGTCCTTGTTCAAACAGCTGTTGATCGCTATCTGTCTGTTCCTGGTGGTTGCCTTCAGCGGCAGCTTCATGGTCAGCCTGGAGAGCTCGCGGGCCCAGTACGTCAACCAGTTGCGCTCCCATGCCCAGGACGCGGCCACGGCGCTGGCGCTGTCGTTGACGCCGAACATCGACGACCCGGCGATGGTGGAGCTGATGGTCAGCTCGATCTTCGACAGCGGCTACTACGCGACCATCCGCGTGGTCGACGTGGCCACCGACAAGACCCTGGTCGAGCGCACCGGCACGCCGGACGCCGGCAGCGTGCCGCAATGGTTCGTCAAGCTGATCGGCCTGGAACCGGCCGGAGGCGATGCCATCGTCAGCCGCGGCTGGGAACAGGCAGCGCGGGTCGAAGTGGTCAGCCACCCGATGTTCGCCCTCGCCAAGCTGTGGCAGAGCGCGTTGGGCAGCCTGGGTTGGCTTTTGCTGTGCGGCGCCGTGAGCGCGGTGCTGGGGGCCTTGCTGCTGCGTCGCCAGCTCAAGCCGCTGGACTACATGGTGCATCAATCCCATGCCATCGCCCGTCGCGAGTTCCTGAGCCTGCCGGAGTTGCCACGCACGCCTGAACTGCGCCGCGTGGTGCAGGCGATGAACCAGATGGTCGAGAAGCTCAAGGCGCTGTTCCAGGAGCAGGCCGAGCGCAGCGAGAAACTGCGGGTCGAGTCCTACCAGGACAACCTCACGGGCCTGGCCAACCGGCGCTACTTCGAAATGCAGCTCAATGCCCGGGTAAGCAACCCGGAGCAGGCCAGCTCCGGTTATCTGCTGTTGCTGCGGGTCAAGGACCTGGCAGGTTTGAACCAGCGGCTGGGCGGGCAGCGCACCGACCAGTTGCTCCAGGCCGTAGGTGAGCAATTGCTGCGTGAATGCGCGCGGTATCCGGAAACCCACAACCTGGTCACACGTATTCGCGGCGGGGAATTCGCGGTGCTGGCGCCTGGGTTGGTGCGCGAGGAAGCGCTGCAACTGGCGCAGAACCTTGAGGCTGCATTGGCGAGCCTGCATGCGACCGGCGCGACGGATGTGGCGTCGGTGGCCTCCATCGGGCTGGCGCCGTTCGTCCATGGCGACTCGCCGCAAGCGGTGCTCCAGCTCGGCGACCAGGCCCTGGCCCAGGCCGAAAGCCAGGGCGAACCGGGTTGGGCCTGCCTGGACCACAGTGCCTCGGCCAGCGTCGGTGACGATCACCATGCCTGGCACACGCTGCTCGACCAGGCTTTGAACCATCAGCGCTTCGAGCTGTACTTCCAACCGGTGGTGGCCGCCCAGGATACCCAGGTGGTGCTGCATTACAAAGTGCTGTCGCGGCTGTTGGACGAGCAGGGCCAGACCATCCCCGCCGGGCGGTTCCTGCCCTGGCTGGAGCGCTTTGGCTGGACCGCGCGCCTGGACCGTTTGATGCTTGAACAGGTGCTCAGGCAAATGGCCGGGCATGATCAATCCCTGGCGTTGAACCTGTCTTCGGCGACCTTGGCCGATCCGCAGGCGCTGAACAAGATCTTTGAGATCCTGCGGGCGCATTCCAACCTTGGGGCGCGCCTGACCCTGGAGATTGGTGAAGAGCAACTGCCGGAGCAAGCGGTGCTGGAGCAGTTGACTCGGCGTCTGCGTGAGTTGGGCTTCTCTTTGAGCCTGCAGCGTTTTGGTGGGCGGTTCAGCATGATCGGTAACTTGTCGCGGTTGGGGTTGGCTTACCTGAAGATTGATGGCAGCTATATCCGTGCGATTGATCAGGAGAGCGATAAGCGCTTGTTCATCGAGGCGATTCAGCGGGCGGCTCACAGTATTGACCTGCCGTTGATTGCTGAGCGGGTTGAGACGGAGGGGGAGTTGGCGGTGATTCGGGAGATGGGGTTGTTTGGGGTTCAGGGGCAACTGGTGGGTGAGCCTAAGCGTTGGGGGTGAGGCTGGCTGGTGAGGCGGCCTATGCCCTTCTGACCGTGTACATATCCATTCCTGCGGTAACGGCCACTTAGGGTTCCGCCCTGACGGCGGCTCACTTTTGAAAAGCGCAAAAGTAAGCAAAACGCTTCTGCCCCACCACTTGGCACCTCGCTTAGGCTCGGTGTGCCCTCACTCCGGCATTGCTCCGTGGGCCCGCCGCGAAGGGCCATCCATGGCCCAGCGCGGCTATCCCGGCATCCATGCCGGGATGCTTGGTAAGACCGCGTTCCTCCTGTGGGAGCGAGCTTGCTCGCGAAGGCGGAGGGTCAGTTTGCGGTAATGTCTTGGGAGCAGCACGGTCCTGTGGCGAGGGAGCTTGCTCCCGCTGGGTCGCGCAGCGGCCCCAAAAAAGCGATGAGCGCTGCGCACTCAAGCGGGAGCAAGCTCCCTCGCCACAAAAGCTTTCCAGCCATCACGCCACAGTTTGATCAACGGCAAACATTGTGGGAGCGAGCTTGCTCGCGATAGCGCCAGGTCAGACACGTAATCTGTCGCTGACACACCCTCATCGCGAGCAAGCTCGCTCCCACAGGAAAAACGCGGTCCCACCAAGAACCAGGTCGGCTATAAGGCCGCCTCGTGGTGGACGTTGATCTCGGACGCCCCATTAACCACGCTGGCCGAACGCAGGCATTGCGCAGTGGGCACCTCGGCATGGATGCCGAGGTAGCCGCGCTGGGCCATGGATGGCCCTTCGCGGCGGCCCACGGAGCAATGCCGGAGTGAGGGCACACCGAGCCTAGGCGAGGTGCCCCGTTACCGCAGAAACGGATATACACCCCCCTCTAAAAGTAACGTCCTAGGAGATTTCCTTCGAGTTGTGGCGAACTTGGTGAACTTGTCCGGCGTCTGCCTCGTGGCTAGTCTGGGTTTGTCACTGAAAAAACGGTGACAAGGACGTGCAAGTCCGAAGAAACTGTTTGGGATGCGACGCTACATCGCTCAGGGGCTTTCTTCTGCCCACTGGCTTTATGGCGGCTGCACGCAGGAGATCCTTGGATCTGCTGGGTGTCCTAAACAGGCCCGGTCTTGCACACCTGCGTACGGCCGCCACCCTAATTCGCGTGCAAGCGAACGGTGACGGTCCCCAACTAATTACTGTTTAGGGTATTTCTCATGTTCAAGGTCACACCAAATCCGCCAGGAAGCCCTGGCAACGCCTCTGACAAATCCTCGAAATCCAAAAAACTCGACGAGGCCGCCGAACGCGTCCTCGACTATTACCTCAATCCCAAACCAACCGACGAAGCCTCGGGAAAACCCCAAACCGCCCAGCTTTTCATGGTTTCCCCAGACATCGACACCGAAACCCTCCTGGCCAATGCCTCCGAAGACCTGCTGTCCATCAGCGCCATCGCCGCCGACCTGGCTGACGACGTCGACGGCTCGCGCCGCAGCGTGATCCTGGCGATCAGCCGAATGGCCGATGGGGTGCATCTGTTGGTGGAGCGGGCGATGGATCGGCTGGAGGTTCAAGCGGCGGGCTGACAGGCCTGCGGTGGATTGACGATTGTCATCGCGAGCAGGCTCGCTCCCACACTGGATCTGTGTCGAACCGAAATATCGATCAACACCAATCAACTGTGGGAGCGAGCTTGCTCGCGATGGCGTCCGCCCAGACAACCCCAAACCCTGTGACCAGAGATTGGTCCCGTTCGGCTGATGCCCTGTAGGAGCTGCCGAAGGCTGCGATCTTTTGATCTTTCACTTGGGGCTCAAGTGTCTGGGGAAAGATCGCAGCCTCGTTGCACTCGACAGCTCCTACACAGCTCCTACATGCAGACCTGCGGGAGCAATCTCTGGCCACAGGTGCTGTGTATTGCCTGGAATGGTGTGGGCAGCCTAGATCAACCCCTTCTCATCATCATCGATCAACCGGCTCAACCCACCCAAGGCTTCCCGGGCCTGGGTGCGGTCCATCAGCTTGGCCTGGGCCGCCGCTGGCAGGTCGGTGACGCGGATGACGCCTTTGCTGGTCAGCACCTGGATCAAGTCATCGAGTACCCGGATCATCTCCAGGTCGCTTTGCTTGAGCTGCTTGAGGCTGTTTTCCACCGCCTGGTTGGCGAACCAGTCCTGGATCTCGTGGTTGTCGGCCGGCAAGGTTTCGGTGGCCTCGGCGTAAGCGGTGGCTTCTACGCGCACCAGCAGGCCTTGTGCATCGCGTTGCACATAAAACATCGGGCATCCCTCATGTATGAAGCGGCGTCATGCTGGGCAGCATAGGCCAACTGTGGGGGGAGTATGGAGGGTGGCGACGAAATCGTCATCCTGGGAGCAGCCATGCACGACCGCCCTGTGAAGGGCGGCCGTGAGGGCCCGGTCAGCTGTTGTTGTGATCGACCTTGATGGTCGGGTCGCTGCCGGCGATCAACGAGTTCAGGTTCACGTTCGACCAGTTGTTGCCTTCGAGCTTGATCGTCACGTCCGGGGTCGCGGCGCCGCCGTTGGCCCCATTGAACTGACCGGAGGTGCTGACCTGCAGCGACGACACGCCATCGACCGTGCTGATTTTCAGGAAGTGGTCGATGGTGCTGCCGCTTTCGCCCTGCAACAGATCCCGCAGGTCGATCCGGTCGCCTTCGCTTGCCTTGAAGTCCTTGATCACGTCGGTGCCGGTGTCGCCGGACTTCCAGACAAAGGTATCGCCGCCCAGGCCGCCGATCAGGGTGTCATTGCCCTGGCCGCCGATCAGTGTGTCGTTACCTGTGCCACCGAGCAGGATGTCATTGCCCTTGCCACCGTCGAGCGTGTCGTTGCCGCCCTGGCCGAAAATGATGTCGTTGCCGGCACCGCCCAGCAGGGTGTCATTGCCATCATGGGCACCGGACACATCGAACGCGGTGTAGTGTTCGGTGATGTACTGGTGCACGTTGCTGGTGGTGACCTTGCTGACGTCCACGCCGTTCTGCTGGGCGACGAAAGCCTGGATGGCCTGGTAGCCCTCGCCGGCAACGCCGTTGAAGCTCACCAGGTCGCCGAACAGGATGTCGTTGCCGTTGCCGCCGTTGCCGCCGTTGACCGTATCGGAGCCCGGCAGGGTCGCTTCGGTGTGGCCGATGATCGAGTTGGCCAGGTTGTTCGGGTCGATGTTGGTCTGCGGCGTCGAGTCCGAATCGTAGGGCTTGAGGTCGTTCAGGGTCACATCGCTGTTCAGGCCGATGGCCTCGACGGTACTCAAGCCTTTGAGCAGTGTGAAGCTGGCGGATGAGCCCGCTGCCGCGTCGAGGTAGTTCCAGTAATCGGAATAACCGTTGCCACCCAGGTAAGACAGCTCGAAAGTGCCATTACCCTCGGCGTGCACCGTGCCGACATAACTGTCGTTCCAGTTCCTTCCGCTTTTGGTCGACAGGTACATCTCACCGTTTTCGTAAATGGTGTATTTGTGCGTGCTGTCGATCGTCTGGGTGTAGTACTTGCCGACGGTGTAGTTGGCTGCGCTCAGCACATCATCGAGCTTGACGTTGCCGTACAAGGTCGGGTTGGTCTGTTCGCCGGTCTGGTAGAAGGTCGGTTTGCCGTCGGTAATGAAATACGTCAGGTTTTTCGCGCCGGTATTGTTCAAGGCCTGGGTGCTGTTGAAGAAGTTCGCCGTGGTCTTGAACACGTCTTCGTAGTTGGTGCCGCCACCGGACACCATCGAGTCGAGCACGCCTTTGAGCAGGGTCAAGGCGTTCGTGTCGTTGAGGTTGACCGCGACGGTCTTGTTCACCTGGTTATCAAAGTCCGCCAGGAAGATATTCACCGTCCCGGAGTTGCTGCCCAGGCTCTGCTTGAGGGTGTTGAACACCGAGGTCAGCGAGGCCTTGGCCGCTGCGATGGACGAGTCGCTCATGCTGCCGGAGCTGTCGACCATGAAGGCGATGTTGTAGTTGACGCCCGGCACTACGGTCAACCCGCCAATGTCGGCGACGACGATATCGTTGCCGTCGGTGCCGGTGACGTTGTCACTGCCCGACGTGGCGGTGATGGCGTTGTAGGTCGCCGGGTACACGGTGACTGGGATCTGCGCCGTGGTAGTCGCCGATCCTCCGAGGGCTTCGGTGGAGGTGGAGGTCACGGTCAGATTGAGCTGGCCATTGTAATAGGTCGGTGGGGTCAGGGTCAGGCTGCCCAGGTTCCAGCCACTGACCGATGCTTCGCCGTTGCTGCCCACTGTCGCGAAGTGGCCCGCGCCGTCGCTCAGCACACTCCCTTCCGGCATGCCGCCAATCTTCACGCTCAGGCTTTCGGAGCCGTCGGTGTCGGTCAGGGCGGTGGTGATTTTCGACAGGTGCACGCTGGTGCCTTCGGCGCCTTCGTTGAGCTTGAAGCCGTCGTAGTAGCCTTCGCCGTTGGTGCCGTGCAGGTCGGAGACGGTCACGCCAGAGTTCGCCAGGTCGGTCACGCCGGTATAGAGCGGCACGCCGGCACTGCTCAGGTCGACCGGTGTGCTGCCGTTGACCGACAGGTTCACGTCATAGCTGCCCGGGCCGGTCTGGTTGTGGTGGTAGATGTCCAGGGTGTAGTAGCCGCTGGTGGTCGGGGTGAACGAACCGTTCAACTGGCCGCCCGCGCCCCAAGTGGTGGCCGCGGCGGTTTTGCCGCCGATGGTCACCAGCAGGCTGTCATCGCCCGTGCCGCTGAAGGTGTAGGTCTTGCCGGCTTCGAGGAAGATCAGGCCCGAGGTTTTCGACGCGGTGCCCGGGTTGACGTTGCTGTCGGACTGCACGTTGGTCACGTTGGTGCTGCTGTTCGGCGTGCCGGCGGCATCGATCACCGACTTGAGCGTGCCGGACGGCGCGCCGCTGCCATCGGTGCCCAGGCCCGACAGGCCGGTCCAGACTTCCTTGATCAAACCGGTTGAGGTCACGTTGTTGCCGGCCACGTTGAGGGTCGGTGCATCGGCGACTGGGGTGATGTCGATCTTCACGGTGCTGGTATTGCCCAGCGCCTGGCCGTCGGTTGGCTGGAACTTGACCTGTGCGTAGTCGGCCTGGTTGTTGCCCGTGCTGCTGCCAACATAACCATTGGCGCCGGATTCGTTGGCGTCCGGAGTGAAGCGCAGCTTGCCGGCGTCGATGTCAGCCTTGGTGAAGGTCTGGTTGTTGGCCACGTCTTTCCAGGTTGCACCGTCCAGATACTGCAACTTGCCATCGGCCGGCAGCTCGGTGATTTTCACACCCAGGCTGGTGGCGGAACTGTCCACGTCGCTGATGCCGAACGTCGACCAGCCGAGGACCAGTGAAGTGTCTTCGGTACCGGTCACCGCGCCGCCAGTGGCCACTGGCGCGTCGTTGACCCCGACCACGTTCACGGTGGTGGTGGCGGTGTTGGAGTAGCTGCTGCCGTCGGTCACCGTCACGGTGATGATGCGCGGTACGGTGCTCGGATCTTCGCTGTTGTTAATGAAGCTGATGTTCTTGATCTGCTGCATGTAGTCGGCCAGCGTCGCGTTGCCCGACAGCGTCAGGACGACCTTGCCGTCAGTGCTGTTGGCGTTGATGCTGATGCCGTTGACGCTGTTGCCCAGGTTCAGCGCATCGCCAGGCTGACGGTTGGTCAGCACGATGGTGGCGCCAGTCAGCATGGTGCTGTCCGGGTCGGTGATGGTCAGGTCGGTGTCGGCGATGGACACGCCCGAGCCGGTGGTGCCTTCGGTGAAGGTCACTTGGTAATCGGCGCCGGTCTTGCCGCTGGAGTTGTTGGCGTCCAGGTCGAGTGCCGGTGGCGCATCGTTGTCGATGATCGAGGTGCTGACGCTGCCGTTGGTGCCGCTGACCGCCAGGTGCTCGAAGTTGCCACCGGTGGCCGAGTCGATCTTGACCACGAAGTTCTCGGTACCTTCGGTGATCTTGTCGTCCAGCGTCGCCACGTTGAAGGTGGCGCTGGTGGCGTTGGCCGGGATCTTCACGGTGTAGACACCGGTGAAGTCCGTGCCATCGGCGGCGGTGCCGCTGTAGACGATCTTGAGCGTCACCTCGGTTTGCGCCGGGTTCGTCAGGCTGACGGTATAGATGGCCGCCTGGCCTTCGGTGACCGACGTGCTGCCGGTGATGCTGACGGTGGTGTTGTCGATGGTGTCGGTAACGTCAGTCACCGCTGGSGTGGTGCTCGGAACCAGGTTCTCGAAGTTACCGCCAGTGGCTTTATCGATGCTGACTTCWACTTTRCCGGCGTCTTTGTAGACGTCGTCTTTTGGCGCATCGACAGTGACGGTGCCGGTGGTGGCGCCTGCTGCGATGTTGATCACAGCGCCGTTGCTCAGGGTCACRGTSACWGGYGAGCCRGCKGCGTTGGTCARKGTKGCGGTGTAGACGATCGAGCCGCCTTCGGCTACTTCGGTAGACGCGGACAGGCTCAGGCCAGTGGTGTCCTGAGTGTCTGTGACGGTGGTTTCGGCAGGCTTGCCGTCGATGTCCAGTTTTTCGTAGTTG
>NZ_LMDO01000022.1:65776-67368 GCF_001425105.1 Pseudomonas sp. Root401 | reverse complement strand
CGTGGTGCTCGGAACCAGGTTCTCGAAGTTACCGCCAGTGGCCTTATCGATGCTGACTTCAACTTTGCCGGCGTCTTTGTAGACGTCGTCTTTTGGCGCATCGACAGTGACGGTGCCAGTGGTGGCGCCTGCTGCGATGTTGATCACCGCGCCGTTGCTCAGAGTCACAGTGACAGGCGAGCCAGCGGCGTTGGTCAATGTTGCGGTGTAGACGATCGAGCCACCTTCAGCTACTTCGGTAGACGCGGACAGGCTCAGGCCAGTGGTGTCCTGAGTATCTGTGACGGTGGTTTCGGCAGGCTTGCCGTCGATGTCCAGTTTTTCGTAGGGAGTCTGGGCCGGGTTGGTCAGCGTCGCGGTGTAAACAATCGAACCGCCTTCGGTGATGGTGTCGCTGGCGGTCAGGGTCAGGCCAGTGGTGTCCACCGAATCGGTAATCGTRGTRACSGCAGGYGCGGTGCTCGGCACCAGATTCTCGAAGTTGCCACCTGTCGCACCGGTAATGGTGGTGCTGACGGTGCTGCCGTTGTTGTAGACGTCATTAGCCGGCGTCTCGACGTTGACGGTGCCAGTGGTCTGGCCGGCGGCGATGGTAATGAGTCGCACCGGTAATGGTGGTGCTGACSGTGCTGCCGTTGTTGTAGACGTCATTAGCCGGCGTCTCGACGTTGACGGTGCCAGTGGTCTGGCCGGCGGCGATGGTRATGACCGAGCCRTTGCTCARKGTCACGGTTACGGGAGTCTGGGCCGGGTTGGTCAGCGTCGCGGTGTAAACAATCGAACCGCCTTCGGTGATGGTGTCGCTGGCGGTCAGGGTCAGGCCAGTGGTGTCCACCGAATCGGTAATCGTGGTGACCGCAGGTGTCGTGCTCGGGACCAGGTTTTCGAAGTTGCCACCGGTCGCACCGGTAATGGGCGGCGATGGTGATGACCGAGCCATTGCTCAGGGTCACGGTCACCGGAGTCTGGGCCGGGTTGGTCAGCGTCGCGGTGTAAACAATCGAACCGCCTTCGGTGATGGTGTCGCTGGCCGTCAGAGTCAGGCCAGTGGTGTCGGCCGAATCGGTAATCGTGGTGACCGCAGGTGTAGTGCTCGGGACCAGGTTTTCGAAGTTACCGCCGGTTGCGCCGGTGATCGTAGTGCTGACCGTGCTGCCGTTGTTATAGACGTCATTGGCCGGAGTATCGACGTTAACGGTGCCAGTGGTCTGGCCGGCGGCGATGGTGATGACCGAGCCRTTGCTCARGGTCACGGTCACCGGAGTCTGGGCCGGGTTGGTCAGCGTCGCGGTGTAAACAATCGAACCGCCTTCGGTGATGGTGTTGGAGTCTGGGCCGGGTTGGTCAGCGTCGCGGTGTAAACAATCGAACCGCCTTCGGTGATGGTGTTGCTGGCCGTCAGAGTCAGGCCAGTGGTRTCCRCCGAATCGGTAATCGTGGTGACCGCAGGTGTCGTGCTCGGGACCAGGTTTTCGAAGTTGCCACCGGTCGCACCGGTAATGGTGGTGCTGACGGTGCTGCCGTTGTTGTAGACGTCATTAGCCGGCGTCTCGACGTTGACGGTGCCAGTGGTCTGGCCGGCGGCGATGGTA